>OMYM01000538.1 GCA_900315225.1 uncultured Erysipelotrichaceae bacterium | reverse complement strand
TATGTAGAATTCTGCATCCTCTGCCTGCTGTTATATGCGGAACGATTGTAAATATCTGTTCCAGATATTTGATCGTTCCAGTATAATCTTGAATCGCTTGTCCTGAAGCAAAGAACATATTGATAATGAGTTAGGAACTCTGAGGTTTTATATTCTCCCAGGAGGGTTTGATGACATTTGTGAATATGCAAACATGGTCGTGCTTTGCTGCATCCGCTTTTTGTACTCAGATGCATAATTAAGTGGAATTCTTCATCGTTTGTCTTCAATGATACGACAGCTATGGAATGTTTCGTTTATACCACAGAGATCGCAAAGTCTAGTTAACCTTTACAGTTTTCTGTGTGAACCAATGGTAGCCAGTATCGCCTAAGGCGCTGAACCTTTGCGTCCTACTTCCTTTCGGTGTTTAAATCCGTAATCATTTGCTGTACATCCACGCCAAAATATGCGAATAGCTCATTTAGCTTGCCTCTCCTACTGTTTTCCCAGAGTTTATCGTTGTCTTTCACTGTTCATCCCTCATTTTCGTGTTAATCTAGATGTGATCTAGCTCTTTTTATCGGAAAGAGCCGAGAATGCAAAGAAATTCATGGAAATATGTGGGTTATAGGTGATTGACGTGCTTGGTTAACCTAGACTTTACGATTTCTGTGGTGTATGCAATGCTGCAGACCAATGTCCACTATGTCTCCAACCTTTAATTAAGAGGATATGT
Organism: uncultured Erysipelotrichaceae bacterium; assembly: GCA_900315225.1. Classification (GTDB taxonomy): domain Bacteria; phylum Bacillota_I; class Bacilli_A; order Erysipelotrichales; family Erysipelotrichaceae; genus Bulleidia. Next base: position 4,393 of record OMYM01000538.1, on the reverse strand, counting down.
TAAAATAGGAAATGTCATATATTTGAGGTACAACAATGACTAGAAAAGTAGAAAGAGCTAAGGATGTGTCTTCGTTTGTTGTAAATTTGGATTATGAATTTATCGCTGATGCTTCTGAGCATAAGAGATTCCATGACCGTGTTTTTAAGCTGAGACAGATTAAAGTGCATAACAGGGATGGTAGTGACTATAAGCCAGGAATTGAGGCATTGCGAGAGCTTATTATGGCGCGTGCTGATATTGATACAATCTTTGAGAATCCAGATGATTTGACTACAGCGATAAAAAAGAGTGGTGGAAATATACGAGATCTGTTCTTTTTCCTTAGGAATGCTGCTTTGAATGCGCTTGGCTTTGATAGCAATATTATCACAACGGAAGATCTGGAGATTGCTTATACTGAGAAGAAGAGCATGTTTAAGGATATGATAAAAGGATCTTACATGGATGTATTGTTTCACGTTATGAATGATCAAACGAAGGATACGGCAGTCGCTGAAATAAATGATACAGACTTGTTAATGGAGTTGTTTACAACAGGCATGCTTGTTGAATACAATGGGGAAGGATGGTATGATGTTCACCCATTAATGAAAGAGATACTGGAAAGAAGAAAGAAAACTACTATAATATGATTGAATATTGCTTGATTCCTTCTTTTAGACGATTGGTTGCTTTTCTGAAGAATGATGATGTGAGTGGATATGGATGTATTGCGATAAATGATTCGATCTCAATCTGGCAATTTGTCACAGAGATTGAAGAACAGTCAAAACATCCTGTGGCTGTCATTGACTTTATAACCCAAGTTTGCCAGTTTCGCGAAGTCAAAAACAGGCCTATAAGCGCTTGTGGACGTACTTTTCAGCCTGTTTTAATATTCGATAACATATGGTTACATAGCAATTCCAATTATACATATTTTCGTATTAGATTTTAACATTCGAACAGTATTCGGTGTCATTTGCCATGTTTTGATAAAAGGCACGTAGTGCCTGCCTCCCTTCACCTGCATGCTAGCACAAACGCAAAGGGATTTCAAGCGTGATTTCCAATAAGAACGCATGCGTCGTCCCATTCGGGGTGGAAACTGCCCGTGTGAAGATTTACGGATGCGAAGTCCTCATCCGATGCCCTCTATTTCCAGCTCATCCAGGGGAGCCACGAATTCCTGAGGCCTGGGGATGGTCGGCTTTCCCTCCTTGAACGATTTCCTTGGCCTGCCAATGTAGTCGGGGAGTCCGTCATCGAACCTCTTCGGCGGGCCAATGCTGAGAACAACCCTTTTCTTTGGTCTGGCTGCCCCGGCCAGCCAAACGTTTTCAACAAGCTTGAGATAATCCGTTCCGTTGTTGTTGACTTTCGTGATAAACATGCGCGCCTCCTATGTGCCTATGTAACCACCTATAGTATATAGTCGTGGAGAGACGTCCGTCAATCAAAAACTACTAGAAAACAAAGGCTTTTCTGGGGGTTGAATGTCCGAAGTTAGATTCATTAAACTGGCAAACTTAGGTTATAAACGAAAGGTGTAATGCCTTGCTAGAGACAAAGTTATTGCAAGATACACTGAATGATAATCCTGGTAAAGTCTTGGTTATGGTTCATATGGAGATGAACATAGAGAATGACGATGATGCAATTCTTAGGCTTGTGTCTGTCATCAATGGCAATCGGGAAAATATCATCGAACATGACGGGGTTGTTCTATTTGTCTTTTCGAAATGGTTCTTGAAAGAAATGTATAGAAAAGGTCCAGACTTTTTCAGTAGTGTTAGTTTTCATGCGGATTATACGTTTTATGAAGGGTATAGAATAATATCCAATCATTCATATTCATTTGGATATGAACAATTCATGCCTATTCAAAAGAAAGGAATCCTTGCTACAGATATCAAGGATGAAACCCTCTTGACAAGAGAACGATTGACAAGCACCAAAGAATATCTATCTTTGTTACAACAACACGCCATAAGAGATGAAGAAATGTTAGGCATCATATCAAGTTTGGTTGATGTAGCAAGGAACCATAGCATATATAAAATGCTTATCTTGGAAATCTATGCTTCCATGGTGTGTTATTTGTTGAGAATGAATGAGTACTTTAGGGCTTATGATGTGTATCTCAAGGTTATGGATATGCCTGTCGATGATCTGACAAGTGTGGTTGACAAGATCAAAGTTCTTAACATCAAGGCAGATATCTGCCTTGATGTTGCTGAGTTTGAACAAGCATTGGAATATGGCATAGAGGCAGTTGCTTTACGTCCTGTGAGTAATTTGTCAGAGAATATGCAGTTGTGGCTAGCAGATGCCTATACAAATATCGGTGCTGCACAATGGCATATGGGAAACTATGAAGATGCTATAGAATCGCATGGTATGGCTCTTACAATGCGTCAAGCGGTGCTTGTGAACGATCATCCGTTGATTGCGTCAAGCTATCATAACATTGGCTTGGCTTACAATGACATGAGTGATATTGACAATGCATTGGAATGTTATCATACTGCCATGGGAATATATAAAAAAAAGCCTTGGCATAGATCATCCTGAAATAGCTAATATTCTCAATGACATAAGTCAAGCATATGATTTGTGTGGGAATGATCAAAAATCCCTTGCATATGAAAATAAAGCCCTTGTGATTAGAGAAAAGGTGCTTGGTAAAGGACATCCCGATACCCTTGATAGCAAAGATACTATTTCATGGATAGAATATTCGATTTCTGGAAAAGAGCCAGGGAAATCACTGGTTGATTATTTGCAGGATGAAGAGAAGCTAACGCTTCAAGAGCTGCTCAAGCTTACATTGGCATTGTTAAGTGTATTTGATCAACTGCAAAGAAAGAACATAGAAACGATTGAATTAGATCCAGAGAAAACGATGGTGGAATCTTTGTTAAATGATCGGATTCGGGTAAGGGTGTTTGATGCAGGGAATCATGCAGGTCGAAATAGAATATCGAATCGTGAGGTCATGGCAGGCAATGAAGACTTTCATACAAGGGCTATATCCTTTGTTGGTACGGTGTTGTATTGTGGCATGTTTAAAAGTCAATCATGGATTGAGACATCAGATTATGATGAGAGTCAAATCAAGGATGCGCTTGTCAAGAAGTATCCGTCCATGAACCATGAGATGTTTGATGGCATGGTAAAGCTTTATGGATGTTTGCTTGGATGTGATAAAGGTTCAAATATGCAAAAAGCATTGCTTATGACAAAAACAGTTTTAGCAATTTGCCAGGAAGGATGAAAACACGGCGGGTATTCCATATGGTTCATTTGTCTTGCTTACCCATTGCTGGTATTTTATAATATGGGCAGGATGAAGGAAGCAAGACATGTGAGTGTATTTGAATCCATCGACAAGTGAGTTTATAGACTTGCAATTCGAGGATATATTTGTTGAAAGGACGGAAATGCTTGAGGCATTGGCTGATATGGTAAATATGCCTGGATCATCGAAGGGGGGTCAAGCCACGCTTCTGTATTGTTCAAGACGAAAGTTTTTGCGGTGTCTCATAGAAGAAAAGAAGCAAAGACAGCAAGAATATGGTATACTGAATACGCAAGGAGGGGACCATGAACAAACTCAGTGTTAATCCTGGAAACGACAACTTTGGGACACAAATTGAAAAAGGCTATCTATACGTAGACAAGACGGAGATGATCCATGAGTTTCTCACCGAATCATTCCGGACCCCTGTTCTGTTCACACGTCCCAGGCGGTTTGGAAAAACGATGGTCATGACAATGTTTCGTGACTTCCTTGACATCCGCCGCGACAGCAAGGCCTTGTTCCAAGGGCTGGACATCATGAAGCATCCTGATACCGTTGGAAAGTACATGAATCAATATCCTGTCATCTTTCTTTCTCTCAAGGATGTCAAGGGAAACGTTTTTGAGGATGTTTTCGCAAGCCTGCGGTTTCAATTGGCCCGTGTGTTCAAGGGATTTGACGAACTGGCATCTAGCAACAAGATGACAGAATACGATAAGCACGATTATGACAACATATGTTATCAGACGGCTGATCTTTCCAATGTCATTGGCTCCCTTATGACGCTTGCGTCAATGCTTCACAAGCACTATGGAAAGAAGGCGTTTGTGATCGTGGACGAATACGACGTCCCGATGGCGAAGGCGCTGGGGAAGCCCTGCTACAACGATGTGGCGGACATGGTCCAGTCCATGCTCAGCAATGTCGGAAAGACAACGGAGCATGTCGAGGCGCTCCTGATGTCGGGATGCCTCCACACGGTCAAGAACAGTGGATACACGGGCTTCAACAACCTTGCGTCGTATTCCATCCTGTCCTACCAATACTCCGATTGCTTCGGCTTCACGGAGGAAGAGGTGTCCAGGATACTGGCTGCGGCAGGCATGG
>OMYM01000434.1 GCA_900315225.1 uncultured Erysipelotrichaceae bacterium | reverse complement strand
TGGGGTATTCTTTGAGTATCAGGCAAGATGCCTTGAAAGGGGAAGATGATGAAGAGTATAGCTAGGATGATGATGTCGTTGTTAATGGTCGTGTGCTTTGTGAGTATGCCTGTGCGTGCATCTGGTGCTGATCTCATGGCAATGAATCTGGATGAATGTGAAATCCTGCTACAGGAGGGGAATGGAGAGGATTGCTTTGTGGATGTCATTGGAAGGAATCGGTATTCCAAAGGGAGAGTGGATGTTGATGGCAATTCTTATGAACATGGCTTAGAAGCATGGATTGTTGGTTCGAACAATTGGGCAAAATCTGTATTCTCTATTGGAGGTGACTATGATGTCTTAAGGGGATGCATAGTGTTGTTAAAGGGGTATGATACCACGGATTTCAAGATAGAACTGTCGTTCATGGATGGGGAATATGTTCTTGCGTCATATGTATTGACGCAAGAAAGCTTGCCAATGGAGATAGCGGTAGATGTATGTGGTGTCAAACAATTGACAGTCTATGCAAGAGATCTAGACGCAAAGAATGGAGGAACTTCGATTGGTCTAGTGAATATGATTCTGCGGAAAGAGAAACATGATGTGCCAGAAGATGGGTTGTATTACAACGGTAACAGGTATGTCATGTTTAGCCAAGGAAATCTCTCTTGGTCCGAAGCATGTGCTTTCTGCGAGAATGAAGGTGGGCATATGGCAACCATATCATCGCAAAGGGAGAACGATGTAGTCTATCGGTATATGACGATGAAGGGTGAGAGGGTCTACTTTGATTTTAGCGATTACACCCATTGGCAGGATGGAGAACCCAAGGGGAAGTATGCCATGTTGGATGAAGGGAATGAAGATGGAACATGGCAATCAGGGGATTTCTTGGAAGATGATAAAGTGTTCTTGTGCGAATGGGAAGACCCGTATGTTCAAAGGAATTACTTTGTGTTAGGAAGGGATAACAATTCCTTTGATCATACAACAAGAGCCTTCTTTGGGAAAGGGGAAAGGAATGACTATGGCACAAAGTATCTCTCACGGCTACAGACATTGGTGGATATACCCACAATGATGTTCATTGAGTCTGAAAAGCAATGGAATGGGTCAAGCTTTGGCTTGGCTGTTTCCCAGGTCATGCGAGCGTATACGAAAGAGTGCTACCATGACATGGACATGCCACGGGTAGATACAAGCTTTAGGGATGTGATCAACTACTATCAGCTGTTGAGGCATACATCGGTGTTTGAAGAAGATGCCGTAACGTACAAAGATGAGATGATTGCTGGATGGGATGAAAGACATGATGAATTGAACGTATTCCTACAGAAACTTGTCTTGGAAGCGAAGAAGAGTGAGAAAGACAAAATACCTTTTGTTCTTAGCTACTATTTCGATGAGAAGGGTGTAAAAGGGCATCATGTCATTGTGTGTGGATATGACTATGATGACTTTACGGGTGATGGAAAGCCTCAACATCGCATCAAGATATATGATGTTAATGGTGTAGACAAAGGTTATCTTTACATGTACATACAGGATGATTATACTTCTTTCTCGTTCATTGATGCGAACCATAGTAAATCTAAGAAAGATCTCAAGGATATGTATGTCAGGCTAAGCTATGTAGGGATTGGGAATTATCTAAATCATGGATTCTATCGGGCATCGGGATGGTCTCACAATATCCCTACCGATGCATCTCTTACCAAGGATGGAAGAACCATCATTGCCATACCAATGTCACAACCAATTGTTGTGAAGAATGACAACGGACAGATGTTGAGGTATGGCAATGATGGTTATGAAGGAGACATGCATGTTTACTCTATCAGAGTCATTGGCGAAGAAGTCTGTAGATGTGTTCTGGAGGTGGATGAGAGCGAGGAATTCACCTTTGAAGGATATGGAGAAGCCAATGTCTCTGCGTATATGAACGGTACATACATGGATGTAGAGACAGAAGGAAGCCAGAAGATCACATTGCATAACGAACAAGGAATTGTTGTGGAGGGAGACGAATACACCTTCACAGGATACATGGGAATGAAGGAAGGAAAAGTAGCAAAGGGATCTGGCAAGACGAACGGTACAGTGAACATGAGAAAGGTGGATGACACCGTCCAGCTTGAGGGAGAATCAGTGGAGATACAGGAACTGGGAGCCAAAACTTTTGGCTTCTACAGTGACGATGGCAATGACTATTGGTATGAGAATGGAGTGAGGCAGGGAATCATAGGAGATTCCAAGAATATCACGGATACCGTGTATGGGAAGGAAAGAGGCAGAGAGATCTACGACCCCGTGACAGATGGATGGTATTGGCTGGATTGCGATAATGAAGGCGCAAAAGCAACCAACAAAGAAGTATGGATCCCCTACATCAACCAAGAAGACTTGGAAAAAGGAGCGAACAAAGAAGGAAAATGGGTCAGGTATGACTCTTCAGGAAAGATGATCAAAGGATGGTATATGTCGGAGTATGATATTTACCACTATGACAAGAAGACAGGAGAAATGTTAAAGGGATGGAGGATCATAAATGATCGAAAATACCACTTTGATGAAAAGACTGGAATCCTGATATCGAGATCTGGTATTCTCCACCCTGAATACGAATATACGTTGAAGAAGTACAAAGAACATATCCTGGGAAAAAGAGACGAGATCAAAGACGATATCTTGTCTGAACTCAGCGTCATGAACGAATATAACGATGCAAACCTCGACACAGTAGGATATGCATTTACAGATATCAATGGCGATGGCGTGGATGAACTGTTTATCGGTCCCATGGAACAAGAAAACTATTGGTATGGCAACGGGTATATCTATGATCTATTTGTGAATGTGAATGGCGAGATCAAGAGGATGTTTGGCAGCGCCTCCCGCTACCATAGTGTTCTTGGGGAAGATAAGCTGATCTACAATGAGGGATCGGGAGGCGCAAGTTCCCATGGGTACAACTTGTTTGCGTGGGATGGAACTGAGAAAGTCATTGAGAAAACAGCTGAAGTCAAATACCATGAGAACGATGGAACGCTATCTATGGTGTATTATGCGGAAGGAAGTGATGATCTGGTGCGGCGCACAGATATGACGGTAGAAGAGATTGAAGCAATGTTTACGACAGAAGGCTGCGCGCTAAGGTTAACGCCGTTTAGCGAATTGAAAGGATGAGAGAGAAGGCACTGCCACAATGTGGCAGTGCCTAATTTTATTGTGATCTGTCGATGCGTAGAATGGAGAAGACAATGGATTTGGTAAGTGATGGCGGACTAAAAATGATGTGCAAGTATTGAGATTGAGCGCGCTATGATAAATATCGGTCATAATGCTGACTGGTGAAACAGAAAATAAGCAAGAAACAAAATTTCACAGCGATACATGCTTGATGGGAGAATAGCACAAAAACAACCCATTGACAAGTATTTTTGCATGAAAATCAAAGTTAAACCCAAATAACTGGTTGATAATGTTGTTGGGAAGTGCAATAAATTCATCTGCAATACACTTGATATATTTCGAAAATTCAAACATAAAATAGTTGTGAATAAAAAAGCCCATGGTATAATGATTGTGCGCTTTCAAGCGCTGG
>OMYM01000441.1 GCA_900315225.1 uncultured Erysipelotrichaceae bacterium | reverse complement strand
GAACGTCCCCCTCATCATGGAGCGATTCATCAAGGCGCAGAACCAGATCCGCGACATGGACGACGAGAATGCCAGGAAGAAGTTCATTGAGGATGTCGGAAGGGAGATGTTCCTGACATACCTTTCGCCGATCCTGAACGGAACCGGGACGTACAGCGTGGAGGACCGCAACGCAAAGAAGGGCAGGATGGACGTGGTGGTTCACTACAACGGCCAAAGGTACATCATAGAGCTGAAGATATGGCGCGGGGAAAGGTACAACGAGGAAGGCGAGAAACAGATCAACCGTTATCTGGACGCATACGACCTCAAGGTTGGCTATATGCTTAGCTTTAATTTTAACAAGACGAAAGAACCTGGTGTTAACCAGATTCATTATGGGGATAAGCTGTTATACGAGGGAATCGTTTGATTCTTAATCTGTTTAGAAATATAACAAGAAACAGATCGTTCAAATTTATATGGCAATGCTTGTGCATCGATTGACAACAGGCATTGGCAAGCTTGGGAACACCGCTTGCGTGGAGTATCGGCTTTGATCCGCGTACAAGAAGCACACTTGTTCATTTAGCAATTATTATAATTGATTATGTTGATGTATGAAGAGCTGGCGAATCGCTATGATTCGCCAGCTTTTTTAGCGTATCGAACATGACGTGTATTTAATGTGTATACTCAGAGGCACAATTATGCTGGAACGATCAAATGTGTTGCATATTTTGAGGTGTTCATACCCATGACCATGTTTGACGATATTTTTTTGCCTACTTAGTCATCGGGCATGGCACAGGCGAATGAAAGTGGTATAATGGGTTTGTTGCTGAGATAGAAAGAGGTTGGTTTGGGGAATCGTGGATGATCTTGGCTATGGCAGGGAGGTCCATGTTGTCAAACAAGAGGTGGTATCGTGAAAAGTAAATGTTTTGCGTTATTTCATATTAAGCCAATAGTGGTTTTCTTGCTATGTCTTGTCATGTTTGTGCCGATTGTCGCAAAAGCGGAAGAACAAGATCAAACGGTTGTTCGGGTTGGCTGGTTTGATTCATCGTTTTGTTATTGGGACAGGTTTGGCAGGCGTTGCGGCATAGACTATGAGTATCAACATAAGATTGCTGCATATACGGGGTGGACATATGAATATGTAGAGGATAGCTGGCCAAACCTGTTCCAGATGCTGAAGGATGGGGAGATTGATATGCTATGTGATGTTTCCTATAGTCAGGAACGCACGGAGTTTGTATCTTTTCCCGATCTTCCCATGGGCTATGAGTCCTACTACATATATGTAGATGCTGCGGATAGAATGCATACGGCAGACAACCTTTCTGCCTTCAATGGCGCACGCATTGGGGTCAATGCGGGAAGTATCCAAGAGGGCTTTCTGAAGGATTGGGCGGAAAAGAACAATATTGTCCTTGAAGTGATTCCGTTGGTTGTCGATGAAGAAGAATCCATGGAAATGGTCACGCGGGGAGAGATCGATGGCTATGCGTCCATATACACATTTAGTTCCGAGCAAAAGGTGACTCCAAGCTGCCGTATTGGAGAATCAGAGTATTACTACGCGGTCAATAAGAATCGTCCGGATCTGTTGGCAGAGCTGAACACAGCTTTGGGGGGAATTCAGGATGAAGATCCGTTCTTCAACCAGAGATTGAACGAAGAAAGATTGTATAACACGAGAACAAACGCTTTCTTGACACCAATGCAGGAGGATTGGCTGGCGGAGCATGATGTGATTCGGATTGGCTATCGGGATAATTACATTCCGTTTTGCCAAACGGACAAGGAAACAAGTGAATTGACGGGTGCGCTAAAGGATTATCTTGCTCATGCCGCAAATAACCTGAGGCGAGTGGATATTCATTTCGAGGCAATTCCCTTTGCATCGACGCAAGAAGCGATTGATGCCATGAAGGCGGGTGAGATCGATTGCGTTTTCCCTGTTTACCTACACTCTTATGACTCTGATGAGATGGGTGTTCGCTTGACAAATCCAGCAATGACAACGGAGATGAACGCCGTTATGCGCGCCACGAGCAATCAGACGCTTTCGCCCGACAGCACGATTACATTTGCGGTTTGCGAAGGTGACCTGAACATCGAGACGTTCGTCAAGGCACAATATCCTGCCTCGGAAATAAAGGTCTTTACATCGATGCAAAGGTGCTATTCGGCGGTTGCTTTGGGGGAAGCGGATTGCGTTCTTGTCAGCAATTATCGCATTCCTTCCGCCGAGGATATCATGAAGAAACTGAAGCTCTTTTCGGTGCCCTCGGGGGAAACCATGCCAATGTCCTTTGCTGTGAATGGCGCGAATCGCGAGTTATATTTTCTTTTGAATCAAACGGTGGTCATGACAAAGAGCGAAGACATGGATTCAGCGCTTGCCTCTTATATGCATTATGCCCAAAAAGTATCTTTTGAAGAGTTCTTGAAGGATAATTGGGTTGGTGTCATCGCTATTTTGACCGTTGTGTTCCTGGTTATCATCGTCTTGTTGCTGGAGAAGCTGAAGGTAGAGCGTAAATCCAATGAACAACAAAGAATGATGGAAGAGGGATTATTGCGAGAATTGCGGCAGAAGGAACAATTGCAGTCCGCCATGGAAATGGCCTATCGCGATCCATTGACTGGGGTCAAGAGCAAGCATGCCTATAACGAAGCAGGGGAACGCATGAACCAATGCATTAAGGAGGGTCTGGCACCTGAATTCAGTGTCGTTGTCTTTGACCTGAACAACCTAAAGACGATTAACGATACCCGTGGCCATGAGGCTGGCGATGAATACATCAAGGATGCTTGTCGGATGATCTGTTCTTTTTTCAAGCATAGCGATGTCTTCCGTATCGGAGGCGATGAATTCACGGCGATCTTGGAAGCAGAGGACTATGTGGACCAGGATGCGCTGCTAGCGAGATTTGAAAAGCAAGTCATGGTGAACCAAGAACAAGGCAAGACGGTGGTTGCTTTTGGTTGTTCCCGTTTCGATCAAGGAAAAGACAAGAGTTTCCGAATGGTCTTTGAGAGGGCGGATGCCTTGATGTACAAGAAGAAGATGGAACTCAAAAACCGCAAAGCGCCCTCTGGCAAAGAAATCAGCCAGCCAAAGGATTCCCTAAACTATGAGAACATATCGGTGATCAATGTGCGCAGGCATATCCTGATTGCGGAAGACGTCGAGACCAACCGTGAAATACTCGGAAGATATCTACAGGATGACTATGATGTGATCTATGCCTGCGATGGCATCGAAGCCTTGGAGATCCTAGAGAGTCGCAAGGATGATATTGCTCTTGTCATTCTCGACCTGTATATGCCAGGCATGTCGGGTCGTGAAGTGATGACACGAATGCAAGTGGACGAGGAATTGATGCTGATTCCAGTGATCTTCATATCGGTGGATATGAAGGCGGAATTGGATTGCTTGAAGATTGGAGCCATGGATTTCCTTCCCAAGCCATACCCAGACGTAGAAATCATCAAGGCACGTGTTGCCAAATGCATCGAGTTATCGGAGAACCGCGACTTAATCCGACGCACGCAAAGGGACAAGCTGACGGGATTGTTCAATTATGATTATTTCCTGCGGTATGTACACCGCTATGACCAGCATTACAAGGAAACCGCCTTTGATGCAATTGTGTGCATTGTCAACCGTTTCCGTACGGCAAACGAACAGTATGGACGGCAATTCGGTGACCTGATGCTTCGCAGCATCGGTATTTCCCTTGGCAGACTGGCAAGGAGAACCGGTGGGATTGGGTGTCGGAAAGAGGGGGATATATTCCTGCTGTATTGTCCGCATCAAGATGACTATGAACAATTGCTGAGGGATTCTTCGGAGGATTTGCCAACGGAAGAGACATTTGGCAAGGTTGACTTGTGCTTTGGCGTATATGCCAATGCCCATCAGGAACCCGATATCGAAGAAAGGTTTGTCAGGGCGAAAAGCGCCTCCGACAGCATTGAAAATGATCCTTGGAAAACCTATGGCTATTATGAGTTTTCAAGCGACTGAATACATGGAAATGGTGGGAGATAAAGTAAATGAAGCAGATGTTTTTTGAACGAATTCCAACTAATCTACCTGGTGGCTTCTTTGTGTATCGGGCAACGGGAGAGGAAGAATTATGCTTTGCGGATAAGAACGTTTTGGAATTATATGGCTGCGAGACGATGGAAGAATTCCGTACCTATACAGGGAATAGTTTTCGCGGGATGGTACATCCCGATGATCTTGTACGGGTTGAAAGGGAGATCGCCGACCAGACATTCAAGAGCGGTGGCAGACATGACTATGTACGCTATCGTGTGATGCCAAAACAGGGAAGCATGAAGTATGTAGAGGATTTTGGACATCTGGTCTATGACGATGATGGAGATAGCTTCTTCTATGTATTTATTGTGAATGTCAAGGAATCCGAGTACAAGGAATTGAATCTGGCAAACTTGCAGACAAGAACCAGATACCTACAGACAGAAACGCACAGTCTCTTGACAGGCTTGATGTATGAAAATGCGTTCTTTTCCGCCTGTGAACAAAATCTAGCTGATGTCAAGGTAAATTGGCTAATGCTTGCGATTGATCTACAGAATTTCAAACTCTTCAATGAATGGTATGGGCGTGCATCCGGTGACCAAGTTCTTTCTGCCATCGGACATGAATTGGGCATGATTGCAAATGTACATAATGGCACAGCGGGGTATCTTGGTGGCGATGATTTTGCTCTTTTGGTTCCCGCGGGATATTTTGACACTGATTCGCTGTATGAACGCATTCACGCTATTGTGACAGGCCATGGAGCATCCGTTGGCTTTCTTCCTGCCATTGGAGCCAGTTATTCCCAGGGCAATCTGTCCGCGTACTCGCTCTATGACCAGGCTTCCCTTGCCTGCCATGAGGCGAAAGGAGACATGAAGTCACATGTGAAATTCTTTTCCCAGGCCATGGTGAGCAAGGCGGAAGAAGACCACAAGGTTCTTTCGGATTTTAAAAATGCCTTGGCAAACGATGAAATTACCTTTTATCTTCAGCCCCAATGTCGCTCTTCAAGTGGACAGATCATAGGTGCCGAAGCCCTTGCTAGATGGGTGAAGCCCGATGGTCGGATCGTTCCTCCGTTATCTTTTATTCCCACGCTGGAACGATATGGCTTTGTGCCAGATTTGGATCGCTGCATCTGGGAAAAGGTGGGCAAATGGTCACGCCAATCCCTGGATGAGGGAAAACCACTTGTTCCGATATCCGTGAATATTAGTCCAGTGGATATTTTCACCATGGATGTTCCCGGTTTCCTAAATGACTTGATGAAAAAATACCAGCTTCCCAAGGAAGCAATCAAGCTTGAAATCACCGAATCCGCCTATGGCGAGGATTCGGAAAAAGTCCGTTCCACGGTACAGGTTTTCCGTGACATGGGCTTTGTTGTCCTGATGGATGACTTTGGCAGTGGCTTTTCATCCCTGAACATGCTACGTGAGCTGAATGTGGACATTATCAAGCTGGATGCGTATTTCCTTAGGATGAACAAAAGCAACGAAAGAAAAGGCATGCACATCATCGAGTCGGTCATCAATATGGCAAAGACAATGGCGATGCCTGTGATCGTTGAAGGCGTAGAGACCAAGGAACAGTGCGAATATCTCATGGGGCTAGGCGTGCAATACATCCAGGGCTATTACTTCTACAAACCAATGAACACAATGGATTTTGCAAGACTGATCACTGAGGAGGGAAAAGTGGATCCCAATGGCTTTGCTTTCACGGCTAACGAAGAATTCAGGATCCGTGAATTCCTCAATGACACTGTCTACTCTGATTCTATGTTGAATCATATCATTGGACCCTCGGCGATCTACTCCGTCCATGGCGAAGACATCGATATCATACGCTTCAACCAAATGTTCTACCAGACCGTCAATGTGCCAGACTTCAATGCCAAGCTTTTAAGCATCCAGAAAGTGATGCCAGAGACTGAAGTGCCTATATTATTCCGTACGTTGGAAACAGCGTACAAAGACCGCCTGAATGGCGCAAACGGCGTGTTTACGTTCAAAAAGATCGATGGCTCCGCAGCCCGCTTCTTGATTCAGTTTTATTTCTTGAACGAGGATGGCGACAAGATACGCTACTATGGCTCTGCCAGGGATGTCACGGATCTTACCAATCTACAGCGACACATGCAGTTGCTATCGCGTTTTACTTCCCGTACGATAATGTTTCTTTTATACAGCCATGGTGCATATTCCTTTGAGATTGCTGCCCATGGACTGGAAAAAGACCTTGCCATGTCCAGACAAGAACTGATTGAAGAACTAAACGCCAATGTCTTTTATAAACGCTTGGTTCCAGCCAGTGAACGCTCTTTCTGGAATGTAGCGCAAAGATGCGCTGAAAGCAGGGAAAGCACTTCTTGTGAACTGACAATCACAAGCAATAGCGGCAAGCTGTTGAATGTCATCGTCGATGCAGACTACGTGGATGATGAATTGGGGGATGTCAGATGCATTCTTTCCATGAGGAAAAAAAAGGTTTGATTCAGGATGGCACTCGTTTATACTTGGACGAACAAATAGGTGGAATTCTTCATCGTCTGCCTGATAGATTTGCCCGCAAGGTGTTCGACATTCAAAAAAACTTGTGTTTTCGAAAAACGATGATATAACAAGAGGGAACAAGTAGGTGTATGTATTGGCTAAGAAAAAAACATAATAAAGGAAGAACCCACCTATGAGGAGCTTGAAGAGACGATCAAGGAACTCAAGGAAAAGCTGAAAGGACAGGAAAATCCAGTATACAAGGCTAAACATATCATGACTGCTATAATCAAAGAGAGAAAGGAATTGTGATTATGCTACAGTTCGATTAGAATATAACCAGAGGTTTACGGCAATGAAAAAAAATATGATAGCAGATGTATTTGGCTATGTTGTCTATTGGCAATCGGAACAGTTTGAAAAAGACAGGGATACTTTGTTCTTTTTACATGGCTTGACGGCTGATCATACGATGTTTGATCGACAGATTGAGTTCTTCTCAAAGGATTACAATATCATTACATGGGATGCTCCGGCGCATGGAGAATCTAGGCCATACATGAAATTCACATATGAAAATGCTGCCAAGGCAGTCAAGAATATCTTGGATGATTGTGGGGTTGACAAGGTCATTTTGATTGGTCAATCCATGGGTGGCTTTATTTCCCAATCGGTGATTAGTCGCTATCCCGAAAGAGTGAAAGGGTTTGTTGCGATTGATTCTACGCCATATGGCGATTATTATTCGAAGTCTGACATGTGGTGGTTGCGCCAGATTGAATGGATGGCAAAGTTATATCCCGATAAGATATTACGGTGGGCAATGGCAAACCAATGCTGTGTTACGAAACATGGAAGGAAGAACATGGCTGACATGCTTGCATGCTATGATAAAAATGAACTATGTCACTTGATGGGAATTGGCTTTTCTGGTTTTTTGGCAGACAACCAAGAGCTTGAAATCAAATGTCCCGTGCTATTGTTGCTGGGGGAGAAAGACCATACTGGATACGTGAAAGCATATAACAAGGAATGGACAAAACGAACAGGCTTTCCCTTGAAGATCATTAAAGATGCTGCACATAATGCGAATGTGGATCAGCCAGATGTAGTGAACCGTTTGATCAAGGAGTTTATCGATGAGAATTGTTGAATATGGAAAAGAGAACCAGGAAGTGATCCTGTTGTTGCATGGCGGTGGCTTGTCTTGGTGGAATTACCGAAAAGAAGCGCAACTACTGTGCGACCATTACCATGTGGTCTTGCCTGTATTGGATGGACATGCGGATAGCGAGGAAGATTTCATAAGCATTGAACAAGCCGCAAAACATGTAATATCCTTGATCAATGATCGATTTGATGGTGCTGTTCTTATGCTTGGCGGTCTTTCCTTAGGGGCACAGGTTGTCATTGAAATGCTATCGCAAAGAAAAGACATCAGTCGCTTTGCGATCATAGAAAGTGCATCGGTAATTCCAGATCAATTGACAAATGCCTTGCTTTCACCATCTATCTCGGCAAGCTTTGGCTTGATCCAAAAGAAATGGTTTGCTAAAATGCAATTCCAATATCTTCGGATTGCTGATGATTTGTTCGATGAGTATTATCGTGATACATCTTTGATCACCAAGGAAAACATGATTTCATTTCTGAAGGCAAGCACAACTTACCAAATCAAGCCAACCCTAAAGGAATGCAACGCCGATATTAGGATTGTCATTGGCGGGAAAGAACAGAAATCGATTCGTTCTTCCGCAAGCATATTAAAGCAAACATTACCCAACAGCACCTTGGAAATCAAAGAAGGTTTTTATCATGGCGAATACTCCATCAACCATCCCGATGTTTATGTGGCGGATCTCCTGAAGAAAATAAATAGCTAGGGGATAAATATGTCGGTCAGGTCGCATGCCCAAGGAAATCAACGATGCAGGCGTGACACAGAAACAATCAATTCTTTTGAGAAAGATTGGCCAAACAGCAAAGAATCTTGGTCGCATTACTGCATTGATGTTTGGCGATTACGTGCAAGTCAGCGCAGCTAGGCTGTGCTGTTTTTTTTTGTGTGGTGTTACGGAAAGTAACGGGCTTGTTACATTTCGTCCCTTGTGTGTTGCGGGAGGGAAATCTATAATCTGAGGCATCAAGAAAGGCCAAAAGGGCGACAGGGAGGAACAAAGAATGACATTCGGTGAAAAGCTTAAGGAAGCCAGGAAAAACGCTGCACTGTCGCAAGAACAGCTAGCGGAAAACTCAGTGTATCAAGGTCGGCCATAGCCAAATGGGAAACTGACAAAGGATTGCCCGATGTCAACAACCTGAAGGCAATGGCAAAATTACTCAATGTGAGCATGGATTATCTTTTGGACGATGAAGAAAAGATTAACTTTGACGAGACAAAGGAAACCATTGATTTGGCTTCCTATGAGAAAACAGGAAAATGCCGCGACAAGAAAGACGCCGCATGCTATATGAAATACAAAATGCTGAAGCAATCTATCCTTTGATCCGTATCAAGAAAAGAAGCGTATGGGAGAGTATTGTGGATTTGATCACACAGCCAGGCGTTGTACACATGCTGGACTACCTCCAAGATTCTGATGCGTATTATCTGGTGGAAACCGAACATAAACAGCTTCTGGTCAGAGTCTCGAAAGAGTTTATCATGAGCAGCATCTTGACAACACATGTTGATCCCAAACGTTTTGTCATTGGTACTGCCATCTTTAAAAAAGCGACATACCGATTGATCTGAATGATGCTATAATACATCTTAGACAAATCGGAAGGGAGTAGCAGTCTATGGTAAAGGATAAGAAAAATGTTGCCATCCTCATGGTTTTGGCGGCATCTGTTTGCTTTGCGACAGGTGGGCTGTTCATGAAGACGATTCCTTGGAACGCATTGGCGATCAATGGGGCAAGAAACCTAATCGCAGCCGTGGTGATCGGCATCTATATCGGTGTGATTCATCATAGACTGAAATTCAATCCAACGGTAGCGATCGGGGCGATTTCCATGGCTGGTGTAACCACCTGCTATGCAATTGCCAATAAACTGACAACAGCAGGCAACACGATCATCCTCCAGTACACCGCGCCAGTCTGGATCATGATCATGGTCTACCTGTTCTTCAAAAGAAAACCCAGCAGGACGGGAATCATTTCACTGGTGATTGTCTTTGCTGGAATCCTTTGCTTCTTTTGCGAGGGAATCTCGACTGGCAAATGGCTTGGCGACCTGATTGCCTTGTTGTCAGGGATGTTCTACGCCGGTGTCTTCATGCTCAACAGCTTTGAAAAGGGCGATGCCATCTCATCTGTGTTCTTTGGCCAGCTGTTATGTGGTGTTTTCCTTTCACCCTTGGTCATGAAAGAAACCGACTTTTCGATGCCTGTTCTTGTGTCGGTTTTCTTTCTAGGTGCGGTGCAGGTAGGGCTTGCCTATATTTTCTTTACAACGGGAACAAAGTATATCGATCCCTTGACTGCATCCATCATCAATGCCCTGGAGCCAATCCTGAATCCTGTGTTGGTTGCGATCTTCTATGGCGAAAGACTTGGCACCTTGTCCTTGTTTGGCGCTGCTATTGTGCTATGTGGCATCTTGTACTACAACATCAAGGAAACAAAACGCTTGAAAACAGAATAGTATTTGTCTACCATTGAGAATAACAGAGGAAATACAAATGATGGCTTGTCCCATGATGAGTGGAATCAAAAGGGAATTCAGCTATAGGACGCACAAGGGAACATCGTTCAATTCTAACTGTTATTGTTTCGGGTTTCCAGAACACGGTTTATTCCAATAGGTTTTCGTGGCTAGTTGTTTCAGTAAACTAGTGCCACCCTAGGACAAGCACAATATTCGGTTTAACTCTGATATATCGCTGTTCTTTCCTTGGCGGCTTGTCTTCCGTGCGTGGGAAATTGCAATGAAGCGCCAGGACATCAAGCAGCATCCCCTCCAGGCGGAACAGGGATGCCGCGCTTTTCCTTTTGGCTTGAATACGCCCCCTCCAGTTTCCGAAGAGAAACGCTCTATGCCTCGCAGCCTTTCATTGGCCACTTGAACCTGCCCACGTTGAATAGCATCATCACAAGGACAAGCCTGTCCTTGTTCCTGATCGGCATCTTGCACCTGTCCGCACGTCTGCCACAGATTAAAATGTATTGCCGTCGTAGAGGGGTGAGCTGGAGCAACTTATTGATATAAAAGCAGACCCCGTTGATCCCCTTTCACAAGTCGGTAAATCCTGCGATCAGGGAAATCCTTGCTGGATCTAGTACATTCAGCATGATTTCAAGAGTTTCGCTTTCCTTCATGGCGTTATTTGCCCCCGTGAACATTCCTCTCGCAGGACAATCCACAGGCAAGAAAAATGATCACCCTGCGGACAATCATTAGCGCAAGCCAGTGGCTTTAAATGAACGGAACGTAGCTGTCCTTGCGCTCCCTCGGAAACACAATCCGCCTTTGATTCACTGGGGTATAATCCTGGAATCAGTTATGGTTGTTCTGACAAATAGAACTGGAACCATTTCCCCGCAAATGCCAAGAGCATCGGGAATCCATTCCGGTCCCATCGGGTCTAGGATGCAATTTCAATCACAGCCTTAAAATATTTATAGAGCGATAAGATAATTCTCTTTTAAAACGCACTTCCCACCCTACATTAAACGCTTACGATAATACACAAAGAGAACTCAGAATGCCTATAAACAAAGGCACTCTAGGTTCTTCGTTGTGTCAGTATCAAACTTTCAACAATCCGCTATACGATACACGCATAAATGAGATAAAGTCTCATTTGGGTATTGATTTTGTTTGGCGGCGTATTATAATATACTGGAACGATCAAATATCTGGAACAGATATGTAAAATCGTTCCAGTAGATAAGGGAAAGAAAGGGGTAGGCTTATGTTGATACAATTTAATTTCAAGAATTACAAGTCGTTTCGTGATGAGACTATTCTTGATTTATCGGCAACACGTATGACAGAGTTTTCTGACCGTGTTGTCGCTGTTGGGGGCGATAAACTTCTTAGGGCTGCCGCAATATATGGCGCTAACGCAAGTGGTAAATCGAATGTCTATGGTGCGTTTTCTTATATGACCAATTATGTGACAGATTCCTTTCAGTTTGGAAATGAGGACAAGTCTTATCGATTCAAGAGACCAAAGCCTTTTTTGCTTGATGATGAAACAGAAAACGCCGAAACCACTTTTGAAGTGTATTTTACTATGCCTGGCGATCCACATGAAAAAACATACAACTATGGCTTTTGCATTGATAATAACGGAGTATCTGAAGAATGGTTAAACACAAAGGCAAAATCCGCACGGGAATATAAAGCCATCTTCTATCGCAATAATGAAACACTCGATCTAGAAGGATTCCCCGCCGAAAGCAAAGGCAATATTATTGTGGCCTTGGAAAAGCAAGCGTTGGTCGTCTCTCTTGGCGCAAAGCTTAAGGTTGACGTATGCAAACAGATCCGGGATTGGTTTCTTGACAACGAAATGACGGATTTTGCCAACCCATACTCCAGCATGCGCAGGTATTTGCCAACTGGCTTTGTTGACGATCCAAGCGTGCGTGAGGATGTGGTGGAATATCTATCTGCCTTTGACGATTCTATAAAAGATTTTCGCATTGAACCGTTTCCAATTCAAGATGATAAAGATACTTATTATAAGGTTAGTGCCGTTCATAAGAAAACAGGTTCGGAAGCGCTGGTAGAAATACCTCTTGAGGATGAATCGGCTGGAACCTTGAAAATGTTTTCTTTATACAGTGATTTGCAGAAGGTGTTGCGTAATGGAAGTGTATTCTTTGTGGATGACCTGAATGCAAGGCTTCATCCCCTTCTTGTTCGTAACTTCATTCTAACCTTTTTAAACCCAAAGACCAACCCACGCAATGCTCAACTGATCTTTACGATTCATGATACATGGCACTTGTCAAACAACCTTCTTAGAAGAGATGAAGTTTGGTTTACCGAGAAAAACTCCAAAGGTGTCACAACACTATATTCATTAGCGGATTTTGTGACTGAAGACGGAACAAAAATCCGCAAGGACGAGGATTATGAAAAAAACTATTTGATTGGGAAATATGGCGCGATACCATCTTTAAAAACAATTCAGTTTTTGGAAGGAGAATAAGTATGGCTAGGAAAGACAGGACAGGGAATAGGAAGACACGAGAAAATGTAAGCAAACGTCATATTCCAGCATTGGGTTATTATGTTGTGGTTACTGATACCGAAGCTACAGAGCGCTTGTATTTTGAAGGGTTATGGCAGAGTCTGCCAGAAGAAGCTAAACATAAACTTGTAATTAAGGTTATCGAAACAAACACTAAAAACCTGATTAAAAATTGCTTGGAAGAAATTTCCTACGATCCACAATATCGAGTTCCTTGGATTGTTTTTGATAGAGATAAAGTCAAAGACTTCGATGATATTATTGAAAAAGCCAAAGAAAATAGGATTCATGTAGGATGGTCGAATCCATGTTTTGAAATATGGTTGTTTGCCTACTTTGGTTCAATGCCAAACATTTATGAGTCAAAGATCTGTTGCAATAAATTCGCTGAGAATTATAAAAGAATGACTAAGCGTGAATATGCAAAGGGTGATAAAGATTTATATAAGCAAATGAAAGCTAAGGGAAACGAAGAAAAAGCTTTGATAATTGCTGAAAATAAGCATAATGAGTTTCTTAGAGATAAAAAGAATATACCGTCTGAAATGTGCCCATGTACAACTGTTTACAAGTTAGTTGGCGAGATCCTGAATAAATGTAATCCTTGAAATATACAGCGGTATTCACGAAGATGGTAAAGTCTGAGAAAAGAATCCAAATGGTCAAAGTATAAGGAAGCAAAACGCTTGAAAACAGAATAGTATTTGTCTACCATTGAGAATAACGGAGGAAACACAAATGATCAAAGTATACGGAAGTGTCAAATGCCCTTACTGCATGGTTCTCAAGGAAAACCTTGATCGCAACCAGGTTGCCTACGAGTTTATCGAGATTCTTGAAAACCTTGGCAATCTTGGCGAATTTCTGGCATTGCGCGATAGCGAACCAGTCTTCGACCATCTCAAGGCAATCAAGGATATCGGTGTTCCCGCTCTTATTGGCGAGGATGGAAAAGTCTGGACTGACTGGGAGACATGGCTGAAGGAAAACGGCTATGAGGTTTTCGTTCCCGAATCTTCCTTGAGCCAAGCTTGCAGCATTGATCGAAAAGGCTGCTAAGCCAAGCGAATTCCTATGCCTGATCGACAAGGGCTACATGCCCTTGTCGATTTTGTTGTGGGACATGCATTCATTTCTTTTCTCTAAGTTTTTAAGCGTTTTTACGTAATTATACATTTAATGATGAAAAACCATGATAAATAATTTACATTGAACTGCAGGCTGATACTGTAGAATTCCACATATTTATGTTTCTGAGTATAGTTCCATTGGAACCAGCGCAGATACAACATTCATAAACAATACTAACCCTAACTTTTTGATTTATAGCATCGCGTGTAATTATGCAACAGTTGTAATTTATTTTGTAAGCTTCTGCAACACTCAATCGATCCATAGCTGGCAGATCTAGAATCTGCCTGGTGCCTTTCTCTTCGAATATGTCCGTCAGTGTCTTCGTCAATTCGGATTTGTCCGAGACCTCGCCAATCAAATCAGTCAATCCCACCGATATAGAATTGGCAAGCCGTAGAGGTTTCAGCCCGAGCCTCCTGAGTTATGCAAGGTTCGCATAGAACCTCGTGCAGCCTGGATCTTCCATGTCCTTCAAGACACCAACGCACATGCTTTCATGGCTGGTATGCCCGTAGGTTCTCTCGCGTTTTTTCTCGGAGGGATGGACGTGCTTGATGTGTTGATGTACAAATAGGAGCCATTGCGGGGAAACGCCCTGTCTTCCATCCCCACGCTAAGCCAATAGGACAATTCCAGGGTCTACGCCCTGCGCGGCTGCCGTGGGCGGGAATGAAGAGAGGGCTCCTTTGCTATGAACACGTTGAATGACCGTGGGTGCTCAATTGCATGGCGCGGTGTCCTCTTCAACGCTTGCGCGGTCGAATTGTGCGCTTCCTTGCCCATGGCACGTCTCTTCGCCGCACGCCTGCATGACAAAAAGACCCAGTGCGCTCTCTTCCAGCAGCATGCTTTCCGCCTTGCATGCATGTCCAGTCATGGCTGTTTTCTCCTTTCCCTCCACAGACCGTGGATTAGACGGGAGCATTCTACTTTCTCTCTTTCTGAATGTCGACGCAGGGATTTTCCGTTGCATTCAAGCATGGGACGAGTTACATACAAGCTTCCAATTACTTCACTATACTCGGACGCGCAAATAGATAAAATTCTGCATCGCTGCTAGCCTGCACCAAAGTTTTCCCTCACCATTCATGGAAGGCTTGATAGCTTCTTCGTAGGTCATGCATCGATTCCGATTATCTTTTCTCCTATAAGCGGCGCTAAAATAGGTGTGTCGCAAGCAGGTTTATACTGGAACGATCAAATATCAGGAACAGGTATTTACAATCGCTCCGCATATAACTGTAGGCAGACGATGTCTATGCTTTGTGGCAAGCAGAGGAAAAGGAGAAAAGACGATGAAAAATGTAGTGTTTGATATTGGGGGAGTGTTGGCTGACTATCGGTTATTGGAATTTCTTTCCGACAAAGGTTTTGATTCAATCATGATCAAACGTATTGTCAAGGCATCTCTCATGAGTCCCTATTGGGGCATGTTTGAACGGGGCGAAATCACCGAGGATGAAGCACTCAAAGGCTTTGCCAGCCTTGATCCAGCGATTGAAAAAGAACTGGCGAAAGCCTATGCCAGCGTAGAGGGGATGTTAACGATTAGGGATTATGCAATACCCCTCGTCCAGCGTCTGAAGGAAGCGGGATACCATGTCTATTACCTGTCGAACTATTCCAAGAAAGCCTATGACGAGTGTGGCGAGTCACTGGCATTCATGCCTTACATGGATGGAGGAATGGTCTCTTTCCAAGTTGGCAAGACAAAACCTGATCCTGACATGTACAGGCAATTCATAGCCCAATTCAATCTACAGGCAGGGGAATGTGTATTTGTCGATGACACAGTGGAAAACGTCACTGTAGCAAGGAAAATTGGCTTTGAAGGCATTGTCTTTGTTTCGTATGGGCAGTTGCTTGAAGAATTCGCACGTCTTGGCATAACGCTGCATGAGTAAAGATGTATTTTCATCATCAGGAGATCTTACAATGAATTGGGAAGAGAAAATTGCCGCATGGATAGAGGAAGAAAGATGCGGCCAAATCCAAGGCTGGGATTTTTCCCATATCCTTGGTCGCTATGAGGAAGAGGAGATGCCATGGGACTATGCTTCGATTGTTCGCAGATATCTCAAGAAGAACATGAAGTTGCTTGATTGCGACACAGGCGGAGGAGAATTCCTTCTTTCGTTGCGCCACCCACACGAAAACACCGCTGCGACAGAAGGCTATGCGCCAAATGTGCAGCTTTGTCGGGAAAGGCTTTTGCCATTGGGGATTGACTTGCGTGAATGCAATGATGCTTCGCACATGCCTTTTGCGGATGGCTCATTTGACATTATCATCAATCGCCATGGCGACTTTGAGCCAAGCGAAATCAAGCGTCTGCTAAAGCCAAATGGGATGTTCATCACCCAACAGGTTGGCAGTAAAAATGATAGGGATCTTGTCGAGATGGTTCTTCCTGGCATTTCCTTGCCTTTTCCGCAGGCAAATCTAGCGGAACAGAAAAAAGCGTTTATGGATGCAGGCTTTGAGATTATGCAGGCTGACGAAGCATTTCGCTCAATCTGCTTCTATGACATTGGTGCCTTTGTGTGGTTTGCCTGTGTCATTGAATGGGAGTTCCCTGGCTTCTCGGTTGAGCGTTGCCTTGACAGGCTGATGTTAATGCAGGATGTCCTTGAGAAAGAAGGCAAGATCATGGGAACTACCCACAGGTATCTCCTTGTAGCAAGAGTGTGCGGTATATAATGGCTGGATGGCAGTCCTTATGGCGTTGTGCATAGGATTGCTTCCGATGGATCTGGGAAAGGGAATGGCATCTTCGCATTGCGGGACGATTATCCCCGATAGGCTTTTGAAAAGTCAAAGCGATCAAATAAACGGTAAGCTGCTTCATATTTCAGAATACATTTGCAGGAGGCATACATATGCCTCCTGTTTTTCATGTATCGGGTATGATAGAGGAATATACTGGGACGATCAAAGATCTGTTCCAATATATTGGCTTTGAAGATGCGATTACTATTGTGTGAAGGTAGATCCTGAATCGAGTGTTGGGGTTTGGTGCGTTCTGTCATAATGACATTATCACTCTTGCTTTAGCCTTCGTTATCTTGAAGAGATGCAATCATATTGTCGATCTTTGAATTGGATGTGCGAAGATTTGTGAATTCATTCATGATTTTCTTTTTGGTCAAAGGCTTTAGAAGATAGCCGCTGACATGTTGTTCCCATGCTTTCTTCATGTATTCTGGATGACCGGTAACGAATATGACATTGAGATGAGGCTGGGAGGATTTTAGGTTGTGTGCAAGAGTCAAGCCACTGCTATCGCGTAGCTCGATATCGATCAAGGCAACATCGATACGGTTTTGCTTGGCGAAATCCAAGGCTTCCGAGGCACGGGAGAATCCTGTTATGTTTGCCATGGGAAACGATTCGGCGAGGATGCGAGTCACTCCTTTGAGGATCAAAGGTTCGTCTTCTATGGCGATGATTGTCACGGGTGTTGTGTCGTTTTCCAGATCTGATAGAAATATGGCTGGCGATACATTCAGGCATTTCGCAATGTTTGAAAGAATAAGTATGTCAGGCATGCGTCTGCCGTTTTCCCAGTTGCCTATGGTTTTGCTGCTGACGAACAAGAGCGAAGCAAGCTCTTGTTGCGACATATTGTTTTTCATACGGAGACGTTTTATGGTTGCTCCGATTGTCTTTGCTGTTTTTATCATTTCTTGGGTTCCTACTGTAGTGCTGTAATAAAGATTAGCAAGCATTCGTCTATTACAAGGGTATGCGTATTGTCACGGTTGTTCCGACATTAGGCTCGCTGTGGATATCAAGCGTGCCGGAACATGCCGTTTTCAGTCTGTATTGGACATTGGAAAGACCAACATGTGTTTCTTTGTCAAAGGGACAATCAAAACCTGGTCCATTGTCATCGACAACGATGACGGCATTGTCGTTTTCCATGTAAGTGGAGATGAGAAGGTGTTCCTTTGTCCAGGTCTTGGCGATGCCATGTTTTACAGCGTTTTCCACGATTGCTTGAAGCGATAGGACAGGAAGGGAAAAATCGGTAAACTGAACATCGAATTCTATGTCCAGGTCATCTTCAAAACGCATTTTCTCCACGTCGAGGTATGCCTTTGTGTTATTGAGTTCTTCTTTGAAAGGAATAGGCGAATTGGATGAAATTCCTGTGGAATGTGCCTGGAGATAGGTCGCAAAGTCTTCGATTGCCTTCATGGCTTGGTCAGGGTCTTCACGGCACAGGAAATAGATAGAAGACATGGTATTGTAGAGAAAGTGAAGACGAGTCTGTCTGTCCATGCCATCGTTCCATATGGTCGCAAGCTCTTCTTCTCGCTTGTTGGTGGTTTTGATGAAATCGATTCCCTTGATAACCAGGGTTGTCATGATTGCCAACAATAGATAGACACTGTATTTTACTGTGCTAAAGAGAAGAATCAGGCTGATGTCGATGATGGAAGAAAGGGGAAAGATCATTGCCCAAAGCCAATCTTTCGTTTTCTTGAAATTTAGCTGAACCGTGATTATCTGGAGAATGATGCAACTGAAAGCATAATACATCGAGGATGTATAGAAATTCAATATTTTGAAATGCTGTAATATAAGCATCAATAGTAGCAGTACCAAGGCAATATTTGGACAGATTGTTTTCCATTTCCTTGCATTATTGCTTGCGTTGCATAACAACAATAGAATGAAGCATTGCAATGACATGTAGGAAATAGAAATAGAATAATAGAACTTCGTCTCAGCGCCGAATATGTCAAAAATGCTGAAGATAATAGGCAAGCTTAGGATCTTCAATACGGATGATGTGCTTGCGCATGCGCCAAGCAAAAACATGCTGTGTCTTTGGGGAATATACGTCTTGAAAACAAGACATAGAAATGATATAAAAAGTCCACCAAAGAAAGAAACGGATAATATGATAATGATGATTGAATCAAGCGGAAATACAATCCCGTTTACGTAATGAGGTTGGCTATTATGAAAAGATGCAGATAATGATGCAGAGTAAGATGGAGATGCTTCGAAAAAAGACTTGAATACATAGAAAAGAAGCAAGACCAAGGGAAGAATGCCAAAACACACAATGGCGTTCTTGCCGTGTTTGTTTGATCGAATCCAGTTTTTCATTTTACGCTAAGATCTTTCAAAAAACGAGAGTTCGAATAACTCAATATGATACGCCCATCCTTTTGATTGTTAAAAACTTCAAGGTTATCCAAAAGGGTGTGTTTATTTGCGGGGGGGGGGTAAACATTTTTTCGTTTCTATCCTCCGTAAATTGTTGGTTTTGGATAAGAAGGGCATAGCAAATGGATGCTGACCAGTCCAAGCTGCAGCAACCCCTTCGCAAGTGTATGTTCATTTGGTCGCAATTCTCCTCTGGAAAGACGAAACGACAAATATTTGCGGGGGGGGGGGGGTTAAGCTTTTTTTCATTTTATCCTCCAGTAACGATAGGCATTATATCATATAAAAGGTAGAAGAGAAGAGTTTTCAATTAAAAATGTGGAAAAAAACATGATACAAAAAATTTAACGGCAGGCAGATATTGCAGGATTTCACCTATACTTGGACGCACAAATATGTAGAATTCTGCATCCTCTGCCTGCTGTTATATGCGGAACGATTGTAAATATCTGTTCCAGATAT
>OMYM01000442.1 GCA_900315225.1 uncultured Erysipelotrichaceae bacterium | reverse complement strand
TGCGTATTATGATGAATGTAGAGAAGATAGAGAACCATTCACCTATGAGACGCTAGATGAGTTTCTCCCCGAAAATTATCAGGCATATAAGTACGACCCCGAGTATCTGGATCTATGTTATGTCACACAGGGAACACGCTCGCTACAGAAACATACCGCCATACCAGGAACCTATTCCGCCGATGTATTTGAATGCAAGGTAAAGCTGCGCAAATTCTTCAAGGATGCCACCGACACCGATGCTCTTGGCAAGCTTTGGCAACTTGTCCAGATGAACCGCGAAGAAAGACAGAATCTAACCGATGATTCGTTAAAGGAAATCGCCAGGCTTTCCCTCTTCCTTCCCGCAAGAGTAATTGTATATCTGGCATCAGAGATCAAGAACGAGTATTTCTGGGACATCTGGGAACCACTCTGTGACAAGGTATATCATGACGAGATCATGAAGACTTACATGCCTACATCATGGCTCAAAAAAAGAAAAGCAGTAACCAGAGCACCTTACCCAGGGCTTACAACTTGTGATTTCCTTCAAGTGCATCCTATTTACGACTTTTTTAATACACCCGAGGAGCTTCAGGACAAGCCACAATATAGGTTTACCGATGATGATCGCCTGTATTGGTGGGATGACACAGAAGAAGTTGTAATCTCGACAAAGATGGACGAATGGTTAAAAGACCTTGCCCAGCAACATGCCGAACTGATGAAAAAGCCAGAAGAGAAGATCAAGCAAGCCACTGCACAGAAACAATTCATTGATCTTCTCTGCGCAATCAATGATTACTATAAGAGAATCTATCCGTTCAATGACATGTTCCACGAATTTCTCACCAATGTAACAAACAAAGAATACAGGGCATCTGTTGACTTGATGCAAAGACTTTATGAGGAAAACAAGGAAGAAGGGGCAGTCGTTAAATATGTAACAGGAGATTGGGATCTTGCTAGCAAGCAAGTCACATGTAACGAAGGAAGAATGCGCTTAAAGCGCATCATGGGTGTCATGGCAAACAAAAAGCTTAGAATGAAGTACTTTGGCTTCTAGCATTCCCAAAAGGCGTAGCAGACATCTGCTACGCCTTTGTTTCGAATGGATAGACAAGATTCATCTGCTTCCTGCACTCATCCATGAGCTTCATGACATCCAATGTTGCCTGGTGGGGAACATACTCGCTCTCTGATAACCCTTGTCGGATTTCTCTTGCGACAACATCAAACTCATGCAGGATATTTCCATCGCCATGGAATGTCTGTGACATTCCATGCCTACGAATAAGCTTCGCTTCCGAAGCACGGTAATATCCCCGCAAATGAAGCTTTCCCTCTGTTCCATAAAGCCACAGATTCTCTCGCCCCAAAGGATTCACAATGGACACCGAAACGGTATACACCTTGTTTCCAGGATAATAGAGACGGATCTTTTCCCCTGTGTCAATGCCTTTCTTCACTCTTCCTTTGCATTCAATTTTATCCGGCATGCCAAACAACCGATAGATGTATGTCAAGGGATAGATGCCAATATCCAAGAGTGCCCCTCCGGCAAGATTAGGGTCTATCAGCCTTGGGGAAGACGCAATGGAGTGCATGCAGTAGGTCACATGCACTTTCTTGACCTCACCAAACTCACCTGTGTCCAACCAATGCTTCACTTGCCAGGACACAGGTGAAAACCATGTCCACATTGCTTCTGTGAAGTATATGTTCTTCTCATGGCTAAGTTGAATCAGATCTTTGACCATTCCAGCGTCAGTACAAACGGGTTTCTCACACAAGACAGGCTTGCCTAGCTCTATGGCAAGCTTGGCATATTCATAATGGCTTGTGTGAGGCGTAGCCACATATACCGCATCAACATCCATGCGATCAATCGCATCTTTTGCGTTATCTGCCGCATATGCATCATATTCCTTAGCAAACATATTGCATTTGGCAGGATCTCTGGTAAACACCGAAACAATCCGATGTCTACCAGACGATGTTATCAACCTTGCGGCTCTTGTCGCAAGGTTGCCTGTACCAATGAATGCCCAACGAAATGTATCTTCCATAATCAACCAAGCAAATCTAGCAATTCTTCCTTCGACATTTGCATAAGACTTTGTGACTGTCCTTCCAATATGGCATCCGCAAGATCTTTCTTCATTTCCTGAAGATGCAGGATCTTTTCTTCAATCGTGTCTTTGACGATCATTCGTATCACGGTAACACGGCGTGTTTGTCCAATACGATGCGCTCTATCAGTCGCCTGGTTCTGGGCTGCCATATTCCACCATGGGTCATAATGGATAACCATATCTGCCCCTGTCAGATTCAAGCCAGTCCCACCAGCCTTCAAGGAAATCAAGAACACATCACATTTCTTTTCATCGTTAAACGCGTGCACCATTTTCATCCTATCCTCCTTGGAGGTAGAACCCGTCAGCTTGAAGTAAGCAATCTCATTCTTCTTCAAGTCTTCTTCCAACAGGGCAAGCATTGAAGTAAATTGGGAGAACACCAAGATCCTATGTCCGCCATCGATAGCATTGGATATCAACTCCAGACACATATCACGTTTGGCACTGCCACCCGTATAATCTTCGAAGAGAAGGGAAGGATCGCAACAAATCTCTCGAATTCTTGTAAGTTCCGCAAGAACCTTGAGCTTGTCCTGCCCATCCTCTTTCATTTCTTCTACCAAACCTTTGATCTTCACTTCTTGTGCTTCGTATATCTTCTGTTGTTCTTCCTCAAACTTGGCATATCTGACTTCCTCTAGCTTTTCTGGCAGGTCTTTGAGAACATCTTCCTTCTTACGCTTGAGGATAAACGGGGATACCATGTTTTTTAGGCGCTGTGTAGCGTCTTTGTCATCCGACTTAAGTATTGGTGCCTCGAATCGATCAATGAACTCCTGATGCCCATAAAGGAACCCTGGCATCAGGAAATCAAAGATACTCCAAAGCTCCGACAATCTGTTCTCGATCGGCGTTCCCGTCATGGCATAACGATGTCTTGCATTGAGTGTCTTGACCGATTTGGTAATGGCTGCGGATTGGTTTTTGATATACTGTGCTTCGTCCAATGCTATGGAATCAAACGCTATGTCTTTGTATTCTGTCACATCACGACGTAACAAGTCATACGATGTGACATACACATCTGTGTGATTCTTCATGTTAGCGGAATGAATGATACCCTTGCGGCCATCAGCATTCCCCAAGATCAACGTATATGTCACATCTGGAGCAAACTTCTTCAGTTCTTCGCCCCAGTTGTACACAAGGGATGCAGGACAAACGACAAGGCTAGGAAGCTGGTCTCCTTCGTCTTTTGCGCTTTGGAACAGTGTAATCATCTGCAAGGTCTTTCCCAATCCCATTTCATCCGCCAAAATACCGTTAAAGCCCGACTCTTTCAAAGTCCTAAGCCATTGATAGCCATATACCTGATACTGACGCAATGTCTTTTTCTGAGGTGCAGGAATTTCATATTCTGCATCCTTGATTTCTTCAAAGTTTTGTATCAGTGTCCTAAATGCCCTATCTCTTTGCACAACAAGGTCTTCTCTTTCCTTGAGCCTATTGTTTAGGTACAATGCCCTGAACATTGGCAATGACGCATGGTGATGGATGGCATCCTCCGCATCCAACAAAAGATCATCCAAGATATCCATTGTGTCATCTATTTGATCATGTTCAGAGAAATCCACAAACTCACCCGACGAGAGAATATGATACTTCTTCTTTTTCTTATACGAACGAAGAAGCGCAAGTAGTTCCTCTTCATCTACGTCCAAGGATGACAAAGACAACTCCAGTAAACCACTTTTCAGGCTAACCTGCATCTGAATGCCTGGCATGCGACGAATCTTCAGCTTGTTAAACGCATCCGAACCAAGCACAACCCCATTATCCTCCAACACAGGCAAAGCCTGTGACAGAAAAGCAAAGAGTTCATCGTTTGTGACCAGTTTCCTGAATATTCCGTTTGTCTTATCAATCTTGTTAAAGATCCCTTCCAACAATTGGGAAACCCTTGCTTCTTCGAAGAAATCCCTGGGGAATGCTTGCGAAGTGTCAAGGACATTGACTTCCTTGTCATCGTACAAAGCCAAACCTTCTGCCATCAATTCCCAATCCTCATAATCCAACTTAAAGCGGAATGATGCTTCAGGAGGAAGACAAGTCTTGATTTTATCATCATAATAGCTTTCATACTTCACCAAACCCTTCTTTTCGAGCTTGGGTATCAATCTGCGGTAGAACTCACTCAAATAGCCATAGCCAACCTTGAAACTAACTTCATTGCGATAATTCGCAACCGCATAGAAAGGCTGAAGCTCATCAAAGTCTTCTTGCGACACAATGGAAAAATAGCCCTCTTCTCTCTCGCTACCCCTTATGCCAATGGTATACGCATGCTTCTCGCCTTTATAGATAATCGGAAGATGAACCGATACATCAATGCCAGAAACCTGTCCCTTTGCGTCATTTTCTGGATATGCCCGTATTCGTGCCACAGGCTTCTCATTTCCTTGATAGAAAGTGACCAAACGCTTGGAATAACCAGTATTGTCATATGTGACCAAGCATTGATCTCCAATCAGTTCATACAACCAGTCTATCCTTTTCCCCTGAAGGTGAAACTCACTGGGAAACGCAACCTGTTGATTGTTTGCGTCATTTGTCAGCCCCATCTCATTGTTAAAATCATTGAATTCTTTTTCCAGCATATAAATGACATCCAGCCACCTCATCGAAGAAGTGGTTAAATCCGTTGTAGCGAAATTCGCCACGTCACGATTGCCATAGCTATATGTTCCTTCGGTTCTATATGCCTTTAGGAAGTTCTTCAAGTCTGTAATGCCATATGCTGGCTTTCCACATGGTCCCAAATCAAAACTAAGCTTGATATCATCGAGCCAGAAGTCAACAAGCGCACTTAGCTCCAATCCCTTTCGCTTGGTAGTTTTCTTTTCCTTTGGCATTTCGATATGAACAGCCTTGCTAGGATCTTCACGGAAAGCCTCAAAGATCATCTTTCCTGTTTCATCCGTTGTATCTGGCATCTGAATGACATCAGCTTTATCCCACACATCATGGATCAACGCAAGTATATGACCACAGATTTCTTCCTGACTCATAGGGTAAACAAAGGAACACGAACAATCCATTTTTATATCATACGTACTAAGCTCTACATACGCATCAAACGAGTATTCACCATCCTCGAATGTTTTCGATGCTCTTAGCTTTGGATATTCCTCATTTATCTCTACCACAGGATACGGTGCTTCTCGTGTACGAAGGATTTCCTCATATTGATCAGCGTAGAACTTGTTGGTCATATAGCCTTTCATATTACCCGCAACATCAAACTGTTTCAAGCCCATCGATGCAGGACGATCCTTGAACAAATCCAATGCTTTAAACTGCTTCATATGATCCTTGATAATGGTCTCACGTTCCTTCTTTTCTTCCGCACTCTCATTCTTTGTTCCATTGTATAGCTCTTCCAGTTTATCCTGCCACATGTGGAACATGACTGACATATGCGAACACCTGTACCATTCATATGGCTTTGGACGTTCATCAAACATAGAATCATAGTCATTATACCATTTGTTCTTGCCCGTTTTGCCCTCACGCGATTTCGTTGCCCTAGAACAAGTGCAGTACACAGGTATGTCCCGCCATCCCTGACCGTCTGTTGGCGCATAATTGATGCTTGCTGCATAGCTATTGGAACCCGACAAAATTTTACAATAACAACTCGTTTCGTTATAACGGAACGACTTAACCTTTGCTTTTACATCTGCTCTTGCACCATACTCAAACTCAGTGCTGCCAAACATGCTCTCCCAGCCCTTGAAATACTTCAGCCTGTTTACCTTTGCCATATCTTCCTCCTTGCCAAACAATTTTATCATACGTATACTGGAACGATCAAATATTTGGAACAGATTTCTACAATGCTTCCGCATATAACTGCAGGCGTTGTACACACTTGCGCCGCCAAGTATACTTTGCTGGCATCATCTCCAGTCGTAAATCTTCTTTCCATTCAGATACACTTCCTGTATCTGAATACGATGAAGTTCTTTAGGATCTACATCAAATGGATTATCTTCAAGAACCACAAAGTCCGCTACATAACCAGGCATAATTCTTCCCTTTTTATGTTCTTCAAACGAAGCATAAGCACTCTCTATCGTGTAGCTGTCGATTGCTTCTGGAACAGTGAATGCTTGCTCAGGCAGGTATGGTCCTGTGCCATCAAAGCTTGTCCGTGTCACAGCACACTGAATGCCTTTCATGACACTTGGTGTTTCCACGGGACAATCGGAACCATTGGAAACCGTAACCCCCATGTTTCTAAGCGACTTCCAATTGTAGCTTGTTGACGCAAGTTCTTTTCCAACTCTTTTTTCTACTATATGGTTGTCATAATCCAAGAAAATGCTTTGGGCATATACATGCATCTGGAGTTCTTTGATCTTTTCCAATTGATCTCTACGTGATATCTGGCAATGCACAATACCATGCCTATGATCTACCCTTGGATTGTCTTTCAATGCCTTTTCCACCGCTAACAATACTTCATCAAGGCATGCATCGCCAATCGCATGAACCGCCACTTGCATGTCTTCACTATTGGCGCATTGGATCAAATCATCGAGTATATCTTGTGACAATAGAGAGAAGCCGCATGTATTTGGGTCATCATCATAGGGATGTGTAAGATGGGCAGTCCTGCCTCCCAATGATCCATCAGCCACAATCTTCAACGGACCAGTTGTGAACATCTCGCTCTTTACCCTTCCCTTGTGAATGAACTCATTGAGTTCATTCACATCGGTAAAGTTACACTGTTCATACACCTTTACCGTAAGTCTTCCTTCTTCGATCAATTCCATGTATGCGTCATTGATGCACGTATAGGGAATCCCTCTAAATACTGCGTAGTCATCGCTTTGCACGCTGGTAATCCCATGTCGATTGACTTCCTTACAAGCCAATATGATCATGTCTTTGATCTCTTTCTTCGTAGGAAGAGGGATCACAGCATCCACCAACCCAATTGCATTCTCATACAGTATCCCATTTGGAATGTTGTTTGTTCTGCCAATCGCTCCCCCAGAAGGATCCATGGTGTTCTCATTGATCCCTGCGAGTTCAAGTGCCTTGGAATTGAGCGAGACGACATGCCCGCAGGCTCTTGTGATCACAATGGGTATTTCTGTGCTGACTGTATCAAGGTCATAACGATTTGGCATTCTTGATGTATCGGTAAAGCAATCTTGGTTCCATCCCCTTCCCTTTATCCACGATACACCATGTGTATCCTTGTACTCTTTGAGATATTCTAGCATTCCTTGAAGAGTGTCGGTATGATTCTGTAATTGTGCGCCATACAACACATTTCCTAGGTTTAACAGATGCATATGAGAGTCGTTGAACCCCGCACATACGAATCTTCCCTTTAAGTCTATGAGAAGATCTCCTTCCTTCATATACCTACGTATATCATGCGATACTTCCACGATCTTTCCTTCTTCCTCAATGAACCCTTCCATAAGGGGAAAGCTTCCCGTGTACACGATTCCGTTACAGTAAACTTTGCGCATATTCTTGCCTCCCGTATAATCATACGCTTTTTATTTTTTGGGTGGTAGTATGTTTCCAACAAGGAGGTTAATACCATGAAAGAACTAAACATAATGATGCAAGATTCCCGCATCAATCGATATCCCGCCATCAATGATCGGCGCGTTGATTCATTCCTAAACAACTACAACTACCATGTTCCCCTATCTTTGCGACAATTGTGGAAAACTTCCAACGGGATGGACATTGCTTATGGGACGATGATGATCCTTAGCATTCCTGACCGCAACATTGACCAACAACATTGGCTGACATCTTGGAACATCATCGACCTATCTGTCGTCTACCCTAACGCACGAAACATGTTGATATTCGCGGTAAACAATCTGGGCGAATACTTCGGTATTGACCAGGACGACCATGTTGTGTCAGTGTCCACGGACACATGTTCATGGGCATCCTGCGGCTCATTCGAACAATGGCTTAACGATACTCTTTCCAACGTCTTCTCCTATGACACAACGCATCTTTCTTAACCACTCAATAATAAACCTTTAGAACCCTTCATTTAACCTGTTGTTTGTACGTATAATAACAGAATTTTTGCTTTTGTCATCAATCCATCTGCATAGCGATTCCATATCTCCATCTCATGGGAAACAATCTGAAATGCATTCCGACTATGAATTGTTCTCCCCAGAAAGAAGTGTTTTTTGACATCCCGTGCGCAACGGTTTTCCATTGCAACGCAGTTCGATGCGCCTAGGGATCATGGAGGATTTTAAGAATGGGATCTAATCTAGTTATACGCTGGTTCAATGGAGTGATATTATCACATATTATCACATATAATGTCATATATCATGATTATGCTTTATAAAGAAAGTCACTCCAAGCGAAATAACCACCTATACGAGAAAGTAGTGTGTAAACAAGCGGGTTTTTGTGCTATACTTTCCAGGGAGGAAACCATGTTACTGAGTTTTTCGGTTCAAAACTTTATGTCATTCAAACAGACGCAATCCCTTAATATGACTGCAGGGAAATA
Organism: uncultured Erysipelotrichaceae bacterium; assembly: GCA_900315225.1. Taxonomy (GTDB): domain Bacteria; phylum Bacillota_I; class Bacilli_A; order Erysipelotrichales; family Erysipelotrichaceae; genus Bulleidia. Next base: position 7,692 of record OMYM01000442.1, on the reverse strand, counting down.
TAAGAAGCATACCAACCATTTGAATACGGTATGTGGTAGAAATGTTCTTGCGGCCGCTGGGATCTATGGCGCAAACGCATCTGGGAAGAGCAATTTTTGCAAAGCCATCAGTTTTTCCAGAGATATCGCAACAGGGCGCAATCCAAGGATAAATAGTTCAAAGCTTTATTTTAGAATCGATGGACAAGGACAGAATCAGCCAGGAGTGTTTGAATATAGGATTGCGGTGAACGAGAAATCATACGACTATGGCTTTGCGATCAACTACAAATCAGGAAGAATTGTATCAGAATGGCTTGTCAGGATTGAAGGGAAGAAAGAAAACTGCTTGTTCGAAAGAAATCATGAGGATGACGAATGCATGATTGAAGGCTCGTATGGCAAGTTGGCTTTCTTTGACAATTTCAAAGGCGACATTAGTGAACCACTTTCTAGGAAAACGATTTTATCCCAGATTTCCTACTATGCAAAAAGGTCTTCTGAATGGATGATGGAAATAAAAGCTGTATTTGATTGGTTTGAAAGACTATGCGTCATTATGCCAGGAACTCGTAATTTGCGAAGGAACGAGGTTGCTGGAGAAAATGAAATTCGTGAATTCTTCGAAAGGGAATTGCTTGATTTTGACACTGGGATTCTTGGCTTGAAGAACGGAGCGGAGACGTTTGATTTTGATGAATGGAAGATGCCTGATGACTTCAAAGAGGAAGTGATCAATGAAGTTGGGAAACACCGTTTCATGGCTGATGGCGTTGAAGGCAATATTGAATTAAGCCAAACCGAGGAAGGCGATGTCATTTATCAAAAGGTGCTCATGGATCATGGCAATACTGACGATCTATTTGAAATGTGCGATGAATCCGATGGCACGCGCAGGTTGTTTGACTTCATTCCAATGCTTCGCAAAAGACCAGAAAGCTGCGTTTTCGTTGTGGATGAACTAGACCTCAGCATGCACACAAATCTAGTCGCTGCATTTCTTGAGAGATTCTTCAAATATCATGAGAATGATCGCAGCCAGATTATCTTCACAACTCACGATACAAATATCATGGATCTGGATCTCCTGAGACAAGACGAAATTTGGTTCACAGAAAGAAATAGCGACCATGCAACAGAGATTTATTCTCTGGACAAGTATAAGGTAAGGTTTGATAAGGTTATAAACCAAGATTACCTAATTGGAAGGTTTGGTGCGATACCAAGAATCCTCGCGGAATTCCAAGAGGAGTAAGGAAGACCAGAACATAATATCGTTTACACACACAAGGGTTCACAGATGAGTGCATGTCGGAAGAATAGAAGATCATGCCAAAGAATGTTTACCATACTTTGGATGAAGGTTCAAGAATGATATAGGATTATTTTATACTGGAAATGTTATGCGAGTGGAATGATGAAATCATACAACCTAGCACTGCATGAGATGAACAAGCATTTGCGTAAATCGTAAATTTCTCCAACAATCCGATTGACATTTTACGTTGAGCAGACTATAATAGCCTATGTCTCAGTTTTATCGACAGTATTTCTGGCGACTGAGATACACACAAAGATGTTTATTAAGGAGGGAAACTATGAACATCAAGAAATCATTTGCTATGTTGCTTGCGGCAGCTGTATTTGCTGGCTGTTCTTCCGCAACCTCTTCCGTAGCCACTCCAGCGGCTTCTTCTGCGCAAGGCAGTGAGGCTACAACTGGTAGCGAAGCTACTGCTACTGCTTCCGATGCTATCAAGATGACGGTCTGGGCACCATCCGAGGATGTTGTTGCGGGTGGCTGGCTGGAAACAGAACTTGCTGCTTTCAAGGAAGCTCATCCTGAGTGGAACATTGAGTTCAAGACAGAGGGTGTTGGCGAAGACAAGGCTCTGGAGAAGGTCTCCACAGATCCTTCTGCAGCAGCGGATGTATTCCTTTTTGCCAATGACCAGATCCCTGGCATGCTGGCAGCTGGGGCTTTGGCAAGATTGGGTGGCTCTACACTTGACATGATCAAGGCGAACAACTCCGAGACAACTGTCAACACTGTCACCAGCAATGGCGCAGTATATGGCGTTCCATTCACTTCCAACACATGGTTCATGTACTATGACAAGAGAGTCTTCACTGAAGATGATGTCAAGAGCTTGGACACAATGCTTGAAAAGGGCAAGGTTTCCTACCCTCTGACAGTCGCTTGGTACTTCGCTGCTCCATATGTCGCAAACGGCTGCACATTGTTTGGTGCTGATGGAACAGACGAGGCCGCAGGAATCGACTTCTCTGGCGACAAGGCAGTCGCAGTCACCAACTATCTGGTTGACCTGGTTGCCAATCCAAACTTCGTCAACTATGGCGAGGGTTCTTCCCCAGCATGGTTGTCTGAAGGCAAGGCTAACTGCATCTTCTCTGGAACATGGGACTACAACAACGTTGTTGAAGCGATCGGCGAAGAAAACGTAGGTATCTGCCCTGCTCCAACAATCACAATCGATGGCGAAGCTAAGCAGCTGAAGGCTTTCGCTGGCTCCAAGGCGATTGGTGTCAACGCTACTTCCAAGAACCCTGAGCAGGCAGTTGCCCTGGCTGCGTTCCTTGGCTCCACTGAAGCACAGCAAGCGCATTTCGACATGCGTAGCATTATTCCTACTGACAGAAATATCGACGTATCCGCTTCTCCTCTTGCTCAGGCACAGCTCGACACAATGGACTATGCTTCCGTTGTACAGCCAATTGTCTCCAACATGGGCAAGTTCTGGGATCCTGCTGCCAACATGGGTGGCGAGATTGTCAACGGTGTCGTCACACATGATAATGCGGCTGAGAAGACCGAAACAACAAATACTTCTCTGAACGCTTCTGCAGTAGAATAAGCAACCATGCAGGAATGCGGCACTGCCGCATTCCTGTTATTATTTTATCAGGAGAATTGCTTATGAGCACATTACTAGAGAAAAATAAACTCACCGATGCATTCACCAAGGGTGATCTTACAACAAAGCTAGGTTTTGTCGTATTTGGCGCTGGACTGATTGGACATGGACAGATCGTCAAGGGAATCATATGCCTTGTTTTGGAAGCAGCGTTTTTTATGTACATGATTTCCAAGGGATTTTCTAACTTGTCCATGTTTCCAAGCCTTGGCGATAGAGTCACAGAGGAAGTATGGAACGAATCCAAGGGAATATACGAATATGTACAAGGTGATAATTCCCAATTGATCCTGCTATATGGGGTCATTACGATATTTGTCATTCTTGCGTTCATCACATTGTGGTGGCTCCAATGCAAGCATGCCTATAAGATCCAAAAGTTGAAAGAGAACGGGAAACATGTTCCCACATTTATCGAAGACATCAAGTCATTGTTTGATGGCAACCTGCATATCACCTTGATGACACTTCCTTGCCTGGGCATCCTTGTGTTCAACATCGTTCCTCTTGTATACATGATTCTCATGGCGTTTACAACATACTCCAAGGAAGGGGATCATTTGCGTCTGTTTGATTGGAACGGTCTAGTACAGTTCGTTCGTGTCCTGAACATGAACAACTCGGTGGGCAGACAGTTCTGGCAAGTATTGCGATGGACGATCATATGGGCTATTTTCGCTACGTTCCTCAACTATATCCTTGGCATGATACTCGCCATGGTAATCAATCGGAAAGAGACAAAATGGAAGGGATTCTGGCGTTTCTGCTTCATTCTATCCATTGCCGTGCCACAGTTCATCTCGCTTATGATCATGCGATTGATGTTACAGCCAAATGGAGCAGTCAATGTTCTATTGCAAAACTGGGGATTCATATCCTCCCCCTTGCCATTTTGGACAAATGCCATGTGGGCAAGGGTAACTGTCATCGTCATAAATCTATGGGTGGGAATTCCCTACACGATGCTACAGGTGACGGGCATCCTGCAAAACATCCCTTCCGAGCTGTATGAAGCAGCGGAGATAGATGGGGCGGGTCCTATTACCATATTCTTCAAGATCACCTTGCCCTACATGTTGTTTATCACAACCCCATACCTAATAGCATCATTTGTAGGAAACATTAACAACTTCAACGTGATCTATCTGCTCTCTGGCGGTGGTCCAACGTATGTTGGAGACACGGCAGGACAGACGGATTTGCTTGTCACATGGCTCTATAAGCTAACCATCAACCAACAATACTTCAATATCGGTGCCGTCATAGGTATTCTCACATTCGTTGTCTTGACGATTGTCACCCTTGTGACCTACCGTCGTTCGAAGTCCTACAATGACGAGGAGGCATTCATGTAATGAGCACGCCACAGGTTAAAAGAAACGCACGCAGCCCAAGAAAAGTGCTTGTCAATGTGCTGATACACATGTTGCTGGCAGCGCTGGCATTCATCTGGATCATGCCCATTTTCTGGATTATCCTGACAAGCTTCAGGGCTGAGAAAGGATCTTATGTCAGTACGTTCTTTCCAAAGAACTACACATTAAACAACTACATCAAGCTATTCACCAATCGAACTGTCTTGAACTTCCCGAAGATGTTCACGAATACGTTGATCATAGCGATCTGTTGTTGCTTGATTACAACGTTCCTAGTGCTTTCTGTCGCATATTCGCTTTCACGCATGCGCTTTAAGTTCAGAAAGCCATACATGAATCTAGCAATGATTTTAGGATTGTTCCCTGGCTTCATGGCCATGATTGCCCAATACTATATCCTAAAGTCCATGGGATTGACCGAGGGGTCGATGATTCGCTTGGCGCTCATCATCGTGTATTCGGCTTCTTCTGGCATGGGATTCCAGATATCCAAGGGATACCTGGACACGATCCCCAAGTCGATCGATGAAGCCGCAATCATCGACGGCGCAACGCAATGGCAGGTGTTCACCAAGATCACCATGCCTCTGGCACGTCCCATCGTCATCTACACGGTATTGACTTCGTTTATCGCGCCATGGGTGGATTTCATCTTTGCATCGGTCATCTGTGGAGCCAACTCCAGTCAGTATACAGTAGCGATTGGCCTTTGGAATATGTTACAACAAGAGTATATACACCAATGGTACACATGCTTTGCGGCAGGAGCGGTACTCGTATCCATCCCAATTGCGATACTGTTTGTCATCGTCCAGAGATTCTATGTCGAAGGCATGAGCGGCGCTGTCAAGGGATGAAGAAGAAGCTATCATTGTTGTTGGGATTATTGCTTGCAGGTTGTACAGCAGCAGATGTTTCATCTGCTGTTTCTTATGTAGACGATGATTACCGCAACACATACGAGATATTCGTCTATTCGTTCAATGACACCAATGGGGATGGCATTGGTGACTTGAATGGGGTGAGGGAGAAACTGGACTATATCCAAGATACGGGGTTCAATGCAATATGGTTGATGCCTATATGCCCCTCTCCCACTTATCACAAGTATGATGTGACAGACTACTATGGAATAGATCCCCAGTATGGGACAATGGAAGACTTTGATACACTGTGCAAAGAATGCCACAAGAGGAATATACGGGTGATGACTGATCTTGTGCTTAACCACACTTCCAGTCAACACCCTTGGTTTGTGGATGCCTTGCAAAAGAAGGAAGCATCGCCATACTTCGATTACTACAACTTTGCCTATGAATATCACGAAGGATATACCGAAAGAAACGGCATCTACTATGAGTGTCGTTTCTGGGAAGAAATGCCAGATCTGAATCTTGATAGCGAAGAGCTAAGAGAAGAGATTAAGAAGATCATGGCATTCTGGATTGAACATGGGGTGGATGGCTTTCGCCTTGATGCTGTAACAAGCTTCTACACAGGGTCTGATGAACAAAACATTGCCTTCTTGCAATGGCTATGCAATGCTGGCAAGGGCATCAAGGAAGACCTCACATTTGTTGGGGAAGCCTGGACATCGCAAAGCAAATATGCTACATACTACAAGAGCGGAATCGACTCATTGTTCGATTTTGCGTACAGTGGCTTCAATGGAATCATCCACGATACCGTCATGGGCGTGTATGGGGCAGACGACTATATTTCAGCCCTTGTCAAGGAAGAAGAACTATATGCGTCATATAACAAGGACTTTGTGAATGCACCATTCTACACCAACCATGACATGGCTCGCAGCGCAGGGTTTTATGCCGGAGAAGATGGCATGGCAAAAGCAAAGATCGCTGGTGCGTTGAATCTTCTCATGACGGGAAATGCATTTGTCTACTATGGGGAAGAAATCGGCATGAGAGGAAGTCTTAAGGATGAAAACTACCGTGCTCCCATGTATTGGTCAAGCCAAGAAAACTGTGTTGGACCATTAGACATGGATGAATTCGACATGATGTATCCACCATACGATGAACAGGCAGAGGACTCCAATTCCATCTATCGGTATTACCAGAAGATGCTAAAGACTAGACTTCAATATCCTGCCATTGCCAGGGGAAGAACAGTTCCTGTTCTTCACTTATGCGAAGAGGAATATGGTGCGTTCGAGCGTATCTGCGATGGCTATGACAGTGTATTAATAGCAATCAATCTATCCAATGAAGCGGAAACGATCTCACTATCTGGACTTAACTACAGTAAACTCGCAGAAACCATTCTGACAACAGAGGAAGAGATTTCCCTCAATGGAGAAACACTGGTTCTTCCAGGATATTCTGTTGCCATACTGACAAAATGAACTCCCTTACGGGAGTTTTTTCGTTTGAAAGCTATTCATGTTTATGACATGCGTATCGCAATGAGATACCCTATGGCCAAGCATGTTAATCCGCTTGCCCATGAAATGAATGTCATGGGTATTGTCGGTAACATAAACAATGTCGAGGCTATCATGATCCCTGCCACAATCTGATAGGCAATGCCATGGTGCTTCTCGAAAAGAGCGTTAATCGATTTGGCTGTCAAAGATACTGTAATCACAATTCCCACCAACAAAGGGATGATCACCATGGGATCCAAAGACGCAATGCCTGATGTCATTGGCACATATAGCCCAAGAAGAATTAAGAGAGAGGATGAACTTAACCCTGGGACAACCAATGACAATCCCCACACGAGACCACAAAGCACATACCATAACGGGCTTGGAACAATCGCAAGGGATACATTGCTTTGAAACAAGGCAAACAATGCGCCAAACACAATCAATGACCCCCACATTGGCAACCAGCCATTGGATTCACTCTCCTTCAACATTCCTGGGACTGTACCTAGAATCAGTCCAGCAAATAACATTAATGCACTGACAGAAGATTTCGTAAATACCACCTCCACCGCCCTCGCCAAAAGAACAAAGCCAAGAACCCAGCCAAGCAAGAAGAAGCCAAACATCCTGCCATGTTTCTTTAGCCCTTCCCTTGGATGAGATAGAACCTGCATCATTGGTTCATATATGCCAAAAGCCGCCAACAAGACTCCACCGCTAATGCCAGGCAGAATTGCCCCTGTACCAACAATCATTCCCTTTGTGACCAATGAAACATCTTTTCCCAATGCAATCTCACTCATAGACATATGTCTCCTTTCATCATTGATCATAGGATAAACGATGAAAGGGAAGAAGTCTTGATCGTCTATTGAATTTTATGTGAACAAGATGTTGTGGATTGATGGACTTATTTTATCTTTGTAGTATAATGGTAACGAAATGGAGGTATGAAACCCATGAATGAACTTGATCAGAAGATACTAAACGCATCGCTTCCGTTAACCGC
>OMYM01000444.1 GCA_900315225.1 uncultured Erysipelotrichaceae bacterium | reverse complement strand
TAAAGCGATGGACTTTCATGATATCACCTCCATCACTATTATAGCACACGCGATTCCATAGCGCCATTATTTAATTCGTTTACTATACTTTGCCATCTTTCTCAAGTGACCAGCCAATGAAGTATGCTCCGTTTTTATGTGGTGTATCTCCAAATGAGCTGAATTTGTATTTCCTTGGAGCTTTAATGGTTAAGGTTGGCACCTCACCATCCATCGAAGAGAAAACACCGCCATTCCCATCCAAAGTAACCGTTACCGCAGGCTTATATGTTGCGTAGAACGTCATGTCCTTTGTGAAAGCATATTTCTCCAAATCCTCCGTTGTAAACTCTGGTTCACCCGACTTCTCCGTTGACCAACCGGCAAAGGCATCCTCCCATTCATCGTTCTTGGGAGTGCCAAAATAATTCTTGTTACCAGGGATCACTGTTTCCGTGACGGATGTTTCACCGTAATATGTTCTGCCGTTATAGTCAAAAGTGATATCGTATGATTTCGCATAGACACCTTTGATGGTCATATCCTTCCTTGGTTTCAGAATGGATAGATCTTCGCCATTGAAGGATATCTCCGTCTCATCATCAACAGCAAATCCTACAAGAATATATCCAGGAATATCATTGATATTGTGGATAAACTCATTGAAATCTATGGCATCTCCCACCATTTTGCCTTCCTCAACCTCTATGACAGCCATATGTTCCCCATTGACATATGTGCCTTCACCCAAATCAACGGTCACTTTGAACACTGCCTTGGCATTAACGGGAATAAGAACGATGATCGCCATTAACAACGATACAGCAAACTTCATAATCTTTTTCATTGTCTTTCTCCTTTGTGATTATATGAATAACGTGAGGAACAGCCCGCTTGCGGACAGTCCCTGAACAAGCATGGCCATGCGTCCTGTCATCTATTCTTATGAACCCTATGGCATTTATCACCTCCAAGCCATCGTTAAGGATGACTATATCATAGCTCAAATAGTCTTGTTGTACTAGTATTTTCAAGCTAGATTATGCCTTTTCCTTGACACGCATTTCATGAGAGTTTATTATTATGTAGAAATAGGAGGAACTATGGTAAGATTCTGTTCTGTTTGCGGCAATAAGGCCGATACTCTGTTACAAACAGCAAACACTATTGAAAAATCGGTAATTTGTTGGTCTTGTTATGACAAGATCAAGAGCTTCTCACTGCAAAAAACGTTTAAAACACTAGATGAAATTGAAGAAAACGAGGAACAAGTAATCAACGAGCTTTACCAGAAAGCCTTTCCCGATGGAGTCATTGAAGACTTTCAAACATATTTCAACAAGCAACGAACTCGCTTCACACAACCCGATTCTGATCAACCCGACCAATCCGTTTTCGATCAGCCCTACATATCCGTTTCTGATCAAATCGACCTATCTATGATCACAACGACCGATGGTTTTGAAGGATATGATATCACTCACTACCTCGGTATTGTGACTGGCTATTCAATCAAAACACCAGCACCACTCTTTGCCCTGCCAAAGTATTTCATAGCTGAAATGCAAGACAATGCGATCAAGGAAGCTTTTGAACAAGCCATGCAGAAAGGTGCCAATGCCATTGTTGGAGCAAGGATCGATATTGATCTTACTGGTACGTGTCTAGTCATCGGTACCGCTGTACGTGTAAAAAAGAACATAGACGTAAAAATATCCAATTGACTGGCAACGGGCAAAAACAATCCTTTCTAGTTGAAAAGAATTGTTTTTATTATTGACATGTCTTTCGTTATGACATATTATTTATGCGAGGTAAGAAGAATGTTAAAGATTATGGTCACTTGTGGCGGTGGATTCTCTTCCAGCGCATTGGTAACACATCTGAACAAAGAAACTGAAGAAAAGAATTTGACTGACAGAGCGCATTTCCAGTATTGTCCTTATGACTTTGGGGGCATTGGCGGAGATGTGGGAAGCGTTGACATTGTGATGCTTTGCCCGCACTTGGCGCATCAGTCCAAGGAATTGGCCAAGAAGTACCCCAATACGCCATTCTACGTCATTCCAACGCGTTTGTATGGCTTGATGGCTGCCGAGGAGTTCATTGAAGATGCGGAAGACGCAATTGCTGGATGGAAGGAAACGGGGATGAACCCATTCTACTTCGAAGGAGAGCAAGTTGCGATCAAGGTGATGCGCACAGTGTCACACCGCAAATGGTTGGCTAAGAAGAAGTGAAAAGACCGACGCAAGTCGGTCTTTTCATTCAGATATTGTGATCGTTTTTGCTTATCTTTGCCGCAAAGCCCCGTGACTTCATCGAAGTGGCATAGTTTACCATCAATCACCAAGTCACCTTTTGCCATTACACCAGAGAACTTATCGTAGTAGTAAATGTTTCCAGCTTGTTCTGGGCATATCCTTGCAAGATCACCCTTTATTTCCACCCAACCTTTCAGCATCTTTGGCTTGCTGGAACATCTTGCCACGATAACCCGCTGAAATAAAACAACCGATAGAATCGAATGTCATTCCCTTGTGCATCCTAAGGGTG
>OMYM01000504.1 GCA_900315225.1 uncultured Erysipelotrichaceae bacterium | reverse complement strand
TTAAATAAATGTGATTAGCCAGCCATCAACATTGCTTGTTTAAGAATGCTTTCATATTTTGATCGTTCTGTGTTATACATATTCACAACTGAAACAAAAAGATATGAAGGTGCCTTCTGAATGGTTTTCCCACGGTATGCCGACTCCATACTCAACATTTGAAAATGAATGCCGCTAACATTTCTATATTGATCATCAATAACCAACCCTTTTCTAATAGCCATGGATCGCAATTTCTCGGAACATGTTTTTACAGCATCCTTCCTAGACACTGCACCTGAAAGGGTTTGTAGATAAGCATCAAGCAATAATACCGCCTCATATTCATCAAATAATGGCTGTCTTCCCATAATATCCTACCTCTTTCGTTGTCTTTCTCTTCAAAAGCCATCTACAGTCTACAACCACATTCATGCGATGTCAACCAAAAGCTTCAAATAAATGCACCCTTTGACTAATTGGTAGATTATTCTGTTATCGTAACAAAGATCAGTCCTCGGCTGAAAAACAAGCATTGTGACCTATTGAATCAATCGGATGACAGCAAGAATACTGATTTCCTAATATGTACATAAGTTTTCGGCACAAAGAGGAAGTCATTGTTAAGTATCAAAAATGCTGCCTCCTCACATGTCTCCCCAATAAGAATCTCTCTTTCTTCCTGCTCTTGTACATCATTTTACATCCCTTCATTTTATATGCTTTTTAGTGTACCAATATTCTAAGAAATGATATGAAACCTTATGAATCAACGATTGTGGGACATATCAATCCATTTTAAAGCATTTCTGGAGGAAATTCAGTGTTTGATGGAATCCCTTCTTCTTGTCTACGGCTTCAAGCAGGCAAGCGGAACAATATACACACCATTTTGGTCTTGGTAAGCAACTTTATCTTTAGTGACCACCATCAGAAAAGCAGGATTGCCTGTTCTTTCACGATCTATGTCATTCGCAATCTTGAGAAGATGATTGGATGCAGATGCGATGTCTTCTCCATTGCCCAGTTTCACTTCAACAAGAGCCCAGGAACCATTCCTGAACTGAATAACAGCATCGGCTTCTCTTCTTTTGGAGTCGCGATACTTGTAGAGTTTTGCGTCTATAGCATCACAGTATATGCGCAGATCTCTGATTGCCAGTGATTCGAACAAAGATTCAAATGTAATAATGTCTCTGAACAAACCTTCAGGAGACAAGCCAAGGGTTGCCACAGCGATTGAAGGATCCACAAAGTGACGTGTTGCTTTCGTCCTAATAATAGTTTTGCTACGAAGATTAGGTTTCCATGCTGGAAGTTCTTCAATGACATACAATGCTCTTAATGCTTGGATGTACTTGGAAAATGCATCTTTATCAAATGAATCGTTGTCTTCTCCAACAACATCCTCAAGCAACGTTCTATCTGCTGCTGAACTTGATATATATCGGGCATAGGAACACATGACACGTCTGGCTTTCTGTTCATCTCTGCGCAAATGAATGTCATTCAACGAGAAGATATCATCTGTAACAATAGCTTCATGATAATCAATCACCTGGCGAAGAGCAGCATCCCTGTCTACCCCGATGGCCTTAGGCCATCCTCCCCGACAGATATAAAACGCATAATCGTTGATATTAGCGTTAGATACACATGGCTTGAATACTCCTTTCTTCAAGTCACTTAACGATACTATACCATTGCTTTCACCACTTTCAAACAGAGAAAGGGTTCGCATCATTTTTCTGGTAATCCGTCCATTACCTGTATGCCTAGAATCACCAGAAGCCTTCTCGTTATCCTTGGCACTGCCAGCCAGAATAAAGCAACCAAATTCATTTGCCTGATCTACCTCATACTTTACTTGATCCCAGATAAACGAAACATGTTGCCATTCATCGACCATTATTGGTTTTGAACCCATATTTAGAAATTCATGTGGAGCTATTTTGGCTAATTGAATATAGGCGTTTCGTGTGTCAAGAGGCATTAGATCAATCACTGTTTTTGCGAATCGCGTAGCTGTGGTGGTTTTTCCGCACCACCTTGGTCCTGCAACAACCACTGCTCCTTTGCTTTTTAAGGCAAAGTCAAGTTGCGCATCAAAAAGTCTATTTATATATTTTCCTTGCGAAGTAGACATAATAACTCCTTTCATTGCAGGAGGATTACGTTTCGAACTAGCGTACCTATTTACACTTCCTCCACAATAATCATATCATGAATAGAAAGAATATACGATACAAATAGTTTGACAGATCATGAAGGGTTTAAAACAAGAACAAATAAGATCTGAATCTCAGACTTATAGGTGTAAGTTGACAGAATATGGCTTTTCCAGTATAACTGAATATGGATTATGTCCATGTGCTGCGTAATATTCAAAGCAGCCAAAAGATGCGAAGCATGCCTGGCTTGCCAAAGATTAGGGAAAGGAGAATGAAGGTTTATATGAAGTATGTCATTGATTCTCGCTATCGTTTGCGTGGATGGCATGGCGCTCCATCTGGTATTTATGATACGCGTAAGAAAAGTGCTGTGTTTGTGGATCAAGGGCTTTATAAACTTTTGATCCGTTGTGATGGATCGCAGGAAATTGACCCTACTTGTCTATCGAAACAAGAACAGGAGTTCCTACATGCTTTGTTGAAGGAAAAGATCATACGCCCAGCTGGTTTTTGGGATGTCTTGTTGCCAGAGCAGCGCTATCACGCTTATCCTGCGCGCTATCGGAAAAGCGCACATTGGTCAATCACGGGAACATGCAACATGCGTTGCCGCCATTGCTTCATATCTGCACCTCATGCAAAACATGGCTCACCCAACCATGCGGAGATCATGGATATCGTAGATCAGCTGGCTGAATGCGGCGTGTATAGCGTTGCCATCACTGGCGGCGAGCCACTAATCCGAGAGGATTTCCTTGATATTGTCGAAGCATTGAACAGGCATGAGATCACCCTGACAACAATCTACACCAATGGTTGGCTGTTAGATGAAGCATTTCTTGATTCCTTGGAGAAAAAAGGAGTCCGCCCTTCTTTCCAACTGAGCTTTGATGGGATCGGATGGCATGATTTCTTGCGTGGTGTGCCAGGGGCGGAAGAAAAAACCATTACAGCATTGAAGCTTTTGCAGAAACGGAATTACAGCGTCTCTATCTCCATGTGCCTCCATCAGAAGAACAAATCGGTATTGCGCGAGTCTGTGCTGTTGCTTGCTTCCCTTGGCGTAAAAAGCCTGAAATGCAGCTCCATGATGGAGCTGGGCGAGTGGGCATCAGAGCAAACAGTTTCCCTTCGGCTTGCCAAACAAGAAGAATTTGCTTTGTTCGAAGAATATATTCCGCAGTATTTTGCGGATGATGCCCCTTTGTCCATTGCGTTGTCTGGTGCATTCGCTTACAATAAAGGCAGTCATGACTGGATGATCGGCTACCTGCGAAAATGCCCAAGGGATCAGGAGAACAGACAACCTGCCTGCCCAGTGTTGAAAGATTCTTTCTATATCGGTGCGGATGGCTTGGTTGCTCCTTGTCAAGGTATGGGCGACTGCAACTTTTCCAAAAACCTGCCCAGCTTGAAAGAGATGCCTTTGCATCAGATCCTGACTGATTCAACCTATGTCCACTACAGCTACGCCACCGTGGGCGATGTCCGCCAAGGCAACAATGCCTGTCTGAAATGCGATTATATCGACCGATGTGCTGGAAGTTGTCGTAACTCGGCGCTAATAACAAGCAATAACTACTATGGCGTAGATCCCGATGCCTGCCTGTTCTTTCAAAACGGATGGGAGGATCGCATCAAAACTGCTGCCCAGCCTGCCTTTGAAGAATACATCAGGCGAAACCCGCCGACAAAAGACACAGGCAACGACCTGCCATGCCTTTGATCGGGTAACATAAAAAGAAAAGGAGAAAAAAATGTCAACAGAAAACGCAAAAGAATTTTTGAAGAAAGCAATGTTAAATGAAGAGCTGCGCAAACAGCTTGCGGACAAGAGTCCAAAAGAAGTGGAAGAAATTGCCAAGGAAGTGGGTTTCGCTTTCTCGGTGACAGATTTGCTTGAAGCGGGAAAAGAACTCAGAGCGACCGAATCAGAAACGCCAGAGGAACTGTCCCCAGAAGATCTGGACAAAGCTGCTGGAGGCTATTGGTGGGCCGCCGATGATTCTCCAATCGATGGCCATGAACTGTTTTGCCTCTTGACCTGGCATGATATCGACTGGAGCCGTGAACACGATGACTACTGCACAAGCAACTACTTGTTCAAGTGGATGGATAAAAATAGATAATCCTAAAATCAAAGAAAACCCAGACGTACACACACCTTTCCCCCTCCATACACCCCCTATCGCCTAAACGGGATAATTCATGCGATATCATTCCCATTATATACAAATCAAGCATATTAAGTGCCATATTCTTCGTAAATACAATCCAAACTACAATTATAGTGCTGTTGGTTAATTGACAAAGTCTCGCCGTTGTGGTTCCAGTGTGTACGTCTGAATCAGACGTACACACCGATTTAGACGTACACAATCATGGATCACAGGGAAGGAGGCGCTTGTGCATATTATGTACTGGAACATCAACTAGGACGGGAATGGTGCCATTCAAGGGACACCAGTCGGGGTCTCCTCCATTCCCCGACCCCATGCGGGGGAAGTGCGGCTTCCCTTGGGATGGCGATGCTGTGGATTTTGGATCGGGAACAACGAAAGAATTATCAGGAAGGATTAGGGGTGGATTGTCTCCAGGCAGAGTTCCTTTATCCAAGCCATTGCCTGATTAATTCCTATTCTGGTACATAGGGTAATTCTCCAGGGCATCTAGAGGTCATTAGTTCACATTCCAGGCATTTAGGACTGTATGGTATCCTCTTGTGCATCACAGAGCTGAAACGCTTTCGGATTCCACTCGAAATGAGACAAGCCTAAAAGTCAAAAAAAACGGCCCTTCGGGTGCGCATTTCAATCATACGATTGAAAGAGGCGTGAAGGGAACTGTTGTCTCTATTCTATTCTCCTATCCATAATCTGTCAAGTCTTTTTTGGAGTTTCTATCAGTTTTACACATTGATGATGTTGTTCTTGTCACAAAGAAAACCGAAGCATTGCTTCGGTTTTCTCGTATTATTCGTGGATCTTGAAGGAAAGCAATCTTGCTTCGTTTGCGGGGTCTTCTGGGTTGTGTGTGCCTTTGCC
>OMYM01000445.1 GCA_900315225.1 uncultured Erysipelotrichaceae bacterium | reverse complement strand
CTCACTATATCTACCATATTCTTCATCATTATCTCTGAAAAAACCAAAGTCGCTTTCCAAGCCCATCACTGACTTGAACTTTTCAAACAATTCCGAGATTTCTTCTTGTGACAATTCCCACTCATCAAAATCATCCATATTGTTTACGGGATCAAGAACTGCACGCCTAGCTTTTACCTCTGTTTTGAAATCAGATACTATCTTTTACAGTTCTCAATCATCTGATTATATACAACTTTTGTGCACATCATAGCTTTCCTTTTTTACAGCCACACTTTATTCTTCTGCAACAGAAACATACGGATTGACGTTTTTCATCCTCCACACATCTCCATCTCTCGTAAAAAACACCCCTGGTACATCTGCAACATCTGAAAAAGGCAATCTTTCAGTGTCCGTAACAGAACGTTTATATTTCAAATCAACAGAGCACAAGTAAGCGCTTTTTGATGTTTTCTTACAAATAAGAAAAGAGGGTATATCCGTTTCATCTTTCTTAAAATGGAAATTGCGGACATACTTAATTTCTCTCTTGGTCATCGGAGGTCTTGTATTAAACACTTCGAGCCATGCTTTAGCCAAATCAGAACATTTCTCATTTATCAGAAGTTCATTAGCATTTTGTCGCACATATTTGGCAACGGCATATTTTGTAGAAGAACTGTCAATCTCATCTAACAAAAAAGACAACTCAGTAGCCACTTTTCTAGAATTAATACCGCATAGGTATAACCGTGCTGCCCATCTAGAAGGAACACCGTATGATGCCATCAGGCTCATTTCCTCATAACATTCTTTAATCCTATCTTCATCTACCTCGCTGAATCTGCTCACCAATGCGTTCAACAACCAAGACACAGTGTTTCCATAATAAGATTCAGCAAAACTAATCTCGTTATAGTTCATTGGTTCACCAGAGAACCAATCTATACGAATACTACCTAGCACATCCATATCTGGAACATTTATCCTTTCTGAAGGAATATCCTGAGCAATTTGGTCAAACTGATGGAAGAAATACAACTTATCATCAAACTTATGCGACGAATTAAGGTATTCTTCTGCGATTCTCATTAGTTCATCTGCTTTCTCGTCTAAATAAATAGCCGCTTTCAGGGGTATTCCTGAAGAAGCGAATGCACGAGGCATCACTTCTCCATTTACAAATCTTCTTACAGCATGTACTCTAGCTTTAATGATTTCTAAATGTTGCGACCTTAAAGCCTCGTCTTCTTCCTGGATAACTGCCAATGAATTTTTAAAGTGTTCGTCTACCCACTGCACATCATCACTGTCACTATCCCTATATGCCTGGTCAAGCGTCAATAGTGAATCATCTATCAACTCAAAAAAAGCATTCCACGACAAATCGCCATCTTCTTCTTGCGGCAATCGGTCTAATTGATTTTCTGCAATAAGCTCAAGAAGTTGGTTAAAGTCAATATCCGTTTCCCATTGAATCGCGCATAGTTTACTAAGATATACATATACGCCACTGATTGCTTTATCTGTAGCTATTTTATCCATATATCTTGCTGCTTGCCGCCTACTTTTCTTTTCATCCCGAGTACAATCGCAAGCAAAAAGGATTTTACCTTCAGTATCAATGTAAGAACGACCTGCTCTACCTGCCATATTCCAGAAATCATTCGTACTCAAATATGTTCCCCTTCCTAATACCGTATTAGTGACTATCAGTGTAGAAACTCCGAGGTTTACGCCCTGTGCCAATGTATTTGTGGCGTATATGAAACGTGCTTTGCCTTTTCTTAAAAGTCGTTCCATATACCTACGAACATCTACCTTCATTTTGGCGCTGTGACACAGAATACCCTTTTTGGCTAAATCTATATACTCACGGTCTTCCTCCAATTCTTGACATACCAAATTGAATCGTTTCCAATCCAAATCGTCATCACCCCAATCAATATCAGGATAATCTTTAATCAACCGGAACATAGTTCTGGCATTTGGTAAAACCCAATCTGGTCTTGTAATATAGATTAGCACCGCCCCGAGTTCTGATAATTTAATGGCAGCTTCCGCTATAGATTGTTTCTTATCTCCGTTTGTTTTCACAAAACCGCTATTAAAACAAGGTACTTCTCCTTGCCATTCAATATCTATTCTGTTGCCCCGATAACACATCAGTCCTATACGCTGGGAGGATGGTCTCCACGTATCATGAACTACATTATCCTGTTTACCTGAAAGCCACTGTGATATATCGTTAGCGTTGGGGAGTACTGCTGACAAGAGCAGAAATTTACCTCTATTCTGTTTAACGATTCTACGCAATTCTTCAGTAAACATCTCGTTGGCTATTTCTCTTGGCTTCGGACGAAGGAGGTGACCTTCATCCATCACCACCAACTTGATGCTGTTCATTTCTTCATCATTAATACGAAGTATTGCTTTGGCTTTCTCAGGCGTAGCTATCATCACCCTAGCGGTTTCCATCTCATTCCTGTCCAAGGCCGTAATTTGCGCACCACCATACAGGTGGGTTACTTTGAACCCCATTGGATCAAATGCATTGGTCAGCGTTTCCTCTACCTCAGAAGCCAACGAACGATAAGGTGCTATATATAACACCTTTGATGATGTATCTCGAAGCAGCGACTGCAATATCACTATCTCTGCTATTCGGGTTTTACCACTACTGGTTGGCATACTTACAACTGAGCTCTCTTCCATAAGAACTTTTTGCAATGCATTCCTTTGGCTAACAAACAATTCTGTTATTGGAGCTTTTTTGAAAGTCTGCGAGTGTATATACAGTTCTAACTTTTCCTTGGCACTTGCATCCCAGTCCTTTTCAGGCATACCCAGCCATTCCCAAACTGCTCGCCATCCGTTATCATCCACTGTAAACATAGGATGATTGTGAAGGGTTTTCCAGAGTGAACTATCATTAAATCCGTCAAACACTATAGTCAATAGTCTAAAAAGCCACCAGACTTCAGCATCAACTTCTAATAAAGCCAGTTCTGTAGCATCCCTTATTATTTCTATTGATTCATCTAAGTACCTTTGATTCCCATAATAAAAGTAGTTCAAAACCAGAGAAAATGCTCGCGCTAGCAAAATATCATAAGGTGTAATTTCTTCTTTATGCTCTTCTTCCAACAGCACATTTTTAATCTCATTTTCTAACAATTTAAAGCGCCTGTTCAAAAAAGCATAGATGATTCGGTTGATGAAACCGTCGTACCTTCCTTTTGATATTACAACAAAGGCTTTCGAATATTGGCTTGCACAATAATATGCCAAACCACAAATCATTAGATTAAATCCTCTTTCTGGAATCTCTGTCTGACTGTTTGCGAAATTATATTCTAGCAATTGGGCACCCTTATTGAAATAGGTTGATGCGGATTCGTGTCGTTGGTTGTTATAATAAGTACAGGCTACTTCCAGGCAAATATATGCCACATTCTCTGACCTGAAAGTTAATCTTTGGTCAAATTGTGGGAAGTTGGCTTCATCCTCATGTACACCATAGAGTATATATCTTGCATTAGCTTGCGCCTGCAAGGTCTTATAGGTTGAATAGCGCTCCAAACGTGACGCGATCTTCTCTATTTGTTGTAATGAAGGCATAAGTTTATAATGACTTGATTATTGCATCAGCTCTTTTAAAGGCCTCGTCTACAATTTCAACTGGATTATCAACGCCAAGTGAAATCATAACTAAACGTGGGTTCGTTGATTTTAGATGTTTCTCCACCTGCTTTGTTGTATCTTCGCCAGCTCTTGCATCCGATTTAGTGCTAATCAGAAACCCGACATTTGTAACGGGTACACTTCCATCTTCCACTTTCTGGTGGAGTTCCGAAATACTATCAGCCAAATCATACTCTCCCCTGTCATCTAAGACATTGGCCACAAATTCCATCGACACAGGAAGTCTTTTTAACCCCTGTAAGTTATTGACTATTTCATTAACAACGGCTTTGCTGGGTGTGCTTCTAAACTTGCATTCACCATAAATCACCTCTGAGAAAAGATTATCAGGTTTAAAAAGGAGAACATCGTCACCTTTCATTGCCTGGTCTGTATTCGTATTGTATTGTAACTTATGAACAATGGGGTCAAAGCCCCTGCTTTCTTTCAGATACTCCATCAAAACAATCTCCCCAAGATTGCCTTTCTTCGTATTTTCAGCTTTTGGGAGTAACTTCATATTATCTATGAATGTTTCTAATCCGTGTTTATCAAGAATAGCT
>OMYM01000537.1 GCA_900315225.1 uncultured Erysipelotrichaceae bacterium | reverse complement strand
GCCCCAGTCAATCCTGGTGGCGTTGCCCTCCACGATGTTGGCATTCGTGCTCAGCGGAAGGAAATCAAGATCCATCATGACAATGCTCTCGGTCTCCTTCATCATCTGGCTCTCCGCAATCCACAGGGCTGTCTTTGCGACCGTCACAGCAAAATCGTTGATCTCGATACCGTTGAACTGTCCGATGCCAACCTTGATGGGGGACAGTCCCTCGAACCCCATGGCCATCTGCCTATTCATCAACAATGTCAGGACTTCGTTCTCCATGCGCCTGAGGCATAGATATGTCTCCGTCAGGAAGTTTCCGCTTCCCGCCGCAGGATCCAGGAAATACAGCGAGGCAAGCCTGTCCTGGAAGGCCAAAAGCTTTTTCCTCCTTCTGGCGATCACCTTGGTTCCCTTGATTTTCTCGAGTTCGTCCCGCAGATCGTCTAGGAACAGTGGATCGATCACCTTGTGGATGTTCTCGATGGATGTGTAGTGCATCCCTCCACTTCTCCGTGTTATGGGATTAAGTGTGCTTTCAAACACAGCCCCAAAAATCGTTGGGCTGATCTCAGACCAGTCGAAGTCAGCCGATGCCCTATCCAGCAGGAGTTTCCTGATTTCATCCGTGAACTGCGGCACCTCGATGTCTTCGTCCATGAATAGTCCGCCGTTGACGTAGGGAAAAGCCGCAAGATCATCGTCCAGATAAGGATCACGATCCTCTTCTTTCTGGTTCAAAACTCGAAACAGTTCGATGAGCGCCTTTCTCATGCGCCGTGTCTCGAACTGCACCAGATAGTCGTGGAACATGGAATGTTTTCCAAACACCCCTGCATCTTCTGCGTAAAGGCAGAAGACAAGCCTGACACAAAGCTTGTTCAAGCTCTTGAGCGTTTCATCGCTTTCAGGGTTTTTGTACTCCTTCTGGAAGGCATCGTAGAGGAGTCCAACGATTTCTCCAGCCTTAACAGAAACCTCCATTTCCTTTGCAACATGCGTCTTATGGGCATCCACAAGAAACTGTAACCGATAGAATTCTTTCTCAAGATCCTTAAGTTTGATCTTCTCTGGTTCTCCCCCAGGCTTTTCCATGTCATAAACATGGAATTCCTGAAAGTTACATGTCACAACCCACTGCGGATGCTGGGAAACTGGAAGTTCCGTAACATATCTTTTTGCTTGCTGGAAGGAAGTGAGATATGAGCCGTCACTTTGTCTGATCGGTTTTTCAAGATCTTTGTCCATGCTTTTCTGCTCGATCAGCACCTTGGTTGCCGAAATATGTCCATCGATGAAGCTGGTGTGATCCAAATGAACCTGTTCTTCAAAAGTGATGAACTCATCGGGATGCTCAACCCCGTATACATCATGAAGAAGAGTAAGCCAAAAAGTCTGGCTTTCTCCCTTTTCATATCCCTTGCCAGCCCATTTTCTGGCAAACTCCTTGGCTGCAGCTTTTTGTTCCTTTTCATTCATGAGATTCGTCTCCTTTCTTTCACGCTATAAATAGCAGCCTATAAAACATTTAGGTATTATACACGATTTGTTCCATTAGTCGCAAGATTCAAAAACAAACCAACGGGATGATCATGTGCCTTGGACATTCTTCGCAAAAACGCACCCTCGAAGAAACATATCGCTTTTCTGCGCCTGGGACATGTACCTTGCGCCGACACAGGGGGATTATTGTTCAGTAACATACTTTCTCCTCCGCCCCAACCTATTGACCTAGGACTTAATTTATTGTAGCATAAACCCATGAAGATTTCCACCATAATTATGCACCGCACATTAACAGCCCTCAGATAACTTTGGATGACTTGTTTTCATAGATATTCCAAGGTGTATGAGGACATACATGATGTTAAAATTGTCCCTGATCATGTTACTTCATCCCAATCCACCCCATATTCTCAATTAATCAATACACCAGTGATTTCATCAAAATGATAGGTATTGCCTCCAATGTTAATATAACCTTTGGCCATGAGTCCTGTTCGATGATCGTAGTAGTAACGATTGCCTGCTTGTTTTGGATAGATCTTTGCCAGTGAGC
The DNA here is from genome assembly GCA_900315225.1 of uncultured Erysipelotrichaceae bacterium. GTDB lineage: Bacteria > Bacillota_I > Bacilli_A > Erysipelotrichales > Erysipelotrichaceae > Bulleidia. Next base: position 6,766 of record OMYM01000537.1, on the reverse strand, counting down.
CTGTGATTGTGACCCATCCTTTCAGCATCTTTCCGTTTTCATCATATCTGACCCACTTGCCATCCTTCTTTAACATACAATCATACACATAGTCTCCCATGCCTGGATCGGATTCATGAGCAATCTTTCTTTTCTGATCATTGCTCCAGGTGTTTTCATCTTGATAGATGTAGGGGATCCATACTTCCTTGCCTTGGGCTTTCGCTCCATCGTAGATGGAATCTAGCCAATACCATCCATCGCTTTCTGGATCGTATATTTCTCGTCCACGGGGACTTCCATCGCCGATGATGTTCTTTGGGTCGCTCATTGTTCCTTGCCTTTGCCAATGCTCATACCAGTATTGTTTTCCCTTGTATGAGCAGAAGCCAAATACACGACATGCGGCAGGATCATCGCTTTTGCGGTCTGGCACAACTTGTATGCCACCATTTTCATTGCGTTCTACCCTGACAAAATCAACTGCTTTTTCTGACATTGCCACAAATGAACTTGGTGTTTCATCTGAGGGAAGCAAGAAGAAGTACAGTAATCTTGACTTTGAATCATTCGTGCTAGTGTGGTATTTTATCGAGAATGATCCATCATTGTTAATTTTCGTATAAGGTTGGGAATAATATGGCTTTGGGTATAGTTGTCCACCATATTCAAGCCAGCATGAAAGATGATATTTTGAAGTGTCATAGTCACTTCCATTCTCCGTATGCACAACCCCTTTGAAGTTGCTTTCATCGCCTATGGCAGGTGTAAATGTAAACGAGATGACTGGATGGTTATCCAGTAATTTCTCAGGCAATACATTTACATAGCATATCGAGTTTATCGTCCCATCCTTTCCGATGACATTGGCTCTGACTAGAGTGAAACCTGGTGATATTCCCGTGATATTTCCATCTTCATCTATTTTAGCAATATCATTGTGTGAGGATGTCCACCACATGCTTATATTACTCGTGTTCTTGGGTTCTATTGAAGCATTCAGCTTTACTGTTTCCCCTACCCTTATTGTCAGATATTGTTTGTCCACAGATATTCCGGTTGGCTCTATGTTATTCACCTTGACTTCACATGCATCACTCTTTCCGCTTGTAGAAGTAGCTTCGATCAATGCATTGCCCCTTTTGATCGCTGTTACTTTGCCTTTATTATCCACCTTTGCTACTGCTGGGTTTGTGCTTGTCCATGTCAATGTTTTATCTGTCGCATCAATCGGTTCGATCTTGGCAGAAAGAGTGGATGATTCTCCTGCCGTCAAAGTCAATGTCTTTGGTGATACAGTAACGGCTGACACCTGAATGTTTAGGTCAAAAGGATTCAATCGTTTATAGCATTCCTTGACCATGAAGTCATTGGTCATAAAGCCCCAATGCTTGTCAAGTTCCTGACCATTGCTTACTTCTCCCTTCCATGCTTCATCTGTACTCTCAAAGTAACATACCTGGATATTGTTCGCCATAGACCATTCCCTGATCTCTTGGTAATACCTTGCGGCATTGGCTTCATTGGGGTATGTCGACCATCCCGTCTCACTTACCACAAGTTCCTTGTTGTTACAGATTGACTTCAGCACATTCATGTTAGAAATGAAGTATTCTGCCGCATGATCAATATCTGCTCCACCAAGGAATGGATAGTGATTCACCAAGATCATATTGCATGCATTACGAACGGAAGGAGTTGATAAGATTTGATCATAGTTTTCTGAAGTAGTCACTGGGATTGTCTTGTCTTTGATCCCTTCCCGTACATAATTGATCGCTGCAACAAGTTCTTCTGGCTTCAGGAAGTTGTTCATAAGCACTTCATTGCCTACCACAGCGATCTTGCAATACCCTTCATTGCATAGCTTGATAAGACCATCCATCTCTTTCTTGTTAGTGGACTTGTCAGAGGTGAGATAGGCGCTTCCAATCACTGTAAGTCCTAATTCTTTTGCCATCCTATATGCTTTATCAATCGTTCCTGTAGCCTTGTAGAAGCGAACTGTATCAGAGAATTTCGCAACGGCAGAAAGATGCTGGCGGATCAAATCTTCACTCAAAGCTTGATCAGGAGCAGTTCCTTTCTCTGTATAGAAGCCTACATTCACTGCAATCTTGTCATTCTTCACTGGTAAAAGTCCCGAAGGGAGTGCTAATGCAATGTCTTTCTGTTCAGGTGCCTCACGGTATGGATCTACTTTCACAACACCGTTTTCACTACGTTCAATCTTCACACAGTCAATTGCCTTGGAACGTGTATCTTCAAAGGCTTTCTGTCTCGCCAATTCACTCTTATCACCAAAATCAAGCGCAAAGTCTGATGGAACCAGAAAGAAATGCAGTATCTTGGCATTTACGTCATTTGCATTTGAACAATATGCATATACAAATGAACCATCGCTGTTCAAATCCGTATAGTAACGTTCATATGTGAGCTTAGGCCAAAAGCCATAATACTCCATCCATAACATTACACGATATTTAGAGGTATCAAATGAACTTTGATCCTTTGTGAACACAACCCCAACGAAGGGAGCGTTCTCACCATATGATGGCGTAGCGGTAAATGCGATTACTGGACTTGTTGTTTGTGACTTGCTTTCTTTTGCTGTGACGTTCATTGGTAACATGCATAATGTCAAAGCTAGAATAGCAATGGTCTTGTAGATAATGCTCATATGCGATTCCTCCATCAATGATTTCATGTAATCAGTTTATCAGTTTATGATGAGAAATCAACATCAAAATGAATTATGGCGGTAAGTTTTTGGCCATGGTCACATACCAATATTCTATCTCCTGGTCAGTCTCAATATCAATCTTAAAAATCCAGAACAGATATTTGCAAGACTTACGGCAGACAATGCTGAGTTCTACCTGTTTGTGCGTTCAAATATAAAATTTGTCATGGAAACAAAAAAACAGCCAATGCAATCGGCTGTCTCATGGTCTTTTTCGAACACCTTGCGTACCTTGCACCTCTTGCCATGGAAAACAAAGCTGTAAAGGTGAATGGGGTCGCGTTCGTTTTCGTGAAGCTCCTCGATAATAATTCAACTTGAAGATCTGATCCTCTCCCTCGTCAAGCGCCTTCTTGAAGTCAGTCAAGCATTTTACATCAGGAACAACGATATTCCTATCTCCACCAAACAGAATAAGAGGAACAGGATCATTCCTGGATTACAATAGATGAGCTTGAGTCTGTCTCCTTTTGGTATTTCCGCCAAGGTGGGTTCAAACTTGACACGGTTTCTGTATCTGTACATGAGTATTGCTCCTATGATGGCTATGCCAAATACCACCGTAAGAACAACATATTCTATAGATCCCGTGGTTTCCGGGAGGATGATTGCTCCTACCAGATTGACAAACATGTGCAGTCCTATGGTATATTTTACATCGTTTGTACGTACATAGACATAGCCAAACAGCAGTCCTAGAGCTGTCGCATAGAAGAATTGGGACAGGTTGCCATGGAATAGGCCAAAAGCAAGGGATGACATCACGATTGCGTTATATTCCCCGTATATTCTTGTCCTGGAGATGAATTGATGTCGAAACAGGTATTCTTCCATGATGGGAGCGAGGATGACCATGTATAGGATTCTTAAAGCAATGCTGTTGTCTATGACGATTTCATCCAGGGCATTTCCTGTATTTACAGCATCCTTGCCTATGAGTTCTATGACGTATAGTATGCCGATTCCCACATAGTTGAAAAACAGGATCAGAAACAGGCTGATTGCCATCAAGGACAAATAGTCCTTGATGGATAGTTTCTTCTTTTCCTTGCGTGTCTTTGGGATATCGCGTAATGTCATTACACCCAATGGCACTGCCACGTATAGAGGCATGAAGTTCGCAAACCATTGCATCCAGGGGTTGGTCAATATTGCTTCTCTTGCACTAGCCGCAATGACCATGACAAACAAAAGAACAAGTGCGCTAATGACTAGCAAGGAGAAGCCAATGGAAGAGAAGTCTCTTCTTGCTTGTTTTCTTCCGTTTTTATCGAGTCCAGTATATTCGACACGGTATCGATTGGCAGGGGATATGTTTCTGCCGCATAGCCAGACAAACAGGGTGCCAATCGCTAGATCAAGCGCAACCACCGACAGGATCGCCACAAACATGTTTGTGAACATGGATGCTAGGGCAAAGACACCGACAACAGGCAAGGCGCCAAAGTATAGAAACAGAATCTGGACTGTCTGCTTGAGTCCTTTGCCTGTATCTTTCGGAAAGATCAGTTCGATGAATGCACCAATGGCTGTCGCATAATAATCAATCGAAGCAAGTATAATAATATACACTGGTATTTCCCATGGTTTTGGATGCAGGAATATCGCTGCCGCAAGGCTACCAGCAATCAAGTCCAAGGCGCAGTTGACGCTTCCACCAAGTACTGAGTACATCAGTTTCTTCCATGTTGGTTCGGGAATCAAGCGGAAGAAATCGGTTTCTGTGTCTTGTTTGAGAGGATTGCCAAAGGAGCGATAGAATACAAACAGCGCTAAGACGCATGCGACTGGGATGTATATCGTTACTTCCAACAGATATCTGCATAGCACAGCAGTGAGAACTGCCACAACAAGGTAAGTCTCGGCTGTCTTTGTCCAATATTTCATAGGCGCTGTGCGGAAGCGGACAAACAAGGTCTTGAAGAAGAAGACATTGGCTCCTTTTCCCTGTAGGGAAACGCCTTTCTTTTCGACTGTCTTATGTTTCTCACCCAAGGAGAAGACAAGACCTTGGTTGTTTGCTTTTTCCTGGATGAGGACTCTTTCTTGCGACTTTGCCATGGCATCTTCATAGAAGTCTACCTTCATGCGATAAATGCCAACAAGTGTGCCTATTCCCGCGATAACGCACAATCCTCCCAGTGACAGTGCCATGGGGATGTTTCCCTTGGCTCCATAGACAGCCATTCCCTTTAGCCATCCCCATACGGGTATCCATCGGGATATGGGATGATTCAAGTATCTCACAAATGAAGCAAGACCTTGTTCATGGTGTATTGTCGCATAGGCGATACCGCCAAGGACGGCAAGTATCGCTATCCCATAGCAACCATTCCTGATCATGTTCTTGCGCTTGGGATTGCCTATCACAAAGAGGTATATCACCACCTGTAACAAGTTGCTCCAAAGCAATGTCAATACCCATGCCAAGGCGATCATGAGCGTTCCAATGCCACTAACACCAAGGTCTCTCACCAAGTTGGGTAATTGAATCGCAAAGTATATGCTGGACATCAAGGAAGTTCCGAGTTGTGTCGCAACACGAAACATCAGCACCGATTGAGGTCGCAAGGGAGCCGCAAACAACAGGTTCACATCGGCTGGCTGGAAGAAAGAACCTGCTGCCCTGTCTGCCGCAAGCAAGGATGCTCCCGCAAACAACAGCACAATTCCTCCTGCCCCAATCTCAAATATATCCATGTGACTCACATCCCCTGCGTCTGGGAGAATCTCATATGGTATTTCTTCATCGGGAATCTCTATGGCGATTTCCTCTGGTTCGTCTGTTGGCTCCGTAAGCAAGCCAACTGTCAGTCCTACAACGCCTCCCAGCAAGCCACATACGATGATCAACACAAATACCCATGTCTTGAACATCTTTCGTATCTGGTTCACAAAGGAGTGAAGGATATAGTAAAGATACAGTCTCACTGGGTTTCCTCCGATTCTATGACATCGTCTGGTTCAATGCCTTCCGTGACATCAAAGAACAGTTGTTCCAATGTCATTCCATCCCGGACAAGTTCTTCTTTTGTGATATCTGCCATGATCTTCCCCTTTTGCATGATCAGTGCCTTGTCCCACAACATGTCCACGCTATCGATGATATGCGTGGACACAAGAAGTGTCTTGCCTGCCGCTTTCATCTCTGCCATCATCTTCTTGACTTCCTTGATCGCATGGGGATCAAGTCCGATCATCGGTTCATCTAGCAACAACACTTGGGGATCACTCAAAACACCAAGGCATATGTTCAGCTTCTGTTGCATGCCTTTGCTTAACTCATCGCCAAACTTCTTCCGCTTGTCTTCCAGCTCAAATCTACGCAACAGCTCCATCGCCCTATCTTTGTAGTTGGTCAAGCGATATGTCCTGGCAAGGAACTCCAAGTGTTCTTCCACCGTAAGATTTGGATACAACGATGGCAGTTCAGGGATGTACCCTGTCATTCTCTTTGCTTCCATAGAATGATTGTCATATCCATTCACCGTGATATTCCCTTCGTATCTTAAAAAGCCTATGATAGACTTCATGATCGTACTCTTTCCCGCACCATTAGGTCCTAGAAGAACGGTAATCATTCCCTCTGGCAAGGTGAACGACACATCGTCGCACGCTAGAACATCCCTGTATTTCTTTCTTACATTTTCAACTGTAATCATATCTATCTCCTGTATACTTAATGGCGCAATCGTATAGATTTTTCCTGTGCCTGCCCTTATTGCGCCGCCAAGTATATTATACCCTTCATCCTTACGATTCACAAGCATACAATGCTTTAACGAAAGAAAATGCCGTATTGCACGCGCAATACGGCATAATTCGTCTTTCCTATTCTTGTAGTACGCCTGTTATCTCATCGAAGAAATACTTCTCTCCGTTGATTGTTGTTTCGCCCTTTGCCATCAAGCCAGTGAAATTGTCATAGTAGTACTTGTTTCCAACTTGCTCTGGATATGCCTTGGCAAGGTCTCCCTCAATGGTGACCCATCCCTTGAGCATCTTTCCATTATTGTCATACCTGACCCACTTGCCTGTCTTGTT
>OMYM01000446.1 GCA_900315225.1 uncultured Erysipelotrichaceae bacterium | reverse complement strand
TCGCCATCTTCTTCCGGCAAAATGAACCATTCTTCTTGATGGGTGGAACTGGCAGGGAAAGTAGCATCAAGCGAAGCCATATGATTGACCCGCTCAGCATAATTCAACGCCAGAAGCTTTGTTTCATTTTCGATTTCCGTCTTCAGATTGTCTGTAGACAATACCATGCAGAACAAAGTATTGCCCAGCAAAACAACCGCAATCATAACGTAGATGACAGCATGAAGATATTTCAGCTTGCTTGTATCCATTGTCTTCCTCTCTCTTCCAAATTTGGATATAGCTTCACTATACCCTATGCAAGAAAAAATAACAACTATAACAATGTATGTCTATGACATACATTGTTTTTTGCCAAGACGCAAAAAACACGCAACAGATATGCTGGAACATGAACTTTTCGCTCTTACCGGAAGCAATGCCAAAGAAATCCGTATCATTCATACTTTCTGGCATATCAGTTTCTTGCTGTAGTTTCCATGGATAAAGAAAACATCGCCAGCCAAGGCGACCTTTTCCTTTGGCTGGCGATGTATATGCTTATTCACAGTCAAAATCAAGCATGTTTTGAAAACAATTGATTATTTTGTAAAATTACCATAATTAGCAACTGCTTCATCTATGGTCATTGCCCCTGTTCCGACTTGATAAACCGCCTGCCTTAGTTGTAAGACAGCATCATCTGTCAAGCCAAATTCTTCTGGCGAAAGGATCCTGGATTCAGGAACGTTGCCAAATGCCGCATACATGCTGTTGAAAGACAGGTCTTTCGTTGGCGACATTAGACCCTTGTTCTGTGCCATTTCGTTCAATTCTCCTGTCGTAATCAGGAAGCGCATAAATTCATTGGCCATGTCCAAATTCGAGCTGTCTTTGTTGACAGAGAACTGCAGGTTTGGCATGTCAAGGAAGTTGGCGCCTTCTTCCGACATGGGAACAGGAACAAAGGTGTATGTAAAGGGGTTGTCGATAAATGCCTCGGAACGGCTCTCTCTCTTCTTTGTTCCAGAAACGGTATCTCCCGAGCAAGTCATCATGGGTACATCGCCTTCAAAAAAGCGAAGGATCACGGCATCGTAGTTGTTTTCAATTTCCGCACAGGCATCAAGATCCACGCAGCCATCTTCCAAGAACTGTACGATCTTTTCCAATGAAGGCCGCATATACTCGCCAGCCGAGGCATCAAAGGCATTTAGTTTTTTGATTGCTTCGGCATCATGTGCCACGGTTCCGCAGAAGAATGGGTAAATCGTCAAGGTGAAAAGCGATGTTGTCTCTGCCTTGGAAAAGCCCATCATCGGGTTTTCATAGCCCTTTTCACGAAATGCATCGCACACTGTGACCAGTTCCTGATAGGTGGTGGGAACGCTCAGGCCTTCTTTTTCAAAAAGATTGTTGTTCACAAGCATGCCGTAGGTGTTGGAAAAAACAGGAACCATTGGAAGCGTACCATCATCCGTATTCAAAATGATATTGCTACGGATGCAATCCAGATCAAGGCCTAGCGCGGGATTGGCCAAATCCTCGGCATGATCGATGGAAGCTTTATATTGCTCGCGACCATACATCCAAGAGTAATTGACGTAAATATCAGGAGCATCGTTTCCGTCCAAGACCATGCCAATCATGTTGTTGTAGTCATCGACTTTTGTAAACACCAGTTCCACATTGGGATAATATTCGTTGAAGCGGTCAAATTCGGCTTCCAATGCCTCGAAGTTGTCATAGCCACCTGCAACGGTGATATGGCAATTGGTGGACTTGTCCAAAGCCGGCTGGAAGCCTTTCTCGCTCACAACAACCGACTCCTCTGAGCCACATGCACTAAGGCCTAGACTCATCAACACCGTTAACAAAACACACATTCTCTTTTTCATGATTTTCTTCTTTCCTCCTTGATTCTTCGTATCTCCCTGATAACCAATTTGATATCGATCGGCTTTGCAATATGTCCATTCATTCCCGCATTCAGGCACTCCGTGACGTTTTCCGAGAAGGCGTCTGCCGTCATCGCCACAATCGGGATGGAGG
>OMYM01000448.1 GCA_900315225.1 uncultured Erysipelotrichaceae bacterium | reverse complement strand
TAGTATTTTGAGTGTGCCGCTACAGCATAGGAACCAAGAAGGTTCAATCAACCAGAAGATGCTCAAAGATCTTGTTGGAGAGATAATCCTGATTGTAATAGACTACGACAGCGATAACAAGACCTACGCCTTCCATATCAAGAGGATTAGGAAGTAAAATCAAAGCAGGAAGTTCCTGATGACGCTTTTTCTTAAACCAACTCCAAACCATCCAGTATGGAGATGAAGAGTTCTGTGTTTATCAGCCACAACTTTCTTGCTGAAGGTTAAACAACAAAATCAAATTTCTTCGAGTCTTCTGCACTCTTCGTGGGTGCCAAGTGAAACAAACACGGGCTTTATGCCGCGAAAGTCGATTGACAATGGGTGCACCCTTTGTACACTGTCGGCAAAGGTGTTGCCAAGGGGCATTATTATTGCCAACGCCTTTGCGTCCGGGGGTCAAGGGGTGCAGGGTCCCGTTGTCAATCGAACCGTGGAATAAACCCGTGCCGCCTGGCTGGGGCAGCCATACGGCGCAAGCCACCAAAACACAGCCGGAACCCTTCGGAACCTTTGGTTTTAAAGCATCCTTGAATTGTGACCCACGATCTGTACAGAAGAGCCATTTCTTCTCAAATATACCAGAACGATCAAATATCTGTTCAAATATTTGATCGTTCTGGTATAATATTAAAAAAGGAGAAAAGCAATGAAGAAAGCAAAGATGTTTATCAGGAAAGCATGTGGTTTATCCCTATGCTTCGGTTTGTTTTTGACAAATGTGTACGCCAAGTCATATGAGACTGACACAGGTGTCAATGTCACAGTGAATGCCATAGGAAGGTATGTTAACTGGGATGGTGTTTCCAATGTAACGCAGTTTCTTGGGGCAGATGGAAATCTATGGTTTGCGGTTGATGCGGGTGATAGTGTCAATGTCTACAAGACAAACAAAGATGCCGCAATAACCAACATGGTGCCTCTTGCTAAGCAGCATCCGTTGTACGGGACAACAATCGTGGATGACAATGGAAACTACTATGTTGTCACTGGTGAACAGAACAAGGATAATGACACAAGCGTAGAGACTATCTTTATCTCAAAGTATGATAGCCATGGTTCTCTCATAGCAACGGTAGGAGATAATGGAAGCTCTAGCTTGGATTGGTATTATGGCGATAGCTTCTATACCCAGATTCCCTTTAATGCAGGAAACTGTGACGCTGTCATATGCAATGATGTCCTGACAGTGCATTATGCAAGGACAATGTACAGTGGTCATCAAAGTAATTCTATTTTTACCATCAACACCAAGGATATGTCAAAGATAGATGCTGGGGCGTTCTATGAATCTCATTCTTTTGCTCAAAGAGCAGTGCCTACCGACAAGGGGTTTGTGTATATGAGCGAAGGTGATTGCTATGACAGGGCATTCAAAACATACTGCATAGAATTCAAGAATCCATCCACTTCTGACTATTCCCTGACCTATAGCAATGAACAAACCGTATTTGATTTCTGGGTAGAAGATGGAGCCTTGGATTCTTACAACATGTTTGTCGTCAATAACAATTTCGCCCATATGGGAGGCATTGCATATCTTTCCAATGGAAATATTGCTTTTGTGGCACAGTCAGTCAAATCGCTGAATGAAAAAGCCGCCAATGAGAAAGAAGAAGTCTTCATTCAGATCTTTGATCCCAAGGCAGATCTCTCTTCGCCAAAGGCATATGTCACCAAAGGAGAGAGAAGCGGCCTCGCAGGTAACAATGGGAGAGACAAAGTTACCAATTACGGAGTGAAATGGCTAACTTCCTACGGGTCAAATTATTCCGTAAGCAATGTGCAAATGGTTGCGACAGACATGGATCAGATCGTTGTCCTGTATGAGTTGATGAACCAGAACGAATATGTTGGTGTGTATTATATCGTTCTTGACGCGGAAGGGAACGTCTTGAAAGATGCCATGCCCTTTAACAAAAAAGCACGGTTGAACCCATGCGAGATGCCTGTGTATGTCAATGGGGCAGTATCATGGGCAGCCAATTCCTATAGCGACAGTGATAGACTTTACGTCTATACCCTGTATCCTGAAGGAAGCCCAGATTTCATCGAAGGACTGCATTGTGCATGGAATGAAATCAACAGCAAGCTTTTCTGGTACGAAGATGGATATAAACAAGGAACATATACCGATGCCAAGGGTGTCATGGGAGACAACACCATTCGTGGCAGAGAAATCTATGATCCAGCATCCGATGCATGGTATTGGCTGGATTCTGTGTATGATGGAGCTAAGGCAGTGGGAAAAGAAGTATGGATCCCCTATATCTACCAAGATGAAGACAAATGGAACAGCGAACAAAAACGTACGATTGCCTATGAGTCAGACAATGGCATGGGAGATCTCGTCCTATCTTTCATGAACCAGAAAATGGGAAAATGGGTTCGCTACGATGAGAATGGTCATATGATCAAAGGATGGGTAACCATCACTGGTCCACTTGCCCAATATTACCCAAAACAAGCAGGCAACACATACTACTACGATCATCGAACAGGCTTGATGGCAAAGGGAAGAGTCAAGATCGATGGTATAGATCACTTCTTCAATGAGACCACTGGTGTCCTTGAATGGTAAAAGTGACAACTACAGTTGAATAGTTTTGCTTTGTATCTACGTTAAACACCATTGGCTAAGCCAATGGTTTTTATATGCAAAAGAATCGTTTTTCTTTCGTCCTCTTCGATCTTTGTGATCAAATCAATCCAAGACACCTTGGATGATCACCTCTTCTTGTAAGTTTTCTTTTGCAACATATCCTTGTGATTGGACCTTGATTCCAAGAAATCACTTTGTTCCATCATTTTCAACTGAATCAGATCCTTTTCGACATTTGTCTTAACCTTATATCAAACAGATTGGCAAGAACACAACAAAGCGTTGATTTCTTTCTCCACTTTCTCCCTTGATCTTAATTTCTGTAGCAATCGCCTCTTCTGAATGCAGGAATGCTTCGCAGTTAACAGAACATTGACGTATATGCTCCCTGTGCATTTCCTTTTTTCAGTATAATTTCCTCAAGGGATTCATCCACTTCCTGCTTCCAGCAATCATCGACCATTTCCCTCGCTGCCTCATCGTTCAAATCAAATCTCTTTACAAGCATTTCAGCGATATCTTCCTTTGTGAAACCAAGTTCCCGGATGGCAGTCACATAGCAAATCACCTCCCTGAATCGATCACCATTTTCCGCACCAACAGTCATTTCTGGAACCCAGTATTTCTTAACCAATTCCTTGGCTTCTGTCTCGCTCAACTTAAAAGTCTTTGCGAGCTTTCCGATGATTTCTTCCTTTGTGTGATCAAATCTCTGAGCAGTGGTCACAAATGTCTTCACTTCTAAAGTCCAAACCAAACTTCCCTTGTTATCTGTCTTTTCTGGATCCCAGTATTCATCGACCTTTGCCTTGGCTTCTTCCTCGCCCAAGTTAAAACTAATTACAAACTGCTCAACGGTATCTTCCTTTGTGTAGCCAAAATCCTGGGCAGTATTCACGAAATCAATAAACTCCAATTCATCATATCCATCGTTCACGTTAATTCCTCCTTCTGGCATCTTGAACCTACCGCCAACCAATCGTTACCGCCCCTACTAACATTGTTAATAGGAAGATTGAAACAACGCAAGGATCCTGGAAAACCCCAGGACCCTTGCGATTTGAAGCACTAGGAGCTAGGCAACCCAACTGCCTCAGGCATTGAAAGCAAGCCCATCCTCTCCAGGTGATGCATCCGCATC
>OMYM01000451.1 GCA_900315225.1 uncultured Erysipelotrichaceae bacterium | reverse complement strand
GAACTATACCCTATGATGTCACTACCCCTTAAATCAACACTACACTATCAATCATCAAGCAGCCCCCGTTTGCAAATAAGGTTTTTCTAGTAAATAACAATTTTTCATTGTCCAAAAGGATATCTAATATCGCTGTTTCAGAACTTCCTTCAGCAATCAAAGCATATTTTTCTTTTTCCATAAAACGTTGCACCAATTATTAATTCGAATGAATCATCTCTTCCATTTTTCCAATCCATTCATCATAGGTATCATACGAAGGGGCAGTTCCATTCATCTGATTCTTTTTGTACGCTTCACTACGTTTCATATCATTTCTTTTTAATATTTCCGAGAGATTCTTTGTGGTTAGACCATCATTGTGCCTGTTAATATAAATACAATCATTTCTTTTCATTCTATCCAAAAGTTCTACATAGTGGGTAGAGAAAACAATGGTTGCACCATTAGGATTCAATCTTTGACTATAAAAAGATTTGATCAAGTCGAAAACGAGTTCATGATTAAAATGATTCTCTATCTCATCTAAGATCATATAACCACCTTGCTTTAATATGTATAATGAATTTAGAAAAACATTAATCCCTTTTACCGTGCCTGATGATAAATATTTATACAGATCTCCATAATTATCAAGAATGATTTGATAACCATCGTTCATTGATAAATGAATGAGATTTCTATCTCCTAATCTTTCGAAAGAAAGTTGCTTAATTGATGGGTCTAAATACCTTAATAACTCAGAAGGTGGATTGTATGGTAGGGAAAAGAAATTCAAATTAGTAAATGGTAATAAGTTTACAATATGTAGTTCATCACCCAACTGATTGCGCTTGATCAAAACAAAACTTACATCTTTTCTTAAGTAATCTTCGTAATCTGCGCGGTGCATAATTGGTTCATAATTGTTGAAGTTATGCAGTTCTTTTTTCACAAGCCCTTTGATCGGTTTCATCCAAAGGTCTTCATGAAAAATCACATATCTATTGACTTCAGCAGGTGTAGAAGCTGGGATAATGGTCGTTTGAAGTCGATATATGTTTTGGTATTGTCCTTCTTCTAGCAGAGTGAAGTAACTATTGATCACTACTTTAGATGAGTTGCCAAGAATTTCTCGTCCATCAATTTGATTGATAGGATTACAGCCTAGTAAATTCGTTACAAATGAAATGATTTTTAAGGCGGATGTTTTTCCCGATGCATTGATTCCGCAAAAGGCAATCGCGGGCATGGTATATAAATTTTCTGTAATTTTATATAAGTCAAGCTTATCGTCTTCAGATACTCTTTGAATTGCGTAGAAATCAACATCAAATCCATTTTTATATAAAGGTAAGCCTTCAATGACTATTTTTAAGAGTTTCATATTTTCTCCTTTCGAGGCAATATATTGTAATTATCTCTGCCTCTATAGGTATTATACTACTGATTGACATGATTATCAACGGGATACACGTAATTTTCATTGATAATCATCAAACTTCATCGTTGCATAGTGTTGGTCTGAGTGCTATCATATGAGCACCATAGGGAGGTGCGCAATGAAGAAGTCAACTGACCGAGATAAATCACGGAGAGCCATCAAGTACGGGAGAGGTTGAGTTAATCAACACATACGCTCCCCATAGATGTCCGTATTGTGGTTGCGAGAAGTTTAGCAAGTATGGGGCCACACTCGCATAGGAGTACAGCGGTATAAGTGTTCCAAGCCCGAATGCAGCCAGACTTTCCTCCCCACAACAGGAACCATTTTTAATGAGCATAGGATATCGTTTAAATCTGTTCAGGAACGTCAGTGTCAATGCCGATTCATGGAACAATAAGAATGCCTTCTCCACATCGCGTTACTGGATGGAAAAGCCATTCCTTATCCTCGATTCGCATCAGGATAAGATAATCGTAAAGAAAAAGGTGTGGCTGGATGAAACCTACTACAGTGTCATGGTTAAAGATGCTGTGCTAAATGATGATGACACAAAGCCAAGGGTCCTTTCCAAGAACAAGACATGCATTGGAGTAGCCACTGACAAAACGAATGCTGTCATAATTGCAAAAGGCTATGGCAAGCCTTCACAAAAGATGAGCTACGAATCATTCATAAACCACATGGAACCACATTCTACGCTGGTACATGATAAGGAGTCTACACACAAGAAGCTCGTCAAGGATTCGGATTTGGTCAGTGATGCGTATAGTTCGAAGGAACTCAAGGGCTTAGAAGAAATTGATAACCCTCTGGATCCAGTGAACCACACACACTACCTAGTCAAGCGGTTCTTATACGCCCACGGTGGGTTCAAAAGGAGCCAAGTTCAGTCGTACCTGAACCTCTATTCATTCACCTTAAATCCCCCGGTGACAAACTGGAGAAGGTGAACATTATGCTGCGATGCCATGTGTTTCCCGTTTCTCGTAGATCTGTAGTACTGCCTTGGCTTGACAGGGAATTAACGATTCTGTGTGTAAACCCGATGGAGATTTTCTCGACAAAAGCTGTCGCACTGCTCAACAGAGCGGCTGCGCGTGATTTGTATGATATCTTCAATCTGCAAAAGGCTGGACTGTTCGAGGAGTCTGAGGAGGGGTTGTTCAAGAAGTGCATCATATTCTACTCAGCTATTGCCTCAGAAAATGTGCCAGAACATTTTGATTTCGGGGGCATCGGGAAAATATCAGCACAGAAGATAAGAACTGATCTGATGCCAGTTCTACGTAGAGCAGAGCGCTTTGATCTTCCAATGGCACAGAATCAAGTGGATGCCTAGCGGATCTGCATGTGTTCAATACCGCTGCCTTTATCGGGAAGAATGCATCCGGCAAGACGACAGCCATTGAATTGCTTGACTGTGCCTACTCCATCCCGGGAGATTCTGGCTGGAGGGAAAGCACTACGGTTATGATGGGTTGGAGCTGGAGATTACGTTCTTCCATGACGGGTACCTGTATCGATATGAGACTGTGCTTTCCTCGGGATGCACAATGGGCAATCAAGCCAGCTTTCGAAATGAGCACATCTTCCGCAAGGAGTTTTCCAAGACCAACGCAAGGGAGATCTTCGAGGATGACGGATACGAGGAGCTGAGGGATCTTGGCGACCTGCCAGAGGATACATCCAATGTGTTCTTTATCTTGAAAAAGAAAAAGGCCTGGGAGTATTCTTCGATAGCCGCAGCGGCGGAGCAGATACCTATCAGATGCTGTTTAGAGCCTTGAAGAGTTATGGTATTGGCATGGATGTGCTGGCAAAGATCATCCGCATTTTTGACGAGACAATCAAAGAACTGTCCCGGATCGATGACCACAACTACCGTGTGATCATCGAAAACGGGGAGCGGATCATGTCGGATGCACAGCTGATCCATTTCCTTTCCAGCGGCACAACCAAAGGCATCCTTCTGTACACATTGATGGCGGCTTCCCTGAAAGAGGGGTTTAATCTGCTGATCGATGATGCGGAGAACCACTTCCACAAGACACTGGTGGAGAACATGATCGGCCTCTACAAGGACAAGAGCGTCAACCGCAACAACGCGACACTGATCTTTACGACACACTATTGCGAGGTTCTGGATCAGATGGACAGGCAGGACAACATCTGGATCTGCAACGCCAACAGCCACATCCATCTCGCCAACATGCACGAGGACTGCCACATCCGTCCTGTGTTGCTCAAGAGCAGGCAGTACTACAGCAATGCCTTCGGAACGGCTGTCAATTATGAGGATCTCATGGCATTGAAGAAGGTTCTAAAGCATTGAAGCGGTTGACCATGTGTGAAGATCCCAATGAGCTGACGCTAGACAGATCACAACAAATGCACAGGTACGACTCGCACTGAATATGTACTTCGGCAACGATGTCACGGTGATACGTGTTTGCGATAAACAAACATACTAGTTGATCATTCCAGCAGTTTTCAAGGAGAAGATACGCAAGATAGAGAAGTACTGCACGCTGCTATACCAGAAGCCTCAGAAATCTGGAACAGATTTCTACAAGGCTTCCGCATATAACAGCAGGCAGACAATGCATGAACTATTCCCACTAGAAATCGACACATTCTGTGGTCATCAGGCAGTCACCAAACTTACAATGTCCTTATTGACAAAAGAATATTCATATGGTATCATATTGTAATCGAAAGGGGGATACCAAGAGAAATCTGTTTTATTAAATTACGAAAGCATCTTATATACTTTCAGTGATTGAAGACCAATATAGTTGTTAATCCAAGACTGATTAGAACATCTTTGTAATTTCACAGGGACCTAATCAGTTATGTGGCATACAAACGTTCATTATGCTGAAGACGATATTATGCCAGTTGTCCAAATAATCGAGAATGGATTTTTACAGTGTTTCCTCATACCGCTAATCAAAGACGCTGCTAGATTTCAACCACTCATGATTATGATCATTAACCCTCTAGAGATTTTCTGGTTGGAATATTCTATAGTAGAAAGGAGATGTCATTTATGCCAAAACGTGAATCACAGAAAACAGAATACAAGTCCTCTTGGCAGGACGAATACTTTGAGTGGATTTGTGGATATGCAAACGCCAAAGGTGGAGAACTTCATATAGGTGTAAACGATGATGGATATGTTGTCGGTCTTGAAGATGCAACTTATCTGCTTGATGTTTTGTCAAGCCAAATCACAGACACAATGGGCATTGTTGTCGAAATTGATTGTGAGACAGTTCAAGAGTTAGGAACCAACATAAAGTATCACACAATTCCAGAGGATATCGCACAGAAACCAGAAAACCTGTATGTAAGGGGAATCCTTACAAAAAAGGCATTGGATGACATTGAAGCTGCTCCCAGCAAGACCAAGAATGTCTCACCTGAGGTAAGCAAACTCTTTAATG
>OMYM01000452.1 GCA_900315225.1 uncultured Erysipelotrichaceae bacterium | reverse complement strand
TGCCTGAAGGTGATTGACTCTTTTCGCAATCATATAGGCTGTTCCGCTTCTTGTCGCATGTTCTGTAATCCATGGGATATTCATCAGGTCATCTGTTCCGCTATTCAGGATTGCCTGTTCCACATCTTCGGGAATGCGCATCATGTATCCTGTCTGTGAGGAGATGACAAGACCTGCCCCACCCTTTGCCATGACCTTGCCAAATGCATCCAAGGCATAGCCTGTTCCAACCATGTCAAGCTTGAGAATATGTTCCACAGATGCCTGTGATGGGGATGCACCAGCGGTATCAATGAAATACATTACATTCCCTAGGGATGCGGCTTTCTGGGCAAATGCTTCGACAGATTCTTTGTCCAAGGCATTGACGATGCATGTCTCGACCGTCAAGCCACTGTAGCGAAGATCATTCGCCACTTTTTCCAGGTTCTTTTCGGAAATATCACCAAGCAGGATGATGCGTCCTGTCGCAAAACGTCTGGCAATGGCTGTGCCCATGGCACCTGCCCCAAGCAATGCAATGACTTGTTTGTTTTCGTTTCTGTCAAAAATCATATTCTTTCTCCTATCCGTTGCATTGGATCCATGATCCATTGATCTTTCTATAGCATATTGTGTTGTGCAATGTCCATGTCCCTTTCATGCCATAGACCTTTGCGGCCAGGGTTGTATCAGCGTCCAGGATGACGTTGTCATCCTGGACAGTGACATTAACATTACGTACATTGTACTTGTAGTAATTCAAGATGCCATTCTTGATTTCCGCAAAGAACTCTTCCCGTGTCTGTTTCTTTCCCGACATATGGGTGAATGTCTTGTCTGAAGAGACAAGTTCTCGTAGCCTTGGAATGTCTTTGGTGATCATTGCCTGCTGGAACTCTTCGTACGCATGCAAGACTTCTTGTTCAATGTTCATTTGTTCGATGCTCCATGCATGCCAATGGTGTTCATGCGCTTCAGCTGTTCATTGATCGATTGCATCTCTTCTTCACTCAGCGATACATTGACAGCATCGAAGTTCTCCTTCACACGGTGTTTCTTTGTCGTTCCTGGTATTGGGACAAGGAATGGTCTTTGGTGAATCTCCCAAGCCAAAGAGATTTGCGCCGGGGTGGCATTCTTCTGATGAGCCAAGTCTTGGATCATGTCAATCAACACTTGGTTTTGATCCATTGTCTCATCTGAGAACAATGCCATCCTGTTGCGCCAGTCGCCAGGCTTGTATTGCGTTTGCTTGTCCACCGTTCCCGACAATAATCCTTTCGCCAACGGGCATGCACTGACATACAACAAGTCAAGTTCTTCGCATAAGGGAAAGTAATCCGCTTCATCATGACGATCCACGAAGTTGTACATGTTTTCCACGGCAACAAGGGGAAATACATCGTGTGCCTTGCGGATATAGTCTATTGGCGCAAAGGATACTCCCCATGACAAGATCTTGCCTGCTTTATGCAGTTCTTTCATGGTTTGAGCCACCTCTTCTGGAGCAACCTTTGGATCAATCCTATGTTGATAATACAGGTCGATATAATCCGTGCCAAGCCTTTCGAGTGATTCATCCACTTGCTTCATAATGGAATCATGTGAACTGGACAATTCCCCATCTCCACCAGCATCGCTCATATGAAGAATGCCAAACTTTGTAGCGATAATCACTTTATCCCTGAATGGCTTCATGGCTTCACCAAGGAAACGTTCATTGTCTTCGCCATAGGCTGGCGCTGTATCAAACATGGTATATCCTACTTCCTTGGCATAACGCATCAGATCTATCATATCGTTTTTATCCTGCACACTGCCATAGGAATGGGTCTGTCCCATGCATCCATAGGCTATTGGAGCAATTACTTTATTTGTGTGTCCTAACGTTCTGTTCATCACTGTCATTGTATATCGTTCCTCTCCCTTTCGCTGATATTGTACCGAATAAACGATGATTCTCAAACAACATTTATCCTTCGTGTAGTGTCTTATGTAACGGTTAACAAGAAAGTGTTACATATCTATGCTTTGACATCACAAATAGGTAGAATTCTACATTGTCTGCCTGCTGTTATATACGGAATGATTGTAAATATTTGTTCCAGTATAAATGTTCATCCGATATATTGCGTCTTTTCAGAATCAGATGTCTGGAGCATATTGATTATTGCAATTCTTTGATCAAGCATTGCTTGTCAAAGAAAGCCATGCCATATTTATGGATTTCCGTATATCCATCATAGACAAGATTGCTTTCGTATTTTTTCGCCTTGATCTGATCGCATGCTTCTTTCAACCCCTTTTGCAAGTCTTTTTCTTTTTCAGCATGTTTCAATTCAAGGACAAGGGCACGGTTCCGTTCCAAGTCCTTGATGATCAAATCACTTCTGCCAAATCCTGCTTCTATTTCCGAATACGTGCGATAGCCCTTGCCAGTGAAGAATCCATCTAGGACAAGATGATAGGTGTATTCATGGTAGGCATGAAGATAGCTGACTGTTGCCTGAAGGATGAGATCCAGTGAGTCCTGTGACCCCTTGGCATTGGAATTCCACAATGCGTCCACAAATAGATTGACACTTGCGATATCAACGTGTTTTTCGAAGAAGTTGCTCACTTCTTGGCGGAACACTTCCATGACCTCGATGTTGGGAATGCAAAGTGTCAATGTTCCGCTTCTACCCTGCTTCTCTGCCTTCGTTAGATATCCTGTCTCTAGCAGTCCTGCCCACAGGTTGTTTCCCGCGTCATGGAGCTGATGGTAGGGGACATTTTCATTGATGACTTTCACAAACTGCTGGCCTGTCAGCAATTTCTCGAAGCCTTCCAATGCATCTGCTGTCCTGCCCAGGAAGCCATGGATCAAGTTAAGCCTTGTTTCCGATGTATTCGCCCAGAAAAGCTGTGGCTCTATCGGACTGATACCGCCATTATCATCCAGGTAGGCGATATAATTCATGACATCCCATGGATTGTAGATGTGTGTATTCCCAAAGATATAACCATCATACGTCTTTTTGACCTCGTCATACTTGCCAGAATATCCAGCTGCCGTCAAGATCTGTTTGACTTCCTCATCGGTGAAGCCAAAATACATTGCGTATCGATTGGTAAGAATTGTTTTAGGACGAATGTTGTTTAAGCCTGTATAGCTACTGTTTTTAATCGTGTATAAGCAGCCTGATATCATTACAGCTTTTACGTTTGAATTGGTCTTGCATACACTACTTAGCATCTTCTGGATCATGTCTAGTACATCTTCATAGGCGGGCGTGCCTACGGCATTAGCCATCGGAACGTCATATTCATCAATGATTACGAAAACTTGCTTGTCCCAATGTTTTTTCAACATCTCGCAAAGAAAACTAACACCAAGTATTGTTGTACTCTTTGATGCTTCACCTTTTTTCAATTCAGAAAACATCTCTTTATCATCGTCATCGAGGTATTCGCTCGATAATAGATATGCATGATCTCTATACACTTCGCAAACCTTATTCCTGAACAAGTCGTATATATCTTCAAACGATGAACCCTTCACATCCTTTAACGATAGAAAAAGCACTGGATACTTGTTCATGTATTGATTGACAAGATCTTTATGTTCCATGATCTTCAATCCCTTGAACAATTCTTCGCTTTTCTGTGTGTTGTCGAGAAAATCTCGGAACATAGTCATGATCATCGTCTTGCCAAATCTTCTTGGCCTGGTGAACATAATCTTGCTTTCGAAAGATTCCTCAAGATACTCGTAGATGATTTCTGTCTTGTCGACATAATAGTTCTTTTCTTTAATATAGCAATCAAAGCTGTCCTGAGCTGGATCAATCTTGAACATATGCAATCTCTCCTTTGATGGTAGTATAGCATAAAACACACGACAATGCACTGTGACCGTTATGATGAATGTGTTAGAAACAAAAAAAGACATAGAAAGACGTATGTCTCTATGTCTTCAAGTGTATTAGATCTTCATTGCGGTCTCATAGGCACCCCAGATGACAGAACGCAGGTTGCCTACCTTTTGACAATCACCAACAAGATATACATTTCTTCCCTTCGCCGCAAGAGGAGATGACATGTATCCTGCCGAAGAGATGACCGAATCACATGGGATCGTTAAATCTCCATCTTTCGTCTTGACAACGATTTCACCATCTTTAACTTCTTTAAGTGTTGTTTCAAGATGCACTTCGACATTCTTCCAAGCAAACCATTCTCTTAGGTAAGAGCTGTTCGCAAGGCAGACTCCGTGTTGGGAAATGAGGTCATCTTTCATCTCAATGATGATTGGTGTCTTGCCTTGCAAGGCAAGTTCATAGGCGATTTCAGAACCAGTGAGACCTCCTCCGATGACGGCGACTCTTTCTCCGACTTCCTTGCCATTAAGGAATTCACAGGCTTCTATCATCTTCTCGTAGCCTGGTACCATACGTAAATATCGTGGGGTTGATCCCGTTGCGATAATGACAGGATATTTGTTAAACTCTTCGACCGAGCCAATCTTCATGTTTAAATGAATCTCAATGTCGAGCTGTTCCATCTGCCGACGATACCAAGCGAGAAGATCGCGAAGTTTGCCTTTATAGGATTCCGCACTGGCGGGAATAAATGTTCCCCCAAGTTCTCCACTTTGTTCATAGATCACAGGTGTGTGTCCACGCAGTTTTAACACTCTTGCGGCTTCCATGCCACCAATGCCGCCACCGATAATAATCACTTTCTGGGGATTCTTGGCTGGTTTTATATAGTGTTTTTTCGTTTGCATGGTCTCTGCATTTACTGCGCAGCGGGCAAGATGCAAGGAGTCCATGAGGTCTTGGTCGTTGGGAACGCCTTTGTAATGGCACATGTTAAAGCAGCCGTTATGGCAGAGTATGCATGGACGGATATCTGCTTCCTTGCCTTTCATCAGCTTGGTGACCCATTCCGTATCCGCTAGGAACGGACGGGCAAACCCTGCACCATCAAGCTTTCCTTCCGCGATTGATTTCGCCGCAACCCTTGGATCGAGACGACCCGCCGCAACAACGGGAATATCCACGAATTGCTTGAGATGCTCAACATCTGCGAGGTTGCAGTTTTCTGGCATATATACCGGTGGATGTGCCCAGTACCATGCATCATAGGTTCCATTGTCGCAATTGAGCATGTCATAGCCAGCTTCCTGCAGATACTTCGCTGCCTTTTCACTTTCCTCCATGTCCCTTCCAACTTCAACGTAGTCTTCGCCTGGAAGAGCGCCCTCACGGAAACCCTTCGTCTTGGAAATCACGCTATAGCGCAGGGAAACCGGGAAATCATCGCCACATGCTTCCTTGATGGCTTTGACGATTTCCACTGGGAAACGATAGCGGTTTTCAAAAGAACCACCGTATTCATCGGTTCGCTGATTGACATACTTCAGCGTAAACTGATCCAAGAGATATCCTTCATGAACGGCATGGATCTCAACGCCATCCACCCCTGCTTTCTTCAGAAGCAGGGCTGTTTTAGCAAACGCCTCGACATATTCATGGATTTCCTCTTTTGTCATCTCACGCGAAGGAACCTTGTCGCTCCAACGATTGGGAGAAGCGGAGGCAGTGGCGGTAATCT
>OMYM01000453.1 GCA_900315225.1 uncultured Erysipelotrichaceae bacterium | reverse complement strand
CATGCGGTGTAGGAAAAAGAAGAAGCTAGACAGCTTTTATTGGTCGTGTATTTCACGGAAAGGGGGTCTATAAATGACAAGTACTAATGCATCTCCATCCGCATTCGGATGGGACTTTCAAGTTAATGCTGCAATCGTCCTCATGCTGGATCACATCAAGGAAGCAAAGTGCATCCGTGTTGAAGGTTCCGTTGAAGATGTTGAAATCACATTGCAAGATAGTTCAAAAATATATGGCCAGGCAAAGTCATATTCAAAACTTGGCGATGATCCCAATGCAATCGCCAAATTGACAAAGGCGTTGACTACACTCGATAACGCTGCCGCAAAAGGCGATGGTAGTATGTTCCTGTTTATGACCAATTCTCCGAATCCTTTTCTTGATGAATCTAGCAGGTCTTATTTCTATGGATTGTCTCGTTATAGCTTAGCCGAACTACCGCAAAGCGCATACGACAAGGTTCGTGACATCATTAGTAAAAATGGATTTAAAAACTTAGAAACGGATCAACTGGAAATATATTTCATCCCATTTAATGGTCTTAACTTGAGAACCCGTTATAAAGCGATCAGGGAACGCATCAATGGTTTCCTTGAAGACACAGTTAACGATGTCCCGCTCATCACGAATAGACTCATGGAAATCTGGCAATCGGATTTCTTTCACAACGCATCCATGCCAGATGCCAAAATCACAATTACCAAGGAACAATTCATCTGGCCTTTGATTGTTCTTGTGATTGAATCTATTGCGGCTGTCGACTATATGAAAGAATTCAACGATGATGAAATCGAAGAACTAAAAACGAAATACAATCTTATCATAAACAAAGAAATAAGCGACTATGAGTTAATCACGAGAGTCATATCAGATTTTTATCTATCGAAAAAGGATAGGAAGTCATTTGTGAACGAAGATTGGTCTGATTACCTTGATATCGTGGATGGAATTAGCGCTGATCTTGATACCAAAGAGGCGTTGGTCAAAGTCATCCTCTTTCGTATTCTAATGCAAAAACAACGTATTAACGCAATCAAAAAAGGAGTAGGACTATGATATTCAAGGAAATCACAGTAAGAGAAGGCTATTATAAGAAAACCATCCGATTCTCGGATGGTTTGAATATCATCTATAGCCAGAAGAACAGTACGGGAAAAACCACATTCCTTCGTGCCATATACTATGCCCTTGGATACCCTATCCCTGGCACAAAAGGCATTCGTTTTGACAACATGGAATTCCTGTTGACAATCGAAAGCAAACATAAAGAATACAAATTACACCGTATCCATTCCTGCCTCACTCTTGACGATGGTCAAGCCAAAACCGATTATACACTCCCTTCAGACTTCCATAAGCTCATGGAAGCCCTGACAGGCTGTAACAATCATAATATTCTAAACAACCTGATTGGCGCTTCTTATTTTGACCAAGAGAAAGGTTGGACAGTGCTTAACAGAGGAAAGGTCGTTGGTAACATCTCATTCAATATCGAAGAACTTGTTCGTGGTCTTGGAAACAAGGATTGTGATGATGATATCAAACAATTGGAAGCTGTCGAACAATCACTAAAAAAATACGAATGCATGTGTACTGTAGGGGAATATCAAAACGCTCTGCTTCAGGCAGGCGTTGAAGTAGAAGAATCTGTCGAAGAACGTGATATGGGCATAGAACTGTTACAAGTAGAACAAGCACAGACACAAAAAGAACTGGATCGGATAACAGGCTATTTGAATAAAAACAAAGCATTGGCAGACTTCATCGCTGAATATAAACTACTGGTACAATCTGACAACGGTGAAATCATTCCCGTCACGAAAGAAACACTGGTGGATTTTGCGGATACGATAAACTATCTCGAGACAAGAAAATCAATGCTTCTAAGGAGTCTTAGTTCGACAAAGCAAAAACTATATGAACTGGAAAAGGAAAAAGATGCGGAAGAAAGATTGTTTAACCTACAAACAATGATCGAATCATTTGACGCGGATATCAAAAAGATTCGCGTTGATCCAATTGAGGCAAAGAAGGTCATCGAACAATTGAAAAAAGAGAAAAAACAACTCAATGAACGTATTCGTGTCAAGACGAAAATGGACAATGAAGTAGTTGATCAACTCTACGCATGTATCTGTTCATATGCCCAAGAACTAGGCATCGACAGTAAATATCTAGATCCAAACACAGACTACCTTTTCACGAAAGACTTGCAATCCCTATCAGGCACTATATTGTATAAAATTGTCTTTGCTTTCAAACTCGCCTACATCAAAATGATTAGGGAAAAAGCAGGGATTACTTTACCGATTGTATTGGATTCCCCACAAGGAAGGGAAGTGGAACACACAACCGTAGAATGCATCCTTGGAATCATTCAACGCGACTACAGTGACCACCAATTGATCGTGGCTTCCATATACGACTACGACCTGCAGGATAAGAACACCATCGTGTTTAAAGAACGAATGTTGACGGATGAAGATATTATGACTAGCGAAAGTTGAAGTAAATCATTACATCTACTTCGCAAGGTGGGTGCCATTGCACATGGTTGGTTTGGCTTGTCTGCCTGCGGGGAGATCAAGGCAACCATGTACAGGCCAGAATTTCCAGAAAAAATGGACCAATTAAATTATCTAATTTCATGTTCTGGTTCATAAGTCCCTATAAACACTTGATTTTCCCATCAAAAAAGATAGATAAAAACTCTAAAACGGACAGGTACATATTGTACTTTTTTGGAGATGAGATTTATCTAATTATATGCGTGCACCATGACCGAGTAGTCGAGGTTCTTAACGCAAAGGGAATCATACGCTGTAAGGCAGAAAACAACAAAATGAGATGCTCGGGTACACAAACCTGGAGAGACCACTTAGGGTAATTAGATAATTTATTGGTCCATTTATCAGGAAAGTCTAGGGACAAGGAAAAAGGACTAAAGTACCAATATGTCTTTGTCGTGATCGCAAACAATAGAATTATTCCCTTGCATCAGCCATCAATAAGTCGGATAATATATCCGAAGCAGAATCGCTTGCGACAGCAGGACAGTGTCAGCTTCATGTAGCCCTGATAAGGGCGTAGAAGAGTGCGTATATCACAAGCATTCATGATGCTATGACAAAGGCATAGAAACAGATAGGAAGGATATAGCAAGGTATTATGCTATGGCTAAACAATACATTTTAAACTTCACGGTATCAAGGGAATTGGATGATATCAAGTATTCGTTTGACGAATATGGAAAGACAAACTTATCTTGGATTTTAGAGGACTTTAAGACAGGGGAGACAACTTGGTCTGTTCCAAAAACTGCTGTTCCTGGAGATATCGCGGTTTTCCTGTGTGCGAAGACCTCAAGAAATAAACTGGGTATGGCAACATCGAGCATACCAGATGATTATGGCAAGGATTTTCGTGATTTTGTAGAAGTTGAAAAAGCCTTGTACAAGAAATATAGCGGCAATATTCTTGGCTATGGCGTAATTTCTGCCAGACCAGAATATGATGATGTGGATAACAGATGGTCTGCGGATATCAATCAGTTGCGACAAATCCCCAATCCGATTCTTTATGATGATATCAAAAGCTTCATTGACATCAGCAGCTGGAGTTCCATCACTTATATCAGCGAAGACCAATGGGAGCATTTGAAATGGTTGGTCAATCAGAAAAACAATGGTTTCTTTGATAACGTAGTAGCACCATCCGCAGAAACCTTGGAACAAGAGTTCAAGTCGCAGGAATTGAAGGCATCAACTAAGTCATTAGACAAATTGAAGAAAGAAGCGGAAAAGAAAGGAAACCTGCCTGTCGAAAGCGTTGTCCAGACAAAGACATTCCAGCGCAATCCAATCATTGCGGCATATGTCAAGAAAAGGGCAGATGGAAAATGCCAGCTATGTGGAGCGAAAGCTCCATTCACTGACCAAAATGGAGAACCGTATTTGGAATGCCATCATATTGAATGGCTCTCCAAGGGAGGAATGGACTCCGTGGACAATTGTGTTGCATTATGTCCAAACTGCCACCGCAGGATGCATGTCCTCAATGATCCAAATGATATCGAATCCTTGAAGAAGACGTTGCAGAAACTACAGTGACAATGGTATGGCAAGGGTGAGTTTGGCTGAGGAATAGACTGGCAAAGGACTTAGAAAAGACAATGAAGGCGCTGAACTTGATGCCCAAGGGTCTGTCATAAATACTGGATATTCAACTTGAAAAGACCACATCAAGCCTTTCTGGGTTGATGTGTGAGTATGATGTGTCGTATGCCCTGATAGAGAATGCATGGTTCAAAGAAGAGCATACGATTCTACTATAAGAAAGTAAAGGGGTTATTATGTCTACATACAAACAAGGCAACACTATTCTACACACAATACAAGGTGACATCACAAAGATTGACTCGGTTGAGGCAATTGTGAATGCAGCAAATGAATCGCTTCTTGGTGGTGGAGGGGTTGATGGAGCCATCCATCGCGCTGCTGGGAAGGAACTGTTGGCAGAATGCAAGACATTGCATGGATGCAAAACAGGTGAAGCAAAGATTACAGGAGCATATAGACTTCCTTGCAAGTATATAATCCATACCGTTGGACCAATCTGGCAAGGTGGTAGACATCACGAGGCGGAACTTCTTGTTAACTGCTACAAGAATTCACTACAGTTGGCAAAAGAGCGTGGTATTCGCAGCGTTGCCTTCCCGTCAATATCCACGGGTGTGTTTTCCTATCCTCTGGACAAAGCCGCTGACATTGCAATTCACGCCGCAAGTGAGTTTGTAAATGCCAATCCAGACGCTATTGATGAGATTGTCTGGGTGCTTTTCGATGCTGGAACCAAAGATGCCTATGACAAGGCATTGAATACCTTGGATGCAGGGGTATCGGCATCAGATGTGGATGGATCTGCCAATGGAACAAATGAACCTGTCATGATTGGATTCTATCATGAATATGGACCATACGGATGCTTCAGCAACTGGTATCCTGTAGAGTTTGATTACGCTGGCAAGCATTTCGTGAATTCAGAGCAGTTCATGATGTATCACAAGGTAATGATGTTTCGTAAGCAAGAACTTGCCAACCAGATCATGGGAACAAGCGATCCAGCCAAATGCAAAAAGATTGCTGGGCAGAGGTTCCCGGAATTCGATGCTGATCTTTGGGAAAGGACATGCTATGCCAT
>OMYM01000457.1 GCA_900315225.1 uncultured Erysipelotrichaceae bacterium | reverse complement strand
TCTATTGGCGGGATATAACCATCTTCACGCTTATTCATTGTACCAAATGGGCAAAATAGAGATGAGCATGATCCTTGAGTACGATGAACACGATCACTGAGCATGATGAGCATGATCACTGAACACGATGAACACGATCCTGAGCACGATGAACACGATCACTGAGCATGATGAACACGATCCTGAGCACGATGAACACGATCCATCCAAAAAGGAACCCGAAGCCTCAAAGATGTTTTATGAGACTTCGGGTTTAAATTGCCTACATCAGGAATATTTTGATTTAAGAATACGCAATGAATAAACTGGAAAAAATTATGTTGACAAAACAATGAAATGTGATATAGTATCGTTTATGCTCAGAAGAGAAAAATGGAATAGACAATAGACACCCATATTATAACACTTCTTGAATTGAAAGATATGAGAAAGGGGAAACGCTTGTTTAATGTGTACTGTTCGCCAACACTATATTAGACAGGTCAAAGGTTTAGAAGAAAGAATGAATATTCGTTTATTCCATCTACCACGTCAGAAAGGAGACTGCGGGATCGGATAGGATGCCTAAACAATACCATCGTATTGCCTAGGCACACATTGGAAACAAGCAAAAGATTGACATAGCATTTAATATATGTCATAAAAATCATAAGAATCACGGAAATACTTACAACGAAACAAATAATAGAAAGGGGTTTTGTTATGGGATTGCCATTAAGCATTGATACACTGTTAGGAGGAAATATTGTTGAATGGGAACAAGTGGAAATGAAGACAACTTGGATGCCTGAAGTATCCTTGAAAACGATTTGCGCTTTCGCAAACGATATAGACAATTGGGGCGGAGGGTATATTGTGATCGGCGTTAAAGAAGAAAATGGAAGACCGGTATTCCCTGTAGAAGGTGTTCCGCCGAATAAAGTCGATAGCATTATGAAGGATCTCCTCAATAAATGCAATTTAATTCAGCCAAGATATTTACCCGTTGTCGCTCCTGTGGATTTTCAAGGAAAAACCTTGATTGTTGTATGGGCTCCCGGGGGTGATGTAAGACCATACAGCAGTCCAGATACATTCACTTACGAAAAGGGAAAGGCCATCGCTTCACAGAAGCAAACATTTTTCATTCGGAAAATGTCCAGTACAATCAAGCCCTCGCAAAATGAATTAAAAGAACTCTATTCGCTTTCAAATAAAGTTCCTTTTGATGATCGGGTCAATCATTATGCAGAGATGGGTGATTTAAATATCAATTTAATTCGCCAATACTTATCCACGGTAAAAAGTGCCATGGTATCGGAACTGGATACTCTTCCCTTTGTGAAGATTTGCGAAAACATGGGTATCAGTAGTAGTATATCCGGATTGCCTAAGCCAAGAAATATCGGGCTTATGTTCTTTTCCAATGCCCCAGACAAATTCTTTCCCTATGCTCAAATTGATGTTGTGGCATTCCCAGATGGTCTTGAGGGTGACTTAATTGTTGAGCAGACATTTAAAGGTCCACTGGATCAGCAGCTACGCGATGCACTCAGATTTATTCACAATAATTTCATTCAAAGAAAAATCATTAAGCATCCTGATAAAGCGGAGGCTGATCACATTTACAATTATCCTTTTGCGGCAATTGAAGAGGCTTTGGCTAACGCGGTATATCATAGAAGCTATGAAATTCGTGAACCGATCGAAGTTCGCATAATGGATAGAAAAATCGAAATTGTAAGCTATCCTGGTCCTGTTCTCTCTGTCACGAAGGAGCAATTGAAAAAATACGAAATCGCTAACAGAAGATATCGAAACAGGCGGATTGGAGAGTTCTTAAAAGAGCTGCATTTGACTGAAGGACGCAATACAGGATTTACCAAAATACTAAATGCAACAAAAAGCAACGGATCTCCTCTTCCTGAATTTGAGACAGATGATGATCATTCTTACTTTATATCAAGGCTTTTCATTCACCCATCATTTCTCACAAACAGCACGAATGCTTCCGATACTGTAATCGAGAATGAACAAAAGCACAAGGGAATAAAGGATTTCGATCCTGACAAGCAGGATAAAGTCGAACGTATCCTACACGCAATACAATCAAACCCAAGCATTTCTATTGTGCAAATATCTCAAGCAACAAGATTATCAAGATCTACTGTCGCTAGGTATGTTACACTGATGAAGAACAAAGGCATCATAAAGAGAGTAGGCTCTTCAAAGATGGGAAAATGGATCATCCTACCGTATTGAAAAGACTTTATTCCCGACGGGCAGTGAAACATACGGCATATCACTTGTATTGGAAATGATCTTGGCACATTCGGTCAAACTGAACGATTCACTATTGTCACGAATACGTATGATTAGATGGATTTTTTCAATGGACAATCCTATTTCCGCAACATTTTCATGGCACGCTTTTCCATTGTTTCACTTCTTGTTAACGGGGGGCTTTTCAAAGACAATTGCTTGATAAGGCTTTAGCTTGAGTGTCAGCCCATCCCTCTCCAATGGTGCATTCGCAATCAAGACATCTCCTCCCTGAAGCAATGATGGAAGTGTATATAGTGCTTGTCTCTTGCTATACTGGAACGATCAAATATCTGGAACAGATATTTACAATCGTTCCGCATATAACTGCAGGTAGACATTGCAGAATTCCACTTAATTGTGCCTCTGAGTATAATGACCGTATATGACGGGTTCACGCATTGCCAGGACCTTGTTCCCTTGTTGAAGCCGGCATTGACGGAATCATCCCACTGCATGGGTACCCTGGCATGATCCCTAGCCCCATACTTGATAAAGCTAAACGCTAACTTCCTTGGGATCCTGCATGAACATATACTGGAACGATCAAATATGCGGAACGGATATTTGATCGTTCCGCATATAACAGCAGGCAGACAATGCAGAATTCCATCTATTTGTGCATCTGAGTATAATAAGTCATAGACAAAGTGACTGACAGGATCCTTAAGATCATCCATGGATCTAAAGTCACAATTGGTCATGCCGTTTTCTCTTATTGCATTCTTGTTTCTGCATTTTAAAATAGCCTCACTTTTTATTGTTTTCGTGGATGGTTGTTCCAGTAAACTGGCACCATTATGGGACAAGCCCAAGTTTCCAAAGTTTTCCGTTGAAGGGTTTAGGTAGATTCCCATGATTTCCTCCTTCCCCTTGCCCATAGCAATAGTTACAACATTCATATTATACCAAGGCACTGGGAAAATGCAACCCTTGCACTCATTGAAGCCATCACGGCAGGGTTTACAATAGGAATTACGGGACAGTCTAGACTACATTTACATATGCCCAAAAGCCTTAGTGCAAAAAAGGATTTGGGCACTTTCTATTATGCCAGTCGAAACTCCCGCTAGAGCGGATATAAGATTGAGGGAAGCCTTGCGCGACTTTGGTAATGTTTATACGAGAATTATCAAAAACTCCGTTGTTATCTGACCATGTTTCATGGTAAAATAAGGATCTTCTCCTAATGGAATAAAGAATCCTAGCATGTGCCGATATACGGACAGAGGGGAGTTTGCGTGACTACGGTGGCTTTGTGAAAGGGGAAGATTTAAGGCTGAAGTTGCTGAAACAAAGATGATACTCTTAGTATATCAAGCAGCCAGAAATTGGTTTCATGATATGGTTATGGTTTTCTGAATTAAATCCCCCATTGCATAGGGGTCCTGATCATGCCTTTGGTAAAATTGGACCAGGAAGGGTTTATAAGGCTTGCCGGACAAGGATAAACAAATGCCTGGAGTCAACAACATCCATGCTTGTTTAAAGGGTTTTCTGGATGCGCATCCATGCTTTCCGCGAGTCAGAAATACTACAAGCCTTAATATCTTTTGCCCAGCCATGGATCCACCATCCTCCAAGCTCGGAAAAGGGGATTCAGGCAACAAGTAGGGCCCGTATGCAATGGGGGATTTTTTCTGAATTACCAAACGTAGAGAAAAAAGTAAATAACAAAATAGGTTTTTAACAAAGCTCGGTGGGATTAAAATGATAAAAAACATCAATCATTATGCTGTTCTTAGAAAGAATGGCAGTTATACACAGTTTATGTGCAAAGGATAAATAATTACCTTTATGCATGGAAAGGATTTACTCGAGTATAAATCGGTAGTGGAATGGGATAAAGGCTACTTGGTTGTTAATTGCTTTGGTAAGGTCAAGAAGGAATATGAGGATTATATCGACCTGAATTATATTCCTGAGAGACTGTATATGGATCCACAAGAATACCTCAACGGTATTGAGGAAGTGAGGATAGCAAATACTCGAAGAAAAAATGAAGAGTATTGCGGATGATGCGGATATGATTATGAAGGGATATGCATTTACGCGTGAATGTGGTTTCATTCGGGTTTTTAATCTTTTGTTGCTGTTTTTTCATTTTCGTCATCTTTCCCTTTACATGCAAGGCGGAACGCGGTACAATCCATTCGGAAAGAATGGATTGGGTTTTTCCTGCCCGCGGTTCCTTTGTAATGGTTGGCGCTGGAAGGAGCTTTTTTCTTGTCCCCTATTGCGCGGGAGCCATACTGGCAGAATGCTTCCGAAAATGCAAAAAATACAATCATCAAGTTGATTATTATTTAACATCCTTAAACAGATCATCCAATACTACCTGACTATTCACAATCCCACCGTATTTATTTTTCTTTACGCCAAATGTAGTGACCATTGTCAGAGCCAACGTTTTCTGTGTTTTGGTAGCCAACCTGAATGCTTCTATTTTATTTCTCAGATTCATGTTATAATCCTTATCGATTTCAAATTCATTCATAGAGAATTTCATTTCGCAAATATTGATAGACATATCACGACGCTCAAGCACCATATCAATCTGTGCGCCTCGTCTTTCTCCATCTTCCATCTGTTTTCCAATCTGATACCACCCAAAAGTTTCTGTTGTAACACCCAATATGCCTAGGGCTTGCTTGATCTGCTTCACATGATCTTTGCATAATAATTCAAATGTTAAGCCACACCAAACACGCCTTGAAAGATGATCAAACGATTTGCTCCAAAAGGATTCATCAATGCCGTAACGGTTCTTGATAAACCGAAAATAAAACAAAGTATAGTAGTCACACAACTGATATACAGTATCCTTTTTTTTATGTCCGTAATACGGCTCGACACGCACAAATCCAGAGACAATCAAGTCATTCAATATCTTTGTAAGGGTTTTGCTTGATGAAAAGCCAGTCATTTCCCCAAGCTCTTTTCGCGTCAATCCCCTGCCTTTTTTGCTGAGAACCTCAGCAACCTTTGCATACTGGTCTCCGTTTTCAAATAAAGTGTGATATAAATGCGAGAATTCATCCCACAATTCACCTCTTTTCTTGAAAAACAGATTGTCAATGTTTTCCCTGAATAAAAGATTTGGATTTAAAAGTCTTAGATAATATGGAATTCCTCCCGTAATCATATAGCACTCAGCGATATCTATCCTCGACCAGTATATGCCTCTCCAATTGAGATACTTTTCTGTCTCATACAGGGTAAACGGTTCCAAATATAGCCTGCATGTTTGTCTGTTAAAAAGACCTCCCTTATTATCTGAAATCTTTTTATTCATCCATGATGTCGCAGATCCACTGACAATCATTATCAGATTGTCTTGTTTTGATCCCCAGCTATTCCAAAACCACTCAAATGAATCAAGAAAATGAGATTTGTGTGTCTCCATCCATGGCAGCTCATCAAAAAACACGATTCGTTTTTTACTGTAGTCAAGTGATGAAAGATATTGTCGAAGAATCACAAATGCATCTCGCCAATTTTTAATTTTTGGCTTTGATTGCCCAGTCTGTAGCTGGATTTCATTCGCAAAGTTATCCAACTGCGCTTCTCTATTCAATTTGTGGGCGCCGACAAAAGTAAAATCATATTTTTTTTCGAAAACCGTATCTATCAAATAGGTCTTTCCAATGCGTCTTCTTCCGTAGACAACAACGAGCTGTGCCTCCTTTTCTTCCATGCAACGTTGCAGTCGTTCGATTTCTCTTTCACGTCCAATGATTTCCAATGCCATCTTAAGCTCCTTTCTATCTTACAGTCTAAAGTTTATCACAGATAAATCCCCTATGCAAGGATTAAGGGGAATTATGTGGTTCCAGAAACAAGATAATTCCCCCTGTTAGGCTATTAGGGGGGAATTATGTGGTCTGAAAATGGAGATAATTCCCCCTAATAGGCGATTGTGGGGAATTATCCAGTCTTGAGAACGAGATAATTCCACTTAATAAAGGGGGGGATGACGTAGTCATCCCCCCCTTTATTCAAACAACGGTCACCAGATTAAGGGGTATTATGTGATCTGAAATCAAAGATCATTTCCTCTATAAACCAATCAGCAGCCAAACGGCTGGATGTGGAGTCACACGAATGATAACACAAGTGTTTTAAAGGCTTGTGCGTACAATGATTGCTGTTCCTTCAATTCTTCAGAGCATCCCAATAAAAGGTGGTCTGTTGGACATACT
>OMYM01000460.1 GCA_900315225.1 uncultured Erysipelotrichaceae bacterium | reverse complement strand
GCGTTCTACCATTGAACTACACTCGCATCAATGGCGGTCCTGACGAGATTCGAACTCGCGATCTTCTCCGTGACAGGGAGACGAGATGAACCGCTACTCCACAGGACCATTCCCTCAGAACGCTTATATATTCTAGCACATTTTCTGGATTTGTCTAGCCCCTTTTTGCATTTTTTTCAAAAAAAAGAATGGCGATCCTTAGATCGCCATTCCCACGAGATGTTATCTCTTTGATTTTCCTGTGGCACAAGAATCAATGAAGAGATTGACAACTTTGTAAATGTTGTCTTGCTGGGGCTTTTCAAGCATACGAATCTGATTGACCAACTGTCTCTCTTTCTTTGAAAGAGAGAAATCATCGGTGAACTCTTCGCCGTTTCCGTGCAGAAGATATTCTCTGTCGACATTCAGATAAGTTGCGATCTTGTCCAGATAATTCATGTAAGATCTTGTGCGGTTAGACTTCCACTGTGTCAGTGAAGAGTCTGTGATTCCCAGATACTCTGCCAAGTCCTTCTGACGGACACCCTTGGTTTCCATCAGTTTCAGGATTCGCAGAAGAATCTGGTTATCAATCGTTGAGTTAGCTCTTGTCATATCAATACTCCCTTTGAACGATTTCTATTATATCATTTCTTTTCTTTTTTTACACAAGAAAAAATATAAATGATGATAACTTTTGCCTGTTAATAGTGTAAAGAGCTTTTTTTTCTAATGGTTTATGGCTGGTCATGCGGTTATTTAGGCTGGTTTTATCTTTTTGCGCACAGACGACAAACTTGTGCGTGCCATTGAAACGCGCGGTAAAAAAGTATAATGAATTATAATCTACATATGATAGAATGTGATGAGTGAGGAGGATGTTATGTTACAAGACTATGAAAAAGCTAGAAAGTTAGCGATAAAATCATACAACAAGGCGATGTCGCAGGGAAAACCACCGTATCTTCCTGCCTTGAATGATATTTTGGACGATACCCAGAAACTGGCGCGCGTTGAAATCGGGTATATGGAGATTCCCGTTGAAAAAATCGTGGGAACTGTGACAAACATGCGACAGAATGTATTCTCATGCGATTTTCTTCCCTTGGCGGACATGGACACAGAATTCGCCGCCAAATGGTCTAGCCTCTATGAATCGCAAGAGGAAGAAGGAATCCGTGATGCTATTAGTGTCTTGGAATATCTGGGAAAATTCTATGTCAAGGAAGGAAACAAACGGGTATCGGTATCCCGTTATGTGGGAATGCCCTTGATACAGGCAGAAGTCACGCGCATCATGCCTGCCAAAGAGAATGAACTGTATAATGAATTCCTTCAGTTCTTTCGCGCTACGCGCATGTATGACTTCACTTTTGCTAAAACGGGTTCATACCGCCGTCTTGCTAAAATGAGGGGAAAGTCATTGGAA
This sequence comes from uncultured Erysipelotrichaceae bacterium, assembly GCA_900315225.1. Taxonomy (GTDB): domain Bacteria; phylum Bacillota_I; class Bacilli_A; order Erysipelotrichales; family Erysipelotrichaceae; genus Bulleidia. The sequence goes on along the minus strand of OMYM01000460.1, from coordinate 12,723 downwards.
GAACCCTGGGATATCGATGATGTGAGAAGATTGAAAAGCGACTACGCCAGATTCAAAAAGGTATTTCAGGAATCAGGGGATTATGATGTCTCATGCGAAGATGCTTTCTTGATGTATCTGTCGGTGTATGGACCTTCGGTTGCGCATGGCGATGAACTCAAGAAACAGGTTGGGGAGATGGACAAGGCTTTCGCAAGCAGTGGTTCCATTGTCGCAACGCAACCCCTGACAAAAAAGACAACGCTTCTAAGAGAAATGAAGAAGATCCTGCCTCAAAAGAAAATCAAGGTCACGTTTGTCCATGACGGGGATCCTGTTGAAGATCCCTGGGTCCATGACCACCACGTTGCTTCGATATACCTGAAAGAACGCTTCAAGGATGCGATCAATGTCGTGACACTCTCAAGTATTTCCAATGAACGATTGTTTGCGGTTCTTAGCGATTGCGCGGATGAAAGCGATGTCATCTTTACCACATCCCCGCTGCAGATGGAGGGTACCCTTAAGGCATCGGTGCATTTCCCCGATACCAAGTTCTTGAACTGTTCCCTGAACCTATCGCGTGGATGTTTGCGTACCTACCATGGCCGCATGTATGAAGTGAAGTTCATGACAGGGGTACTGGCTGCCATGCTTAGCAGGAACCACAAGGTTGGCTACCTTGCGCCAGTCCCGGCATATGGGACATTGGCGGACATCAATGCCTTTGCGATCGGTGTATCCATGGTCGATCCTAGCGCCAAGGTGTACCTTTGCTGGACACAGGCAAGCCAAGACAACAAGGCTTTGTTCAAAGAAAACGACATCACCCTGTTTTCAGGCGTAGACCTGTCTTTGGAAGCAGGCGTGGAAGGAGAGTATGGTCTTTACGAATACACAGATGGCAAGACGAATCATCTTGCTTCACCCGTATGGAAATGGGAAAAATACTACGAGCATACGATCAAGTCAATCCTTGATGGCACATGGGATCCAATGATGAACGATAAAGTCATCTGTGATTGGTGGGGCATGCGCTCTGGCATGGTGGATTGTGTTTTCTCTTCTTCGATTCCCCTGGGGGCGAAAAAGACCCTTCACCTGTTGAAACAAGCGATTGTCAAGAATTCTTTCGAAATCTTCTCAGGCGAATTGCATTCGCAAGAAGGCATTGTGCAACAAGATGGCATTTTGTCCATGGAGGAAATCATCACCATGGAGTGGCTCAACGAGAATATCGTTGGCGAGATTCCCAACTTCTGGCAATTGAATGAGAAAGGAAAGCGCATCAGCGATGCTGTAGGCATCGCCAAGGTTAGGAAACAATGAAAGCACTTATCGTGGCAGACGTTGAGTCCATGTCCCTGTGGGACTACTACAGCCCGACAAAGACCCAAGGCGTAGATGTGATATTCGCTTGCGGGGACATGAAGAAAGAATACCTAGAATTTCTTGTGACCGTGGTAAACCGTCCATTATTCTACGTACGGGGCAACCATGATGAACATCTACACGAGAATCCTCCCGAAGGATGCATATGCGTGGAAGACGATGTCATCGACTTCCACGGCATGCGCATCCTTGGCTTGGGAGGTTCCATGCGCTATGGCGTTTCCAGTGACATGTACACCGAAAAGCAAATGGCAAAACGCATCCAAAAACTTCGCTTGAAGGTCAAGCTGATGAATGGCTTTGACATTCTGCTCGCCCATGCGCCTGCCCATGGCCATGGGGATCTTCCAGACATCCCGCACCAAGGGTTTGAATGTTTCAATCATCTACTGGAAGAATGGAAGCCATCCTACATGTTTCATGGACACGTACACAAGGAATACGGCAATTTCAACCGTCGCATTGATCATCCAAGTGGCACCACGATCATCAATGGCTATGATCATATTATCATTGACATGCCGGATGATTTCCATCCACCCCATGGCAACACGGGAAACAAGACATACGATTGGTATGTCAAGACATTTCATAGGTAAAAAGAGGAGCAGGCATGCCTGCTCCTCAAATGTCTTCCTGGATCGAAGCGATATATTCGTCTTTTAACAAGCGTCGTATTTCCGCGACATACGGCTCCATCAACTGGAGTGCCTCTTGGCGTGAAGCACCCTTGGCGCTGATGCGGATCAGGCATCCATCTTCCTTGGCATATGTAGCAACCGTTGGGTTGGCTCCATCCAGCAAATCGCCAAGGGTGTCTGCCACATATGCTTCTCCCACCACCTCCACTGGAGCATGCTGGAAATCCAGCATCTTGATGTTCATTGAGACAATCGTTTCACTAGAAAGGGAATGAAGGTAGTCGAGGCAATATTCCTCAAACATTGGCTCCATTTCCTTGGGAGGACCAGGTAGTAGGATGCACTTGTGCCCATCATCCTCCATGATGATCCCTGGGGCAGTGCCATGGTGGTTGTAGAGGATGATAGAATCCTTTGGGACAAGTGCTTGTTTGCGCAAGCTTTGCGCCAAAGACTCTTTTTCGACTGCCTTGAGACGGCGTGACATTTGTGCCAATGCCTTTTCGTCATACACCAGTTCCTTGTGGAAATACGCCGCAAGCATCTCCTTGGTCAAATCGTCCTTGGTTGGTCCTAGCCCACCTGTCATAATGACCATATCACTGCGAGAAAACGCAATCTTGATGGCATCCATGATACGCGCGGGATTGTCTCCGACAACCGTCTGGTAATGCACCTCCACGCCACAGGCAGCGAGTTTCTTCGATAGGTATTGCGCGTTGGTATTGAGAATGTTCCCAAGAAGAATTTCCGTTCCAACGCTGATGATCTCCGCAATCATTTCTATTTTCTCCTGTTAGCTATATCAGTATTATAACAGAACATGATAAAGAAGAAAAAAGGTCTGTTTTATGGTATGATGGATTGGCACATTGAGAGGTATTTTAATATGAGTTTTGGCATTAGGAAACTGTTATGTTTCACGCTTGCGGTTGCCTTGGGCGGCGGGATGATCCCTGTGCATGCACAGGAACCAGAACCAATCCAGGGCGATGGCTACACAATCACCAAGATCTCCAACCCAGACCATGGTGAAAGAGAAGCAGATGGACTCAAGGTTGGTGGCGACCGAGAAGTTGGTTATCTGTGGTCAATCGAAGAAAGAGGCGACTACCTCTATATCGGAACATGGCGCAACACAGTGGGAGAAGTCATCAGAAGCTATCTTGAGGAACCGATAGTCGCTTCGGGGATGATGGATGCAGAAACAGTCTGGGATCTAGTGGATGTGTTCACCAATGGCGAAGTGCCACATCGCACGGAAGGCAGAAGCCAGATTATCAAGGTCAACAAGGAAACATATGAACAGGAAGTGATTTATGAAGCAAACGAAGGCGTTTCCTTCAGAAACGCCAAGAAGTTTGACAACAAGCTCTTCTTTGCGACATATGTGGGAGCAGCCAAGGGTGAAGGTCCTTCCATCGTCATGGTCGATGAAGACGACAACTGCACGGTTGTCTACCACACCGAGCAAGGCGCAGCCGTCAGGGCAAACGCCGTGTTCGAGGGAAGCTTGTATTTTGGCGGAACCGATACATCCTACGAAGTGGACGAGGGCGATGAGGGTGCTGTCAAGCTTGCAATCTTGAAAAAGGATGAAGAGGATGACACCAAGTGGGACAGAGTCGCCGACTATCGTGATTTTGGCGAATACGCATATGATTCCTACGTAGGATCCTCCATCGGTGCTCCATTCTGGGAAATGGCCGCATTGAATGGTTGGCTCTATGGCATTATGCCAGGCATGAGTGGCTTTGTCGTCTTTAGGGGAAGACCCGCGCAGGATGGCGAAGAAGCCAATGCCTATGGCTGGCATTGGGAAGAAGTCGTTGGTGCGCACAATGGCATTAACAACCAGGGACTCCACCCCGACAACCCAGCGGGATACACCGATCCAACCAATGGACTGGGTTATCACTCCGTCATTGGTGCATTTGCGGTATTCAACGATGAACTGTACATACTGGACTACGACCACACCATTGGCTGCGAACTCGTTGGTTTCCAAGGCGTACTCAGCCTTGTGAGCGATCCAACGTCATACGTTGCGTCCGACTATCTCTATCCACTCTACAACAGCCTAAAGCACCCGCAATCCGTTTGGAAGATGAACAACGACACCGGTAAGTTCGAAAAGTGCCTTGGCTTTGCGATGGCGATGGAAAACACGACAAACGAATATGTTTGGCGTGGGCATGTGTATGATAACGAACTGTACATCTCCACGATGGACAGTGCCGTCATCTACAATTATCTTACCCGCGTAAGCAATGGCTCTTTGTTTAAAATGAGCCAACAGGAATGGGAAGAGCAAATCTCCTACATCGCCAACTTGGTCCAAAAGCTTGTTGCGATGGGTATTTCTAGCAACGAATACGTTGCTGAACTGGTAGACATCTACAGCGAATTCGTTGAGATGATGAGCGAGCTTTCCGAAATAGAACCCACCCAGGAAAACCTCGAATTCTTCGTGGAGAAATACGGTGCATTGCTAAACAGGCTGGTTGATCTATTCGCAAGGATTATTTCCGACATCCTCAATGGCACGGCAGGACAGGATGGAATCGTATTCATCGAAGCCGCATTGGACGAAAAAGCCGTTTCCACGATGGATCTTTCTCTTGCGTCCAGCAAGTCATTGGAATCCAAGGGAATCACATTGCTAGACAATGGCAACATTGACTATGCGCAACTGCCGGAAGACAACGAAATCATCTCCCAACTGAAGGCAATGTTGGAGGCATGGCAGGAAAGATTTGAAGAAATCTACAATGCGATTGACTGGAAAGGCATCATGATGTACGCCGAGATCTCCAAGATCGTCAAAGACGATGTATGGGGCTTCGACATGTTAAAGACATCCGATGGCGAAACATGGACGCTCGTCACATCTGATGGCTTTGGTGACAAGTACAACTATGGCGGACTCAGATACATGCCTACCGAAAAGGGAATGTACATTACCACAGCCAACCCATTCTATGGCGGACAGCTCTACCTGCTTGAAAAAGAAGAGACAGTTGAATGGCCAGCGAAATATACCGTAACTGACAATGCTTCAGCAAAATGGCTGGAAGAAGACGACATCGACCTAGTGTTTGGAACAGACGCAGATGAAACCGTCATCGCCCAGGTATTTGTGGATGATGAACTCGTCAAGCTAGAGAATCTAGTGTTCAGCGCTGATTCCATCGCCCTAAAGAAAGATTATGTCCTTTCCCTTGACAGCGCAAAAGAACATACCATCAAGTTCCTCTTCACCGATTCAGGAACAGCCCAGACAACCTTTACCATCACCTTGAGAGATCGCTACACAGGCTTTAGAAAAGCCGATGGTTCCCCATACCGCGGCATGTATCCGAATGACATCGTGTATTGGTATGAAGACGATATCAAACAAGGCGTCTATGGCGATCTAAAGAACGTCAAGGACACCCAATTCGGCAATATCGAAAGAGGCCGCGAAATCTTTGATCCCGCCAGCAAGGCGTGGTATTGGCTGGATGCGAATGCGGAAGGCGCAATCGCCAGGAACAAAGAAGTCTGGCTGCCATATGTATTCCAAGACGAAGAAGAAGGTTCCACACCAGGCAAATGGGTGCGCTACGACAAATATGGCCAAATGATCAAGGGATGGTATGCGAACGACAATGGCATATACTACTATGACCTTGAAACAGGTGCCATGTACAAAGGAACACACACAATTGCTGGAAAGTCCTACACATTCGATGAATTGACAGGCATTCGCCAATAGGTAAAACCAGGTCCTTAGACCTGGTTTTTTTGACGAAGTGTAAGATAACATTACTGACAGCCACATGCTTCATGCGGCTTTCACAAGCACTTCCTTGTCTTTGTATCCGATGCCAAATCGTACGATCCTATCTTGTGGAACACCTCTTCGCATTAGCTCCAAGGCGTATTTCTTTTTCTCAATCTGTTCCAAGGCTCTGTCACATGTTCCTTCGAGGTCTTTTTCCTCCTTGGGGTTGAATACCTTGAACTCTATGATGATTCCATGATCGTTTTTCTTGTCTTTTGGCTCCATCAGGATATCGCTTCTTCCAGTTCCACTCTCCCGATTGGAATTGATCACAAATCTATTTCGCAATGCAGCAACGATTCCAAGCACAAAGCCATGGTAGAATTTTTCTGGCTCGTGATTTCCTTCATGGTCTGATCCATCGCTGGAACCGATCAGCTCCATCGACAACAAAGAGAGGCTCTCTTGCATTCTTTCTTCATCACAATCAGCCAGAGCCTTTGTAAAGTCATCATGTGATCTTTGATCGTTTTCTGTCTTGAACCATGCAAGCACAAGATCATCCATCATTATTCTGACTTCGTGGTTGACGATTGCCAAGGTGTATTCCTTTCCTTCCTTCTTGACAGCCTTGAGATATCCACAGGCAAGCAAAAGCCCCCATATGATTTCGCTGCGCGATAGAATGGTCTTGTATGTTGTGTCTTCACTCACTGTAGCAACGATATTCTCTCCCTGCATGAGAGCAACGAATTTATCCTTAAGGTCGGCTGATCCGTATTGAAGGACATTCGAGACGATCTCGTTTGATGCAGTATTGACCCAATAGTCTTCTATTTCTCCTTTAGCGGAAAGAAAATTAACAATCGACCAAGGATTGTACATCCCATCCATGTTACCGAAGCGGTATCCATCGTACCAGTGTTTTACTTCCTCCCTTTTCTCCATCATCATGTATTCAGCAAGCGCATCATCGACCTCTTTCTGGGTGAAACCGAAAGTATCTTCATAGTAAGGGGAGGTAACAGAACAGACGGGTAGATTGTTAAAGGGAGAAAACAAGCTTTCCTTAGAGACCCTTGATATGCCGGTGATCAACGCCTTGTCCAGGAATTTGTTTTCCTTGAATGTTTTCTTGAACAGAAGCCCAAAGAACTCTGCTGCCCGGTTCCAGTATCCGTTTAGGTACGCACACTGTAAAGGAGTGTCGTATTCATCCAGGAGGATGATGACCTTGTCCTTCTTGTATGCATGACAAAGAATCCTGGACAGACGGGCAAGCGCATTCGCCATCATGTCTTCGGACAAAGGGATGATATCGCCATTGTCATCATAGCGTTCATTCAGGATTTCTCGGACATATGCGGCGTTTTCTCGCCCGATGCCCTTGAGTCTGGTATCATCCCGGAATTGTTCAAATACCTCGCGGATAAGGACACTCAACATGTAGATCATTTTTTCGTATGTTTGTCCTTCAACACACATGAAGGTAAGAGAGATCACTGGGATTGTGCCTTGCAATGCCATGATTACCGAATCTCTGGCTATTTCACGGCACAGAAAAGGTTCCGGTTTATTTTTATAACTGACCGAAAAGAATCTTTCGACCATATTCATGGTTAGGGTTTTGCCAAATCTTCTAGGTCGGGTAATAAGCGTAACGGGACTATTGTTCCTATACCATTCGCCGATGAATTTTGTTTTATCGACATAAAATGTATCGCTTGCACTGGTCGTCTCAAAATCTTCATCCAAGGATATTTCTCTCGTCATGTTTCATCTCCTTTCTTCCATATTATAATGCTCAATGCTTTCGAAGGATTATTTGCAATGAATCAAATAACGTAGTACTTGCTTGGATTTATCAAAACGGTATATCACCAAATTGGTGAATTCAGCGAAACATCAATCTCAATTTATGATACTCTGCCGCAATGTCTATTGACAGAAAGTCTGGTATTTCATTCAAGTATTGCTCTAAATCCATGATTTCATCAAAGTCATCATCCACAAGATGATTTTTCTGCACAAGAGTACGATAACGTTCAAACTTATCTCGCAGCAGCTTTGATAGTTCATCAACCCTAAAATATCCTTCGATTACCCCTGAGTAACTAATGTTGGATAAGCCTTCTTTCACTAAAGTCTTGTTTTCCAAATCGAACCCAACCGCATTCTCAAGACTGTTGACAACAAACGGAGAATGCGTTGCGACAATGAATTGCAAACGAGGAAACATTTCCACTAGAAACGGAAGGATGGTTCTTTGCATTTCAAGGTGAAGATGTTTTTCGGGTTCATCAATCAAAACAATGCCTTCTTTCGATTTATCCAATTCATTGTTTGTCACTAACCATTTTTGGTCCATGCGAAGTAATAGGTCCGCCATAATCAGGATGGCAGAAGAATAGCCATCGGAAAGTTCGTTAAATCCAACTGGGTTTCTTCCGTTTTGGCATATCAAAAAGTTATAATTCAAATAATCGTATTTCAGATAAACGGAATCATCATCCATTAGCTTCTTAAGAGCCGATTCGAACTGCACAAACCATTTATTGATCAAGTTTTCCACTTGATTGTGATTCTCAATTTTAGCATAAGATTGCTGTGTCTTAAGATGTACCATGTATTTTAGAAGTTCATGCACTGGATGTTCATCTATTGCGTAAGATGTCTCAAGATTCACGTTTTCTACTCCATCTGGAATTGTCCAATCCGCTAGAAAATCTGCTTTGAAGTGTGCCACAACAAATTTACCGTTCTTAAAACATGTCTTCAAATCTTCGCAATGGCTAAATGTCAAACGAATTCCAGCAAGTGGCTTGTTAAGATATGCATCTGATGTATTTTTCTCTTTGTTCTTAGCTCTTTTTTGTCTTGAACGTTTAGTTGCCAAGTTTCCTTTAAGATTATCCTTTATCGCATTTAGCAGACTTGTTTTTCCTGATCCATTTTTACCTGTAAGAATCAGATGGCTTTTCTTATCCGTATTGATTGGAATATCGACATTGGTCAAATGCCTCAATTGATCGATGTGAATATTCGTTATGTACTGTTCCATTACAAACCTCCTTTCTCTGTTCAAGTTTCTGATAAATAGATTAACATATGTTTATGGATAACGCAAGGTTCAAAAAGCCCTGATTGATAAAATAAACTGTTACGGATAAACAAAGCAATAGCTCATCGAGTACGATGTCTTCTGGACATCAAAAGACTACTTCCACTTCGCCGTCAGCCTGCTGTTCTGCTGCACGCTTGCGTTGGCAATGGAGAGTTTCTCAACAAAATGCTGGAATGCAAGGAAATCGGCTGAATGTCCGTGATAGATTGTCGTAAGCAACATGGATGTATCGCATAAGCTGGAAGGATTTCGCTAGAAGGTGAAACGACATAGGTCGCGCGCCAAAAAGAATGATTGCTTAATTGTTGAATTCGAATGATTAATACACTATTGACAATATAGTTCAATGCTTTATACTATATTGGAAACACAGATTTTCAATAATTGTATATTTAGAATAAGGGGTATTATGTCGATCTATAGTTGACATAGGCGTTGCTCTTGTTTAGAATATGTTTTGAAGGAGGCTTATATGTACATCAAGAAAGCTCATATAAAGAATTTTAGGGGTATGGAAAGTCTTGATCTGCAATTCAAACCTGGTTTTAATTTGATCAAAGGAGTAAACGGTACAGGGAAAACTTCAATACTTGAAGCTTTATCTATAGGGTTGAGTTGTTTTTCAGGGAGTATCAATCCTGATTTGGATCTTTCATTCTCTGAAAACGATGTTAGAAAGAAATACCAGTTTGTGAAGGATGGTGCGTTTACAAGTACATCGTTTTATCCAGTGCAAGTTGATATCGATGTTGACTTTGGGAAATCCATTGGTTTGTTTGAAAGCAAACTTGGTTCGTCAAATGGTGTAATCCATTGTGCATGTGTGTCAAGTGATCGTAAGCGATTAGCAATTGGAGTGGATGATTGTATTGAGGTTTGGAGTCTTGAAGACCAGTCCTTTGAGCATCAAATCCAGTTGAGTTCACCAGCAACTGCCGTTGCTATGATTCATGATTCAAATAACGTCATGGTTGCTTTAACTGATTCTACGATCCGTGTCTTGGATATTGCGACAGGAATGATTGTTGGAAAAGTCATGCGTTGGCCTGATGCGGAAATTAGGTCGATCAACATCTTGGATGATGGTAAAACGGCTGTGATCTGTGCAAACAAGAATCTTGTTAGAATTTGCAATGAACAGGGAATTGTAAATGGGAACTCCATTTATATTGAGGGTGGTATCGCAACTGCTACAGCACTTCATAATCATTGTCTGTATATCGGAACTGATTCAGGCTTGATTGAAAAATACTCGATCAATAAAACCACTGATTCAATTGCTCATTTCCAAGGTCATGAAAATACTATTAGAAGTTTGGCTGTTTCGAATGATGGAAGGATATTGGCTAGTAGTTCAGACGATGCAACAATCCGCATCTGGAATACCGATACAAAGAAATGCATTCATGTTATTGATATGCATGGCTATGTGGTTTCATCGCTATCCATCTCATTCCATCAACAAATGTTAATTGGTGGCGCTAGTGACCACAAGATATACATATGGGACATGAATAACGGTGAAGTAGTCAAGATATTGTATGGTGCTTCTTGGCCAATCGAATTTGCCAGTTTTTTTCATAATGATGAACAGATTGTTGGATTTGGTGAACGGGATGATATTCTTGTGTGGAATATGGCAAAGTCAGAGGTTCACATGAAAAAAGAATTATCGGCGAAAGGGTCATCTACTTTAGATAGTATTGTGTCTAGCTTGGCTAAACGACTATATGTCGAACAAGATTCCACACTGCCTGTATTGTCCTATCAAGGTGCAGGCAGGGTTTGGGCTGAACACACTGTTGATAATGTTTTTTTGACCAGGAGATATGAACGTGAGGATGGATATACGCATTCTTTGAACGGAAAATCCGATGTTCAACTTCTGCTTGCATGGTGTATTATGATGGATCTTTCAGCTTATCAATGGGATACGAAGATCATCGAGTATGAGGCAGTGAAAAATATTGTTGCCAGGTTCATGCAAAGCATGGACCATGGCAGTCATTATAGCATTCGAATCGACCGGAAAACTTTCACACCGATGTTCACAGAAGGTGATCTAACATTGCCGATTCATAATCTTAGCATTGGCTATCAATCTTTGATTTGGATGGTCTTTGACATTGCTTTTCGAATGGCTGTCCTAAATCCTAGATTGAGGGGTAATATTGCTGAAACTCCTGGAATCGTTCTGATTGATGAAATCGATATCCATTTACATACAAAATGGCAATGGAAGGTTATTGATGCCTTGAGGAAAACATTCCCGAATGTTCAATTCATTGCGACTACACACTCGCCTGTTCTTTTTGCGGCAGCGAAAGATGTGTGGCTGATTGACATTGATCAGGAAGAACCGAAGTATTCCAGTTCAATCTATGGTCTTGACATCAGTAATTCTGTGGATATATACCAAGGGAAGTATTCTGTTCCCGAAGAAATCGGGCAAATGGTTCAGGAATTCTACGATGCGATGGATGATTGCGACCACGTAAAGGCAAAAGATATATTGGACACGTTAGAAACAATGTTTTCGATAGAAACTCCTTTGCTGGTGGATTTAAAGACGATGTATGCATTTGAGAGCGATATCAACAAAGAGGAATGAAAATGATTCGTATCGAAAAAGGAAAAGAACCACGCTCTTTGACAGAATATAAAATGCAGGAAAATGCATCATTTCAAGATCTCCCGATAAATGTGAAAAATGATATTCGTTTGCATCTTTTGAAGGAACAAGGCTATCTATGTGCTTATTGCATGCGCCGTATTCATCAAGATTCAATGAAAATTGAACATTTCATGCCTCAATCTACCATTTCAGGAAAAGAGGCATTGGAGTACAACAATCTTCTTGGTGTTTGCTGGGGAGGATCTAAACATAAAAAACGTGACTCGAATTGTGATTCACAAAAGAATGATGACCCCCGTGAATTGACATGTGATTCCAAAAAAGGAAACACAAGAATAATTGCCGATCCAAGAGACCAAAGAGTCATTGACAAGATTGAATATAAGCATGATGGAACGATATATTCTAAAGATGATAAAATCAATGCTGATTTAAATGTAGCGCTAAATCTAAATAGCATGGATCATGCTCTTCCAGGAAACAGAAGGGCGGCTTATAGACGAGTGATGAAAGAAATCAAGTCTGATAAAACCAACAGCTTCCAAGATGCAAGCATAAGAAAGGTGATTTGCAAATATAGTTCATTTCAATCAAATGGCGAAAAGTATGAATATGCTGGCTGTATTCTATATTTTCTGAATCGAAGATTGCGGGATTAGGTGACAGGTATGGAAAATGAACTTTGAATCTGCACTTTCAAGCATTGATATGATCATTAATATTTGTTCCTTGGCTATATAATGGCACGGAAAGGGTTCCTAGGTGTTCTGGTGTTCTTTCCGCCCGCTAACATGCGCTATATGTTCTGTTTAGATATCGCAGAGTATAGGAAATGCATCCATGCTATTGTTTTCAATAGCGTGGATGCATTTTGTTTAAACGAGCCTAGCGTTTTTTAACGTACAGTACACGCTTTTGCCTTCTTGGTAGGTAGAAAACTCGCCAATGACACAGATTTCATCGCCAACTTGGGGATAATCATCAGGATATGCATAGTCATCGATTAAGATGAATTCCATTCCTTGCGCGCAACATGCGGTAGCGTCGGTGATGATACATGCAAAGTAGTATTTGTCTTCCGCCTCATCGTGATAACAATCAAACATGCCATCCATTTTAACGGTCTTGCCTACGTATTCTTCTGGCGATATGAGCATGTTGTAGACCTCAGAATATACCATTGTGC
>OMYM01000463.1 GCA_900315225.1 uncultured Erysipelotrichaceae bacterium | reverse complement strand
TGTATAGCATTCTTCTTATATTTCAAAGCATAGAGCTGGTTCAATACTGGTTTCAAGCAAAGTATCTATCGAAATATACATCTATCACCATGCTGGTAGCATATACAGTTGTTTCGATATATAAGATTATATTACTTGCGACTGGAAAACCAGTGTATTGGTTTGCTGTCTCAAACACATTCGATTATTGCATGATATCAATTGCCTTACTTGTAATCTATAAAAGGATTGGGACACAGCCTCTAGGTTTTTCATGGGCAATCGCTTCCCGGATGTTTGCGAAAAGCAAATATTATATCGTTTCCAGTATGATGGTCACAATATTTGCGCAAACAGACCGTATTATGCTTAAGCTCATGCTGGACAATTCTGCGGCTGGCTTCTATTCAGCTGCGGTTGCATGCGCTGGAATGACAAGTTTTGTGTTTACGGCTATCATCGATTCTGCGAGACCTTCAATTTTTGAAAGCAAGAAAATCTCTGAGGAAGCTTTCGAAAAGAACCTGTCACGGCTTTATAGTGTCATCATTTATCTATCGCTGTTGCAAAGTGTTGCGATGACCGTTCTTGCAAATTTCATAATAAGAATTCTTTATGGAACTCAATATCTGGAGAGCATTCCTGCCTTGCAGATTGTGGTTTGGTATACAACATTTTCTTATATGGGATCAGTCCGAAATATTTGGATGCTTGCAGAAGACAAGCAGAAATACTTATGGGTAATCAACCTGTCAGGGGCGCTTGCAAATGTGATTCTTAATTATTTGCTGATCCCTGTCATTGGTATCATCGGCGCTTCAATAGCTTCATTGGTAACCCAGTTCTTTACTAATGTATTCATTGGATATATTTTCTCGCCGATCAAAGGAAACAACCGCATTATGATTGCTGGTTGCAATCCAAGAAATATTTTGGAAATCGTAAAGAAGACGCGAGGTGCGTAATATGTCCATTTGAAGTGTTCTATGGAAGCATTAACAAAGAATATACAACAAGCTGTCAAGGATGTTGAACTGGAAATATCAAAGCCCAGTTTGTTTCAGTATGCGAAAAATACTCCCTAAAATATTATTTGATGGGTGGAACAATGCTTGGTGCAATAAGGCACCCAGGGCGATTCGCTACTTTTGCCCAAATGGGTCATATAAGCGTCATACAACCCAAGTTTTGTTGCTATTTCAACGTTTGGAACCAACATATGACGCTTTCCATGTTTTTTTGATTTTTGCAAAAAAAAAACATGGACATGCCCCCATACGAATGGCATAATGTATTCTGTAAAGGGGGAAGCCATGAACATTCCAGCATGGATAAGGTAAATCAGGGACGTAGCCGAACACGGCAAGGGGCTGACTGTCAAATCGATCAGAAACAAATGCTTTTCATGCTCGATCGGTGTAAGAATAGGATACTAATTTTGCACTTTTTAGTGAGTTGAATCGTTCCAATATTTTTCCTGTCCGCTTATGGTTTGAGAAAAACATTGACATAAGCGATACTTTTTCTATGCTACATATACCTACGAGAAAGGAGTACAGCAGAGAGAGTGAGGATAGTGTAATGAATTCAATTCAAAATAAAATATTGACAATAATGCGTGTGGTTGATGAAATATGTGAACGCAATGGCCTAACGTACTATGCGATTGGCGGTACATGTATTGGTGCGTTAAGGCATCATGGATTTATCCCATGGGACGATGATCTTGATATAGCTGTTCCGATTGAAGACTGGGACCGCTTTTGGAATATAATGGAAAGAGAGCTACCACATGAGTATCGTATTTATTGCGGAAATGAAATAAGACATTATAGATATATCTTTAATAAGATACATGATAGTAGAACGTCATTCATAGAAAAAGCAGAAGAAAAATTTCCAGATGCGTATAAAGGGATTTTTATTGACGTTATGCCAATTGCTGGAATACCAGAGACAAAATCCAAACGGGACAGATTTTATAGAAAGATTCTTTGGTTTAGTAGATTGAACTATATTATGAGATATCCGTTAAGTGAGATGGACAGCTGGAAAAAAATAGCTTTCTGGCCGTTTGTTCATCTATTAGAGCCGTTATTTTCATTTCATTACTTTTCTGATAGATGGATTAAGCTTTTAAAAACACAGCCTTTTTATGAATCAAAATTTACGGGTTACACATGGTGGGCGAACGCATCTGATAAGCTATGCTTTCCATTTGATTTTTTTAATGGCACAAAGCGATATAGTTTTGAAGGAATTAATATTTCGTGTCCAATTAATAGTGATGGTTATTTGAAAAAACAATTTGGTAATTATATGGAGTTTCCACCAGAAGATCAAAGGATTGACCATCATCAAGTATTTGTTAGTATAAATGTACCCTATAATGAATATAATGGAGAAGAAAAATGATTATCGGTTATACAACAGGTGTATATGATCTCTTCCATATTGGACATCTCAATCTCCTAAAAAATGCAAAGGGAATGTGTGACAAACTTGTTGTTGGAGTTACTGTTGATGAACTTGTTCAGTACAAAGGAAAAAATGCGATGATCCCATTTGAGGATCGCATTGAGATTGTTCGTTCCTGTAGATATGTGGATGCCGCTGTTCCCCAGTATAATATGGACAAGCTAAAGGCTTGTAAGGAACTTGGTGCAACAATGCTCTTTGTCGGCGATGATTGGTATGGGACGGAAAAATGGCAGAACTATGAGAAGGTGTTTGCCAAAGAAGGTATAAAGATAATTTATTTCCCATATACAAAAGGAGTTTCCAGCACGAAGATTACTCAAGCATTACAACAAGTCCGCGGGTGGACGAGTGAAGCTAGTATTGCAGCCACGAAACCCCATATAAACACAGAAGGGGAACAAAAAGAAAATGGTTGATAAAAAACTCAGCAACAGTTCATTTTTAGCTTTACGCTTCACAGAAATACCTGATGTTAACTTTACACACAAATTAAAATATAGGCATCCAGAGATGCCATCTGATAAAGACCGAATTCTTGTTCGGACAGCAGAAGAAATAAGTAGTGCCCTTCAAAAACAAATTAAGGAGAAGATTAAAGGGTATAAGAAAGTCGGAATCCTTCTGTCTGGTGGCATGGATTCCAGTATCCTTGCTTCTTATCTACCAGGAGTGGATGCGTACACATTTCGTTTCCTTGGGGGGGATTATCAGCAGGATGAACTACGTAGGGCTGAATTGTTTGCTGAGCGGAATAAAATGACTCTCCATTATGTGGATATCGACTGGAAAACAGTTGTTGAGAATCTCCGTCCCGTAATGCTCTCCAAAGGTGGTCCTGTTCATTCAATTGAGCCTCAGATATGCCAAGGAGCTATTCAGGCCAAAGTCGATGACGTTGATCTCATGATTATTGGAGATGCCAGTGATTATATCTTCGGTGGAATGGATAAGCTGCTTGCCAATAACTGGACATTTGAGGATTTCTATCATCGTTACATCTATGTTGAGCCAGAGGAAGTTCTTAAAGAACCAGTCAGTGTCCGCTATTTGTTCGAAAGATACCGAAAAGACAATGGAATAGATTTTGTAGAAATACTTGATAAGTTGGCTACACAGGAAAGCTATGGATCCTACGATAATGCCTTTATAACTGCAGGTCTTGATTTTTTTGATCCGTATGAAAAATTAAAAATGGCTGAGCCATTAGATCTGGAACGCATCAGAAGTGGAGAATCAAAGTATCTGATTCGAGAATTATTCAGGATGCGATACCCCGACATACCTGTGCCAGAGAAGATTCCTATGCCACGACCAGTTGATATATATTTTGCTCACTGGGATGGACCAACACGTCCTGAATTCAGAACAGATATTGATATCAGTAGATACAGTGGGAATCAGAAATGGCTGATATGGTGCTTGGAACAGTTCCTGAATATGGTTGATGAGATGGAGGAGAATCATGAAATGATTGATAAGAAGTATTGTATGAGTTCCTATATGGCGTTTCGATATATTGAAAAGGACGGAGTCGATTTTTATAAAGATGGGGGGGTACATAAGAATATTATACCCATTCCTGACGATCAGCGTATCCTTGTCCACACAAGTGATGATATCGACCGTGAAATCGGAAAACAGATGGAGCAGTTCAAGAATAAGAAGAAGGGAATCCTTTTGTCAGGCGGAATGGATTCTGCGATAGTTGCCTCCTATCTGTCAGGCTCTGATGCGTATACATTCCGTTTCCTTGGAGGCGAGTATCAGAAAGAAGAACTTGAACGTGCAGAGTATTATGCTAAATACTACGGTCTCAATCTTCATTATGTGGATATTAGCTGGGATACCGTAATATCTCATCTTGAACTCGTTATGAGAGCAAAGGCAGCGCCAGTACATTCTATTGAACCTCAGATTCTACAGGCGGCACTACAGGCAAAATCTGATGGCATAGAGTTGATGTTTGTTGGTGAGAGTAGCGATTTGGTTTTCGGCGGCATGGATGGATTGCTTGCCAAAGACTGGACCTTTGATGAATTTATGAATCGTTATATCTTCACAAAGCCCGAAGCTGTTCTTGCTGAGCCAGAATCAATGCAATATCTGTTTGAACGCTACCGCAAAGATGGATACAAGATTGATTTCATCAAATTTATGGATGATGTGTTCTCAATTGAATCATCAAGTTCCTACATGAACGCCTTTGCAGTTGCAGGAATGCCATATTATGATCCATATGCAAGATTAAAGATGGCGGATGAGCTTGATCTTTACCGCGTTCGTCATGGTGAACCCAAATATCTGATTCGCGGACTAATGGCTAAGAAATATCCAGAGATTCCCATTCCTAATAAAGTTCCTATGCCTCGCCCTGTGGATGCTTACTTTAAGTCTTGGGGAGGACCAACTAGACCTGAATTCAGAAAAGACATTGATATAAGTGCATTCACTGGAAACCAGAAGTGGCAGATGTATTGTCTTGAGAGGTTTCTTGACATGAATGAAAGGTAAACCAAGCCATTTTCGCGATATTTATTAGAAAGGTATATACGTTAACTTGAATTCCCTGTCACATTTGTAACTACACGCCAGTTGTACTAATCATAGGCGAAAATGTATGCCAATGAATTTATAATCACCAAATTTGCCGTTCGGCGAGACGATGGGGTTAGTGTGCCCAAAAGGCGTCCTTCCAGGGACAAGGAGCATTCCCCGCATTGCAAAGGCAATTGCAATAGGCAAAACGCATTGGACGATTCCGCTCGCACGGGCATGGGCAAGGAGCAGGGCAGTGTGCATCAAGGCACCTGATCCACATGCCGACTGGCTCCAAGCCATTCGCACACCGAATCGCAATTCCTGTTTCCAATGCCCATGATGAAGCAAGCCCCTTCGCACTCGAAGAAGAGGCAAAGCCGAAAACACCCACGGTCTTCGCGTTCGGCCAAGATCGTTTTTTTGCATTCTGCGGTGCATGCGATTTTCTTGGCGGTTTTGCTCGTGCTGTTGTTTTCTCCTTTTTTGGTGATTCTACCATGCACTGCCCTGTCGTTTCAACAATGTGGCGTTATTTAGTTGAATCTGATTCCGACCCTACAGCTCGCAAAATTGTACCCATACCCAAGGTAAAGGGAATCACCATAAACAGGTCAGACGGCAACCGCGTCCTCTTTGTCATGGAGGCGCCCTATGATGCCAAGGCTGGCTACCCAAGACCCAGAAGGACGATGATCGGCTATGTCTGCGACGACGACACCACGAAAATGCATCCGACCACCAGCTACAAGAAC
>OMYM01000464.1 GCA_900315225.1 uncultured Erysipelotrichaceae bacterium | reverse complement strand
GGGACCTTGGCGAATGTCTCCTTGCGAAATGAGCTTGCTTTGACCAAGCGTCTTCAAGCAATCATCTTTAACATCCTTGACCGCTTTGGCGCCAAAGAGATATGTACCATTTTCAAAGTGCAAGTAAAGAGAACGATAGTCCAGGTTGATCGTCCCAACGACAGCAATCATGTCGTCCGCAACAAACACCTTGGAATGGACAAACCCTGGCGTGTATTCATAGATTTTCACGCCCCCATTGATCAGTTTAGGATAAAAACTACGCGTAATCTGCCATATCAGTTTTTTGTCGGGAACCCCAGGCGTTATAATGCGCACGTCTACGCCACGTTTAGCGCACAACAGCAAGGCATTCGACAATTCCGTATCTATGATCAAGTACGGTGTCATGATATAGCAATAATCTGTAGCCTGGTTGAGGATATTCATGTACACATTCTGCGCTGTGATCTCTGGATATAGCGGCACCTCGCCATATGGCGCAATATATCCATCGAAAGCGGAACTCACGGAAGCCACATGGAATCTTTCGAAATCCTCTTGTGTCTGGGAAATCGCCGACCAATGCGTCAAAAACATGACCGTGTACGACCAGACAGCCTCGCCTTTGATCCGAATGATATTGTCTTTCCAATGTCCAAAACGCTTTATTTCGTTGATGTACTCATCCGCAAGGTTTGCCCCGCCAGAGAAAGCAATCTTTCCATCAATGACCATTAGCTTGCGATGGTCACGGTGGTTCATGATAATGCCTATGACAGGATTGATGCGATTGAACGGAACACACTTCACACCATCTGCCTCTAACTTCTTCGCATAGTCTGCGGATAGTGTCATAAAACTGCCGAAATCATCATACATGACCCTGACATCCAGTCCTTGCCTAGCCTTTTCCCTCAAGATCTCAAGCATTCCGTTCCACATCTTTCCTTCCTCGATGATGAAATATTCTAGGAAAATGAACTTTTGCGCCTTTTTCATCTCTTCGAGCATGACTGGATAGCCTTCGTCTGCCAAGCCATAGTAGTCGAACCCTTCGTTTCTGTAGATAGGAAAGCCTGCCTGACCAGATATGTAGCGAAGCTGTCCGGCATTTGCCAAAGCGGCTTGGCAAGCATCGCGCATAACCTCTGGATCCTGTCGGTAATACTGCTTGGCATACTCTGTCTTCACAATGATGTTCCGCAATGTGCGGGAAGTCAGCATGTTGGCACCAATCAACAAATATGCGACAGTTCCAGCCACCGGCATCAAGACGATCGCCAGAATCCATATCATATCGCTAGAAAGATGAGAACTATTATTCACCAAGAAAAGCACAATCACCACGCTTAACGCACGCAAAACCACTTCGATCCAGGCAACCTTTTCGCCAAACCAATGCAAAAGTCCGACAACAATCAAGATTTCGATAATAGCCGCAATGGCAATGAAAGTTACTCGACCAAAAATTATTTTTAAAATCTTTTTCATAATTGTATCATCCTACCAAAGTATATCATATCAATGCATGAAAGCGGTCTATTCAAGACCGCTTTCATTAGTCAGGAAATGTTCCCTGCTTCACTACATCTTTCCAGCATGGCGCGCGCCATGAGTACCGGCGCCATGTCTTCACATTGCACATCGCCAAGAACAATCTCCTTTGCCAAGGCAAGGTGCGGGGCATCCAGCAATTCAAACAATTCTGATGATTGCGTGAAATCTGCCGCAATCCTATCCAGCATTTCATCCTGGACATCGATGCCTATGTCAAGCGCCATCTTAAATGTCTCGTTGTCATGGAGCAATCGCAATGGAATCTCTGGCAAGCAAACATCCTCTCCATTTTCGCGCAACAACCATGCTGCTTTCAAAAGCGCCAGCAGCTGCCAGTCTTCGCGCGCATGAATGCGTGAGAACTTCACATATCCTTTGATAACGTCAATGCCATCGTCGAGTTCAAGGATCATTTCGTCTTCAAGCATCTTTTCCACCATGCGCGCCGCACAACAATATGTTTTCTCATTCTCCAAAAGCTTCGGCAAGTTGCCAAGGCAAATGCACGAGGCAATCGCGTTCAAGCATGGGTCAAAGTCATTGTCCACGCCGTGTTCCAAGACCCATTTGCGCTTTTCATCATTGTCTGCATCCAAATAAGGCAACGCATGGATTCTGCCGATCCCGCGCAAAGACTTCACCAGCGTAAACATTGCCTCGTTCGCCTGGGGCAAATAGCTCAAAGCCTTCACGACAGGCAGCGCAAGTCTTTCGTCTTTTTTTACTATGCGCAACACCTCTTCCATAGCCATTTCATCATTCAAATCAATTTTCACATTTTCAAGTTCATTGTTCATACATAATACCTTCCTTTTGTATTTCTTTAGTTTGTTTACAGGTTTCCCACCTGCATCGTTATTAAAACCAAAGAACCCCGCCAAAAAAGGGAGGATCTCATTTTATGCATTTTCTTGATTTATTAATATAAGAATTAGTGAATAAATAATATTCTTGACGGTGATGAAACAATATGCTTATTGATCATGCGCGCACAAATATTTTGAATCTCTGACACAAAAGAAAAAACGGCTTCCGCCGCTTTATTCTAAAGACCTTTGAGTTCTTCCATTTTTCTTCCACAATGGGGACATGATGCCTTCTCAAAGGAAGCCCTATATCCACATGCTGAGCAAGTGCATTCCCTTGTGTATAGAAATCCCGTGACCGATGCCGGATACTTTATTTTGTCATGAACCCAATGTGGAACAGTTTTTCTCAAGGCATCAATTGCCGGCTCGTTTCCAGTGACACGCACACCGCTTCTTTTTTCTTTGTCGCTTGCCATCGCCCACCTCCTTCAAGATGCACTAGCATTGTAACATATTTACCCGTAAAGAAATCCATGATCACCTTGCGCGCCTCTTCGGCGCCGCCTTAAACTTGCCTTGTCTTCTATTTTCGTCCGTTCTTTGAGGACGTATCAGGCATTTTGGCGAGGTTCCAATCAAATCCTTCCGACCAGCTTTTTCCAGCGCCTCTCTGACCAATGCATGGTTCTTAGGGTCACGGTATTGAATCAGCGCCCTTTGCATGGCTTTTTCGTGAGGATTGGTTGCGACATAAACCGGCTTCATCGTCAATGGGTCAAGACCCGTGTAATACATGCATGTGCTGACCGTTCCAGGCGTGGGATAGAAATCCTGCACCTGCTGTGGATTGAGGTGGTGTTGGTTCAGGTATTCCGCAAGTGCTATGGCATCTTCAAGCTTGCTGCCTGGATGCGATGACATCAAATAAGGTACAACGTATTGTTCTTTCTTTAGCTCGGCATTTGTCTTTTCAAATTCCCGCACAAACTCATTGTACACACTAACGGGTGGCTTTCCCATTTTGGAGAGGACATTGTCCGTGATATGCTCTGGCGCAACGCGCAATTGCCCAGACACATGGTATTTGCATAATTCCGTCAAGAATGTCCTGTCTTTGTCCGCTAGCAGATAGTCAAACCGGATGCCAGAGCGCACAAATACCTTTTTCACCTTGGGGAGCGCGCGCAATTTGCGCAAAAGAGCTATATAATCCTCGTGACTCACCTCCATGTTTGAACATGGTCTAGGGAACAAGCAACGTCTGTTTTTGCACGCGCCGGCAACCATTTGTTTCCGACATGCGGGCTTGCGGAATTCGGCGGTCGGTCCTCCCACGTCATGGATATAGCCCTTGAAGTCCTTTTCCTTGGTAAATTGGATTGCTTCGGCGATAATCGATGCATGGCTGCGCGACTGCACAATTCTTCCTTGATGGAAATTCAATGCGCAGAAGTTGCACTCCCCGTAGCATCCTCGGTTTGAGGTCAGGGAAAACTTGATTTCCCCAAAGGCGGGTATGCCGCCTTGCGCGTCATATGAAGGATGCCATGCCCTCATGTATGGCAATGCGTATACTGCATCAAGTTCTTCTGTTGAAAGCGGCTTTTGGGGCGGATTTTGTACGACAAAAGTCTTTCCTCCATAGCATTCATATAGCCTCTTGCCGTTAAATGCGTCTGTATTTTGATATTGGATGCGAAAGGAATTGGCGTATGCCGTCTTGTCCGTGCTGATTTCTTCATAGTCTGGCAGCCTGATTGCATCGTAGATGCTGTCTTCGTTGCGGGTCTTGTATACCGTTCCATCGATAAACGTAATATCCCTTATATCCAGCCCGGCATCCAACGCATCCGCAATCTCCACAATGGATCTTTCGCCCATGCCGTATGAAATCAAATCGGCGCCAGCATCCAGTAAGATTGACCTTCTGACCTTTCCCGACCAATAATCGTAATGCGCAAGCCTTCGCAGGCTTGCCTCGATGCCGCCGATAATAATCGGCGTTTTCTTGTATGTCTGCCGTATGAGATTGCAATAAACCGTTGCTGCGTAGTCTGGGCGTTTGCCCATTATGCCACCAGGACTATAAGCATCCATGTTTCTTCTTTTCTTCGCCACGGTATAGTGGTTGACCATGGAATCCATGTTTCCTGCGGAGACGAGAAAACCTAAGTGTGGCTCGCCATACTCTTGCACGCTTTCCTTGTTGCGCCAATCTGGCTGGCATACCAAGCCAATCTTGTATCCATGCGATTCAAGAACCCTCGCGATAATGGCCATTCCAAAACTCGAATGATCTACATAGGCATCCCCGCACACATAGACAAAGTCCACTTGTTCCCATCCTTTTTCCATCATTTCACTGTGGTTCATTGGCAAAAAACCTTTTGGCATTCAATCACCCCCGTGCTTTTATTATATGGGCAAGCATTGCAAAGCAAAAGAAAAAATGATATCTCTCGCAAGATATCATTCATTCCCAAACATAAGCCATTCGCCATTTTTGTCCGCAAGCCAATGCGAACCATCAACCCTATACCATGTGTAATTTTCATCCTGCTGCGTTTCGTAGACAGGATAAGAGATGTTTTCGCGGGCAATACCGCAATTTGCTCCTCCCGTGCCTGGATTGTCGCGGAAATTCAGGTTGGATACCAAAACGGTGATGCGTCCAATGACTTCTTCATCCAAATCATATCCATAGCATTCCGATAAAGTAATGTCCACGCCGCTTTCCAAAGACTTGGCAAGCTTCAGCACGCCCCACTTGTCATCGTATTTCACCCACGCAAGACCATCGTATAAAGCAGTTGCGTCATCGAATATAAAGTCGGTTACTTCCTCTCCGTTCTCATTGATAAAGCCCCACTTCCCATACTTCTTGACTGGCGCATAGCCATCTTCAAAATACAAGCCGTCATGGTAGTCAAGGGAAATCTGGGTCGCGCTCGCCGCATTGACAAACGCCTTCTCAGTTCCAGTTCCGCACATGTAGAATCCATTGATATACGTCTTTTCCTGATATTTACCGCGCCCGTTGACGATGCCCGCATAGAACGAACCATCTTTGCTGATGATCTGGCGGGATTGCCTGGCAAACGAATCATCGATGGTATCAATAATGCACCTATAAGGCAATATTTCCCTTGGACAAGCTTCAAACGCCTGGGTTGCACTCACCTGCCCATTGGCATCGACCAGCCTGTATAGCACGCCAAGAACCCCATTCTTATATGCAAGCGTTCCATAATCAACATATCCCCGGAAAGGATCAGGCAAAAAATCATCGTAGGCTACCTCGGTGGTTTCCTTGAAGTCTTTGGAGAAAACATATGATTTTCCCGTTGAGCTATCCGCATAGCCAATCGCACTTTCAGAATCCCCTTGTTCCTTGAACCAAAGACCAGAAGAAACGCCCTTGGAGAACGGCGTGGCATTGACCCTGATCTGTATTGGATACAATTCATTGCCGTAATAGTCGTAGATTCCTGCTTTTCCAGCCTTTTCCACTGCAACGGCATTTGCGGCATACCCGCTGCCTAGCCATTGTGCTGGATACCCAGTCAACTCAGCATCAACAATGACTGCTTGATAGCCACCTGCCTCCAGCTCCACCAGCATCTGTCCTTGTCTCAAGGCCTCAATGTTCTTGACATCGGTGAATTCCATCGTTGGCTCAACCGCCCAGACAATATTTTTCTTCACAGGTTCTTGCGAGACACTGGAGGTAACTTCTGAGACCACGCTTTCCTTTTTCCCGCACCCCGCCAGCAAGACACAGCACAAGGCAATCTTAACCGCCCTGTCTTTCTTCTTTGCGCATATGCGCCAATGCATCTTCAAATTCTTTCTTCTCCTTGTCCCTTTCACGCTTCGCAGCGTTCTTTTCTTCTTCCCGCTGCTTCCTCGCATCTTCCTCGGCTTTTGCGATTGCGCCAATCTCATCTGCCTTTTTTTGCGTCATTCCCATAATGTCAAAGCATTGCAAGAAAGCGCCTATGGTTCCTACAGCCAAACCCATCAAGCCAACATTCTGCGTCAACCACACCGCCGCCAAGGTCACAACCAAAACCATGGCACAGACAACAATCCCAATTGTCTTGATAGAAGCATTCTTCATTGCGGCGATTTGACCAAAAACAAGCAAGCCAAGTATCCATGAGCTCAAAATCGTTAACATGATCATCATCGAGTTCATATCGTCATCCTCCAAAAACAGGATTGATTATATCACGTTCATCAATCAGGGAGAAATGCATAAACGCCTTCATCAGTCCATCGTTCTCGCATGTATCGGTCACATAGTCCGCCGCTTTCTTTGCTTCATCGCTGCCATTGCCCATCGCAACGCCAATCCCAGCAAACGCAAGCATCGAAAGATCGTTGTTTCCATCTCCACACGCCATGCATTCCTCTTGCGCAATTCCCTCCATTTCCAACACTTTCTTGATGCCTTCTGGCTTTCCACCTGCGATAGGTATCATATCCGCAAACGCATCGATCCACCTTGCGCTTTTCAACCCTGGCGCATGACACAGAAATTCCTCGTCATCCTTAGGAGGTATGTAGGGACATATCTGATATGTCTTATGCGACAAGGCGCGTTCGGGGTCATCTATCGGAGGCATTTGGTCAAGCCTCCCGATCGCTGAAAGATATTCGTGCATTCCTGGATTGAACATGATGTCATACGTGTAGTCCAGTTCCATGAACGTGACTGGATAGTCGGCGTTTGCCTTGAGCCAATCGACGACCTCGCGCAATGTTTCATTGTCGATCGGCAAGTCGTACGCTGGATTCTTTTTCGCATCCATCACATACTGCCCATTCATCAAGACAAAGCCATCCCACGGAAATTCCCTGAACCTCTCGCTCAGCAACTGTAGCTGCACTGGCGGTCTTCCCGAAGCAATATACAATTTAATCCCTTTTTTCTTAAGCGCATGCAAGGCATGCCATGTCCCATCAGGGATATCATGCGTCTTCATCGAGACCAATGTCCCGTCAATGTCCATGAACACCGCCTTGATCATAGCGCCTCCAGCATATCCGCAGGGTTATCCTTAGGCTTAACCTTGCTCAATGCCTTGACAATGACACCATTTTCATCGATGAGATACGTTGAACGCTCCACACCCATGTATTTCTTTCCATACATGGACTTTTCCTTCCAAACATCGTACATCTGAATGACCTTGCATTGGGGATCGGACAATACGGGAAATGGTAGATCGTTACTCGCCGCAAACTTCTGGTGTGACTTGATGGAATCTTTGGAAATCCCAAGCACAACCGCACCCTTCTCCTTGATCGCGGGATACCTGTCGCGGAAACCACATGCTTGCGTTGTACATCCACTCGTCGAGTCCTTTGGATAAAAATACAGTATGACTTTGCGACCCTGGTAGCTTGAGAGCGAATGCTCCTTCCCGTCTTGGTCGTAAAGGGTAAAATCAGGTGCCTGGCTGCCTACCAACAACATGTCTTTCTCCTCCTAGCGGTCATGTTTACATAAAGATCATCAACATGAAAACCGCACCACTGCCAAGCCTCAAGTAGAAGCTTGGCAAGAATCCGTTCTGCTTGCGACTCTTGACATATTCTATCACGCACAATTATTAAATTGGATTTAAGAAGCTATGCCTGATTAAAAACAGTGCTATAATCATTCCCATGCAAAAGATCAAGAAAAACCTGCCGATCATCATCGGCAATCTATTATTCGGCGCCATTGTGATACTTGCTGCCATCCACAAGCAACAGTTCTTGGATAGAGAGACCTTTGGCCAGCCGCTTTTGTCCATTACTGGTTGTTTTGCACTGGGGATTGCGCTTTTCTCATGGTGGCGGCCGCAAATGCCCGACAAGCTGAAAACAGTGCTAGGATTCATGGCGTTGTTCCTAGCGCCGTTTCTTTGCCTATGTGCCGTCGAACTCCTCAACAACAACTTGATATGGGAGATCAACTATGCCCAGAACGTTTGGATGAACTATCTCGTATTCCTGCTGTTCCACATAGGCATCTACGCCTTATGCGGAAGTATCCGTTTCACGGTATGTCTCGTAGACTTGTTAATGCTGATTTTTGGGTTGGTGAACATGTATTGCAAGCTTTACAAAGGTTCGCCATTGTTGCCATGGGACTTTGGCTCTTGGCGCACAGCTCTCCATGTTGCCGGGACATTCGAGTACGAAATCACCTATGCCGTGGTTTTTGCGGTTGCGGCGGTTGCCTTTTCCATTGCTTTTGCCTGTTGGATCCCCCATCGCAAGACAACTTTGCTTCGCTGGGTAGGCAGGGCGGCATGCCTAGGGATTTTCACAGGCATCGCCATTTTCTACTACACGACCGACTACATGGCGGAAGAATATGGCGTTGCGCCAGACTTCTTCAACCAATCCCGCGGGTACGAAAACAATGGCGCCATCGCTGAATTCATCGTGAATACCAAATATCTTTCGCTCAACCCACCAAAGGGATACAATGCGGACAACATCGAGCAAGAAATAGCCGATGCATTGAAGGAACCTCCCTTGCCAATCAGTGTTTCAGCGCTCGGTCAACAACCAGGCGCTCCAGAAACGTCCCCAAACATCATCGTCATTATGGATGAAGCTTTCTCAGACCTTTCGGTCATTGGCGACTTTGACACAAACATCGACTATATGCCCTACCTGAATTCCCTTGTCGGGACAGAGAACGTCATTGAAGGAAATGCCTACGTCTCGACCATTGGAACTGGAACATCCAACACGGAATACGAATTCTTGACAGGCAATTCCATGGCATTCCTGCCTATTGGATCCAATGCCTACCAATTATACATTGACCACGAGCAGCCAGGTCTTACCGCCACCTTGAAAGGACAAGGCTATAGCGCAACGGCGCTTCACCCGTACTACTCGTCCAGCTGGAATCGCATCGCCGTATACAACTACATGGGCTTTGATGCATTCATCGCCCAGGATCAGTTGAAAAACACCCGCATCCTACGCCGCTTTATTTCTGATGAATACGATTTCCAGCAAATCATCCGCCTGTACGAAGAGCGCGATCCCAACGAACCATTCTATCTGTTCAACATCACGATGCAAAACCATTCCAGCTATGAAAAGGTCTACCCATCGTTCGAACAAGAAGTAACGCTTGAGGGGATAGAAAACAAATACCCGCAGACTGAGCAATACCTTTCATTAATCAAGGTTACCGATGAAGCCCTTGCTTCATTGGTCGATTATTTTGCTCATGTCGAACAGCCTACAATCCTGTTGTTTTTTGGTGACCATCAGCCCTTCATTGAAAATGGCTTCTACCAGGAAGTTATGGGCGAGCAATTGAACAAGCTCAGCGATGAGAGAAACCAGCAAAGGTATATCACTCGTTTCATGCTTTGGGCGAACTACGACATCCCGGAAGGATGGATTGATGAAATCAGCGTCAACTACCTATCGCCTCTCCTGCTGGAAAACACTGGCCTTGAAATGACGGAATACACGCGTTTCCTACAGGGCATGTTTGCTAAAGTGCCAGTCATAACCGCTTTGGGATGCCGCGACAAGGATGGACGGTATTATCCCGCCGATAACCCGTTGTCCTACATCGAGGACATCAACCTATACTGGAAAGCCGCGTATAACAACCTGCGCGAAGATAAAAAGAGAGCAAACGCCCTCTTCTATGTGAATGGAAACAATTAGGTGGCAGCCTTTGCGCATAAGTATGCGCAAAGGCTGCTGACACATGTTCAGCAACCTGAATGAAGCAAAAATGTCATATCGTCCGGCATGGGGCATTCCAGCCGGATTTCTTTTTGCACAAAAGGCAACAGGAACCTAATGCTAGCGCAATGCAAGGCTGGTCTAAAGATGCGCGCAACGTTGCCGCCATACAAGGCGTCTCCTTCCAAAGGATGCCCTTCATACGCAAAGCCCGCTCGAATTTGATGGGTTCTTCCTGTTTCAATCCACACTTCCAGCAAAGAAGAAACGCCATTCGATTCCCGCACAAAGTAATGTGTCACGCAAGACTTGCCTTCTTCACCAACGCTACGCGCCTTTACACCTTGTTGCTTGGCGAGAAAAAAACGCAATGTCCCTTGTGGTTTATCCATGACAGGAGAAACAATCGCAAGATATGTCTTTTTTAGAACACCATCTATGCGTTGTTGATTCAAACGCGCAGCCGCGGGTGTGTTTTTTGCGTACATCATGATGCCGGACACATCCTTGTCCAGCCTGCCAATTGGTCGATAGACAAACGATGGATCCCGCATATTCAGCGCCGTAACCATGTCGTCGTCCATATGACCATGGCTTTGGTGCGCAACAACGCCAGCGTCCTTATGGACGACTATGACATCTTCATCTTCATACAGAACCTTTGGAACTATGTGGCTTTCTCCATAAGCGCGGGAAGGGTCAACAAATGTAATTCTTAAGACATCTCCCTTTGCCATGACATAATCGACGCGGCGCTCAATGCCATTGACCATGATCCCCGCCTTGGTAAATTTCAGCCTTGATATCTCATGGCGGCTAAAGCCATGCAAAGACAGGACGGTCTTGACCGCAAGTCCGTCCTGTCCCTTGAATTCCATGGTTTTCATTACGCAGAGATCTGGCTGCGCAAGTAGCTATCGATAAATCCATCCAAGTCGCCATCCATAACGCCTTGAATATTGCCAACCTCGTAGCCTGTGCGCAAATCCTTGACCATTGTATACGGGCAGAAGACATAGGAGCGAATCTGTGAACCCCATTCATTTGCCTTTACCTCGCCCTTGATGTCTTTCATCCTTTGTTCGTTCTCCCTGATCTTAATCTGCAACAGCTTTGACTTCAACATATTCAGACATGCTTCCCTGTTCTGTAGCTGTGAGCGCTGCGTCTGACAGAAAACAACGATGCCTGTTGGCTTATGCGTCATGCGCACCGCCGAATCGGTCTTGTTAATGTGCTGACCACCAGCGCCAGAAGAACGCATCGTGATGACATCCAGATCCTTTTCATCTATCTCGATCTCCATGTCGTCGTCAAATTCCGGCATGACCTCCACGCTGGCAAACGAAGTATGCCTTCTGGCATTCGAATCAAACGGAGAAATGCGCACAAGCCTATGCACGCCATTCTCTGCCTTGAGATAGCCATATGCCATTGGTCCGCTAATCTGAACCGAGCATGACTTCATGCCCGCTTCCTCGCCTTCCTGATAGTCCATGACGGTAATTTTAAATCCCCTGCGCTCCGCCCAGCGGACATACATGCGATAAAGCATTGCTGCCCAGTCCATGGCCTCTGTTCCGCCTGCGCCAGGATGGATTTCCAGAATCGCGTTGTGATCGTCATAGGGACCAGACAACAGCACTTGGATCTCAAAGGCACTAAAGTCCTTCATCACCTCACCATATTCCTCCTGCACAAGCTCGTTAAGCTCTTCGTCAAAGGATGCAGAAAGATCGTTTACGCTTTCATTCAAATCCGCCAGCTCGGAAGTCAGTTTTTCGTGCGTCTTGACCAGATTCTTAAGACTATTTGTCTCCCTGATGATACGCTGTGCCTTTTTCTGGTCGTTCCAGAAATCAGCCGCGTTCATCAATTCCTCGTTTTCCTCTACCTGCTTCTTTTTAGACGCGAGGTCAAAGAGAGTAGCCAAGCGACTCCAATTTGGCCTGGCTGCGGGAAACACCCTGTTTCATTTCAAATAATTCCATTGATTAGTCCTCCTTTTTTTGTTCATCATTTATTCCTGCTTGGTTCTTCATCACATTCATGCATATGTTGGTAGTCTCGGTCGAAATAGACCTCAACATTTCCTCAAACAGCTGATATCCCTCGTTGACATAGGCCTGTAGCGGATTACTTGCAGCATATGAGCGCAAGCCAATGCCATCTCTAAGCTTGGACATTGTGTCAATGTGGTCGGACCATACGCGATCAAACGTACTCAACGCAATTTGTTTTTCCGCTCCAAGCGCCCAGTTCTTAAACGGCTGAATCAGGTTGTCATACCATCCCCACACGCCTTCTAGGATGGCATCCACCAATTCCTCTTCGCTCTTGCCAGCAAGAGCGCCAACGCTTGGGACACCCTTGAAGAAATTGTTTTCAAGTGCGTTCACAACTCCTTGGATGTCGACCGAGTGTGTCCTAGACTCATAATCCGTATAGGAAGAAACGGTATCAGAGACAACTCTCTTGAACATATCGTGGATCACCTTGTGAACATCGTTGTTTTCAAGGATAAAGTTTCTTTGTTCATACATGGTCTCGCGCTGCTGGCGCATGACATCGTCATACTGTAGAAGCTGCTTACGCGCGTCATAGTTGACACCCTCAACGCGTTTCTGCGCGCTGCCAATGGACTTGGTGACCGTCTTCGACTCTACTGCCGTATCGCCAATGCTCTTAAACACTCCCTCAAGCCTCTCCGAGCCAAACCTTACCATAAGGTCGTCCTGGAGGGAGACAAAGAATTTGGAGAGACCTGGATCACCTTGACGACCAGAACGTCCGCGCAGCTGATTGTCGATGCGCCTTGATTCATGTCTTTCCGAACCCAACACAGCAAGACCGCCCAATTCCTTGACACCTTCGCCAAGCTTAATGTCAGTTCCACGACCAGCCATGTTGGTTGCGATCGTAACCGCGCCCTTGCGTCCCGCCATAGCGATAATCTCAGCTTCCCTCGCATGGTTTTTCGCATTCAACACCTCATGCGGGATTTTGGCATCCTTTAGCATTTGATCGATCAACTCAGATGTCTCGACGGCAATCGTACCCACCAATACTGGCTGGCCTTTTTCGTGACGCTCTTTTACTTCCTTGACAAGCGCCTCGAATTTTGCCTTTTTTGTCCCATATATCGCATCTGGCATATCTTGTCTGATAACAGGCTTATGCGTTGGAACCTCAAAAACATACATATTGTAGATCTCAAGGAATTCTTCCTCTTCCGTTTTCGCTGTTCCCGTCATGCCAGCCAATT
Organism: uncultured Erysipelotrichaceae bacterium; assembly: GCA_900315225.1. Taxonomy (GTDB): domain Bacteria; phylum Bacillota_I; class Bacilli_A; order Erysipelotrichales; family Erysipelotrichaceae; genus Bulleidia. The sequence goes on along the minus strand of OMYM01000464.1, from coordinate 19,976 downwards.
TGTTGTACAGACGGAAGAAATTCTGATAGGTGATTGTCGCAAGCGTCACTGTTTCCTGCTTGATGGAAATCCCTTCCTTCGCCTCTACCGCCTGGTGCAAGCCATCCGACCATTGTCTTCCCTTCATGAGACGACCTGTGTTTGGGTCAACGATGACAATTTCATCGGCATCTTCATCAACGACATAATCGATGTCACGGGTCATGATGTAGTTTGCCTTGAGCGCTTGGTTGATGTGGTGAAGTTTCTGGGTATTGCTCAAATCATAAAGGTTCTCGACCCTGAATGCGCGCTCTGCCTTGGCAACGCCGCGTTCCGTCAGCTGCACATTGCGCGCCCTGACATCAATTTCATACTCTTGGTCCTTCTTGAGCTTTTTGACAAACCGATCTGCCTGTAGATACAAGTTGGCTGTTTCCTTCATTCCGCCTGAAATGATTAATGGCGTCCTTGATTCATCGATCAGAATGGAGTCCACTTCATCGATCAACGCAAAATTCAAATTGCGCAATACGCGTTCACCAACGCTCTTGACCATGTTGTCACGCAAATAGTCAAATCCTAGTTCACTGTTTGTCGTATATGTTATATCGCAAAGATATGCTTCACGCTTTTGCGCCTTGCTCATCTGCCTGAGGTTCAAGCCAACGGTAAGACCAAGCCAACGGTGGATTTTTCCCATCCACTCCGAGTCACGCTGCGCTAGATACTCATTGACAGTCACGACATGAACGCCATTTCCCTCCAAGGCATTGAGATAAACCGCCATGACGGAAGTCAACGTCTTTCCTTCGCCAGTCTTCATTTCGGCGATATCGCCGCCTTGCATGATCGCCGCGCCAATCAGCTGCTCTTCATACGGGAATTCCGCCTTATCCTCATGAAACACCCCGTTCTCATCCGTTCCCAATACACGATAGCAAGCTTCTCTTGCTGTCGCAAACGCATCCACAAAAATATCATCGAGTGTCTCGCCGTTCTTTAATCTTGCCTTAAGCTTTTCGGTCATCCCCTGTAGTTCTTCATCGCTCATGTTTCTAAATTTCTGTTCAGCATCCAAGACAGGCTTGATTTTCTTCTTCACCTGGTTCAGTTTCCTAGCGTCTTCATTGAACAGTCTTGACAAGACATTCATCTCAAATTCCTCCTTCAAAAGCCAATTTATTATATCCTTACAGTTGACAAAACGCAATTTATGCGGGTTCTTTCGATAATCCGTGCATATGGTTTCTTTGCGATTGGATCATAATTATATTTTATGCCGCAGATCCACAACAGGGACCAACATTCACCACCAACGGAAAGAGCAGGACTTGATGCCCATGCGAATCTATTTTCCAAGCGGCACCTGTAAGCGTGGTTCCCTACACCCCTCGCGCTTTGATTTTAGCGCTTTTTTTTGCTTCTGTTCAATCCATTTTGATATTGCGAGGAAAGCGTTTTTATTCCATGCCAGCTCTTGTTTGCGCTCACGCAGTATATTTTCACACAATGTTTAACACAATCAATCTGCCGCAACGCTCCCTTAATCGTTGAGCCAGTAGTGATCGTATCGTCACACAACAGAATCTTCCTAGGCAAGACAACGTCTGGCTTCAGAATGATCGCCTCTGACATCGCAAGACGTTCTTTTGAAGACAGCTTTTTCTGCGAAGCTTCGCTATGTTTTTCGAATGGCGAAAGCATTTTCATGCCCAGACACCCAAAGATTCCTTCAAGATGGTCAAACCCCCTTTCCTTTCGCTTGGACAGCGAGCTGGGCATCAAGCATATTGCATATCCCTTATAACGGCGTTTAAGCCATTGTTTTTCTTCATGCAGAAAAACATCTCTCAAAGCTTCGTCACACAGTTCCTTGTATTGGATCAAGCAAGATGAAAAAGCATCGTTGTACACATACGAGGCAGTTGCCTGGACACCTTCAAAGACAAATGCAAGACGTTTCTTGATCCACATGCTGCGGCATTCCTGACACAATTCATCATCACCAATAATAATGTCGCGCAAGCCACCGCCTCCCATTTCCTTCCCACACATCAAGCAACGCATGCATTTGCCTCCTGCAAAGTCTTCACGCACTTTTCGACAAGCCTGCTGCGACTGCCGCATAAAAACACCACATCTCCCGTTGGATGCTCAAAGCTTCTTCCTGCCCTGCCCGCCATTTGAATCAGCCCCGCTTCATCGAAGACGCCATGGTCCGCCATGTAGACGCAGATATCCGCCCGAGGTATCGTCACCCCTCTTTCCAATACCGTCGTTGCAACAATCACTCCGTTTTCCTCTTGGCGAAAACGAGCAATAACTTCATCCCTGTCCTCCGTTTTGGATGTACACGCATGACATGGCATGAACAAGCTGATAAATATCTGAAGATATTTAGCCATCGCAATCGTTGGCACAAACACCATCCTTGGATGCGCATCATGTTTGCCAAGCCAATCGATGAGCCATGACAAGCACAGGAACATTGGTCCAACCTTGACAGAAGGCACTGGAATTGGCTTGCCATGGGGACGTTGGCTAAGCACAAGTTCTTTCATCTTTCCCGTTTCCACCGCTTTTAGCAATTCAGCGTCTGGGGTAGCTGTCAAATAAACAGTATGACCTCGGCAAGCTGTTTTCGCTATCCCGTGCAGAACATCGCTGCCTCGAAAAGGAAATGCATCTGGCTCATCAAGGATCAATAGGTCAAAGGCACCATAGTATCGATATAACTGATGTGTCGTGCAGACGATTAAATCCCCATCCAAATGATCTGTGTGACCACCACACACTGTCGCAACATCCGCATAAGGAAAATACTCCTGTAGGCGCGCGCCAAGCTCTAGGACAACCTGCCTGCGGGCAATTGCAAAGCAAACCTTTTTTCCTGCCTTCAGGAAATCAGCCGCAACCCCGACAACCATTTCCGTCTTTCCCGCCCCGCACACACATCGCAACAACACATCGCCATGCCATGCCTCCTTTCGGCACGCATCGGATATCTCTTTTTGCCTTGGGGTAAGTGGGTATTTCAAGGAATATTCTTCTGCTTCATCCTTGATTTCATGCAAGGACACCGGCGCATTGCTTTCCTCAAGCATAACGCGTCCAAATGATATGCATTTGCGACAATACCAACCTTTATGTCCCTTGGCAAAATAGCTCTTGTCTTCGTTTAAACATCTCGGACATTTCATTTCCAGCAATCCTCCTTTGCTTATACCATTGCCCCAAAAACGAAAAACCCTCAAAAAAAGCAGCCTCAGGCTGCTTTTGCAAGATCTTCGGGCGTGGTTAGCTTAAAGTTAGCATAACTCCCTTCCACTACTTTCACCTTATATCCATAGCGTTCAAACAAAGAACTGTCGTCTGTGCATGCATACCCTTCCGCAAAGGATTTAATCATGCATTCCAAGATGATCTTTGTCGCAAACGCTTGAGGCGTTTGCGCCGCCATGATTGTATTGCGCTCATATGTCTCTATGACATAACCATCCTCGACATGCTTGACCGTGTCCTTGCAAGGCACGCACAACAACGCACCATCTTCGGTCTCCATTGCTTTCTTCAAACGCTCAAGGCAATCCGCGCCAAGATAAGGTCGCGCGCCATCATGAATCATGACAGTATCCGCCACAACAGCCATTAAGCCATTGGCCACGCTTTCTTGCCTAGTGGCGCCACCGCTTGCCAAGGTGATCTTTCCTGGCTGGTCATGGAACACATGCTTGCGAAATTCACCTGCATCGCAAACAACGACAACTTGAACGCAATCCGGATCATCCATGAAAATGCCCAGTGTCCTCTCCAGCACCGTGCGCCCATCATCCAAAACAGCATATACCTTGTTATAACCTAGCCCCATGCGCGTGCCGCTTCCAGCCGCCACAACCACTGCACTGTATTTCATTTATTCCTCCATATCAAATCGAAAACTCAAGCTTTCCCATTGCAAGCTGTATCCGTGTCTCTAGCTCCCTTGCGCTCATACGCAACGCGCCATGCGCAAAAGCAGCATTTTGCACCAGCGCATCACTGGTCGCCACCGTCATCTGGTATTTCCCTTTTAAGTCAAATGTCAGTTTTTCTATGTATGCATCTGCCGTCTGGTCATGGCGCGTATACACAATCATAAGATTCCCTCGTGTGAAAACCGAGCCTATGTTGTCCTTGACACGATAGCCATCGAAAACAAGAATCGTTAGATCACCTGTAAATCCCTGATAGTTAAAAATCAAGTCGGAAAGCTTGTCGCGCGCATATGAAATATCCTCGCGTGCCAATTCCTTGTACTCATCCCAGGCATACATCATATTGTATCCATCGATGATCAAGCATGGCGCAAGATGGGAAGCCTGCGTTGGCTTTTGTTTTTTCTTATCCTCTTCCTCTTTCCTAGGCTTTGGTTTTTTCTTTTCGTTCTTGTTTTTTCCCCCGGCAGCTTGCAGGATAGCCATCAAGTCGTTTTCCGTCACTTTGTAGGTTGACCTGTAATACGAAGAAAAGGAAGAATCCTTGGCAATGTCGATGTGAAGGTGTTCCTCCACCTCATCCCAAGGGACATAGTATCCCGCACCATGCGCGCAGAAAACCGAACCAGTCGGATTGCGCAAGTCCGCCTCGGGATCATAGCAGGCATCCATGACGATTTTCTCCATTTCCTCGCATACATCGTATCCGTCTGGAATCCAGCCAAAACTTCCTTTTCCTTTGGAATAGACCCTCACATCATTGGCGTAGTACATCAAATGGCGCAAGCTTCCTCGTCCCTTCACGATCATCTTCTCGCCTGCCTCTTCCGTTTGCATCGAGCATTTCCTCGTCTCTAGGTCTGCCAATGCTTTTCCAAGATATTGCGCCGGAATGCTCAGGGTATAGGAAACATATGGCTCCAGCAATTGGCTATTTGCCTTCATCAACCCTTGACGCACAGCGCGCAAGGCAGCTTGGCGAAAATCCCCGCCTTCAGTATGCTTGAGATGTCCTCTGCCAGCAGTCAAAACAATCTTGACATCAGTCAAATCGGCACCAGTCAAAACACCCTTGTGCCTCTTATGCGAAAGATTGGAAAGAATTGACTTTTGCCAATGCATAGGCAACATATCGCTTGGACACTCAGATTCAACAACAATTCCTTTTCCCCTAGGTAAAGGATCAAGCCTTACATGTACTTCGGCGTAATGCCTCAATGGTTCAAAATGCCCATATCCTTCAACCGATTGGGAAATCGTCTCGCAATAGATGATTCTCTCCTTGCCAAAACCGACATGTACATCGCTACGCTCATAGATTTTCTGCGCAAGCACATCTCTTTGCATATCACCCATGATACGCACATGGATCTGTCGCGCCTTTTCATCCAGATTGATTTCCAAGGTCGGATCCTCGTCCGCGATCTCTCGGCAAATGCGCGCCATGTTCAAGGCATTGGCACCATCAGGCAGTATCAGCTCATAGTCCAAGTACGCGGACAAGACAGGCTTGGCACCATCAGGCTCGCACCCAATCCCCTGCCCCGCCTCATATTTCACCAACCCTTTGATTGCGCACACCATGCCAGCCTCGACAACCTTTGCATCCCTGTAGCGGTCGCCAAAATACATGCGAATCTGATCAACCTGTTCATCCTCTCCAATACGCTGCTTTGCCTGCAAAGTACCGCCTGTCACCTTCACATGGGTCAGCCTTGTGCGTTGATCATCGTATGTGATCTTATATACCTTTGCGCCAAATTCATCGCCATATTCCTTGAAGCCCGAAAAACCATCAACAAGATCCAGGAGCCTGTCGACCCTTGTCGCCTCACCAAAAGACGAATACTCTTCGTCATGCAATGCCGTGCCAAAAACAACCGGGAAGCATTTGCGCGCATATAAAGCTTCTGTGACCATATGATCCGGGATGGCCATGTTTTCGACAAACGTCTCCAGCATTTCCTCCGATGTCATAGCAAGCTGGTCTAACCGATCCTCTGCACAATAATCGATGCAATTAGGTGAACAACGCCTATGAAGCTCATTCATGATCTCTTTGTGCGTATCCTCTTCTGGAACATCGATATTCTTTTGCAGATCCATCTTATTAACAAAGATAATCGTAGGCACTTGATAATGCTCAAGGCATTTCCAGATTGTCTCCGTATGGCTTTCCAACCCTTCCCTGGCATTGACAACCATAATAGCAATGTCAATGACCTGTAGGCTTCGCTCCATCTCCGATGAAAAATCCACATGCCCTGGGGTATCGATCACAAACACATGCGTGTCCTTGTAGACAAAGTCCACTTCCTTGGCGTAGATTGTTATGCCACGTTTCCTCTCTTGACCATCAAAATCCAAGACCGTGTTGCGGTCATCCACACTTCCAGCCTTAGTGATTGCCTTGGAGCGAACAAGCATTCTTTCGATCAAAGTTGTCTTTCCAGCGTCAACATGCGCCAAAATGCCTATCACTATGTTATTCATTCATTTTCACCCATGCTTTCCTGAAGACAAGCATTTTTGGGGCAAAGAGAAATCATGCATCCGTCTCCTTAGATCGTTCCAAATTCACCACTGCGGTGTAAATCAAATCCGCCTGATCGCCGATCTGGATGACATCAGTCGCTACTCCATAATTATCTTTCATGCCTTTTTCTTCTAAGATCAAAGGCAGCGTCTCCTGTATCAACATGGACGAAGCCTTGGAATGAAACATCGCCATGCCATACATCCCCGCCGCTTCCTTCATGGTCATGGGAGTACCATCTTCTTTCAAAAGCTTCCCGCATATCTCAACGGATGCCCTTTTGCATGCGCTAATAAACTTTTCATTCTCTATTTCCACTGTGATCCGTGTATATCCTTTTCTGATTTTTTCTTCTTTTACTTTCATGTTAAACACCTCATTTTGTTTAATATATCCAACCGAAAAATCTTTGTCAATCGTAGGAAAGTACTCTAATTATTCAAGGAATCCTGCTTCGTCTATGAGAATGTCAAAACTTCATTTGAACATTTCATGGAGGAATTCAACAATGTGATATTCAAGGAAACGGAAGCAACCATGTAGGTTCGCCAAGCGGGAAATATGTGGAATCGTTCATTGTCTGCCTGCTTTCATATATCGATTGAAAGCCAAGTCATTGACCTAGGATAAAGAGAACCCCTCATCTGGAAACAAAGAAAGCGAAGCACAGTGCTTCGCTTTCTTTGTTTATCCAATGAGCGTGCTTGTCCCAGGCAAGCACCCTTATTTTCTTCTTCGCACACTCGGCGCGGATGATGACCAGCTTCTGCCAGCTGAAGCACGTCTTGTTTGGACTCTTTCGGGTAGATCTGGTTCATCATCTTCCCAAGGCAGGAAAGAATCATCGTCATCGATCGGTTTCTTTTTTCTGCCAGGACGATGCCTTATTAACAATGTAATCAGCAGCACAAACAATACGCCTCCGCCGATCACTAATTCAGCATATACAGGATCCATCTGGATTGCATCAGCGGATACACGGTAGATAATTTCTGTGTCAATGCGATGCCCACGAACAAGAAGACGATGTGTATTGATGCCGTATGGGGTACATGTTACAAGCGTCACATAGTCCATAAGCGGATCAATTTCCAACAAGGAAACATCATGCGGCTCAACGACACTGATCAAATCCACCAAGTATGTATATGTTTCACCAAGAACCTCAAGCTCAAACTCATCTCCTTGCTGGAGTTCATCAATATGCGTGAACAAAACGGCGCTAGGCAATCCCCTATGCCCAGATATGACGCAATGCGTCCCAGTGCCTCCAACTGGCAGGGAAGTTCCTTCGATATGCCCGATTGCCCTTTGCAAAACCGAATCATCGGTTCCATGGTATATCGGCAAAGATACACCGATTTTGTCAATCTTGACATATCCCATGATGCCCGTTCCGGTGATATTTAGCAACGAGTTATAATATTCATTCTGCTCTTCGCTAGGACTGAAGCGGTCTTGGTTCCCTACCAGCATAGCGTTGTACCCTTGCGCCTCGGTAACCATCTGCTCCATATATCCATTGTCCATGTTAGCGACTTGCTCAACATATCCCGCAATAGCGCGCGATTGATGGAAACTGTTCCAATAGTCCGCAACCGATGGATACAGTAGCAAGGAAATGCCTACGATAAATAGAACCATCAAAACCAGAGTTGATCTGGAATCGGAGGAAATTCCCTTTTTCCGGTTATTATTGCGCTTCACGGATTTATTGCCTCCATGCATATCGCCTGGGTATTGTCATTTGCAAGCAGAATAAGATCCGCCTTGGCTTCCTCCTCCCTTTGCGTGCTAATTCCCTCGACGGCATAGACATATTGCCTTCCAAAAACATCCGTAAAAACAACCACATCCCCTACCGCAAGCTGTTGGACATCAACGTTTGAAATACGCAATGTACCATTGGAAGCTGCTCCTGAAACATAGCGAGGAACCTTTTCATAAGATTCATAGCTTGCTTGCACGGCAAATGCCGTTGCCTGCGAAGGAAACGTCAAATATCCAATTGCGTTGAAGCCGTTGTACTCTACGGCAGGCATTGACTTTCCTTCTAACTCGCGATTGATTGTGGCGCGCTGCGGCTCAGAAAAACAATCGTATATGACATCTGCCATCTCGGTTGCCAAATAACCCTGCTCTTGTTCACCATGCATCATGGCCATGCCAAGCCGAATTCCAAGGAAAATCGCTGCAAATCCAGCGACCAACAACAACCATGACAACACTTTCCTTACTAGGTTCATGTTATTTCACCTCAGAAAGGCTATCTAATGGCCACACACGCATGATTAATCTGCCAGCATAGTATTCCTCTTGGATCGGACCAATCTGTTTTGTTCTAGAGTCAATGGACGTGGAACGGTGATCCCCCATGACAAAGATCGCACCATCTGGCACCTGGTATGGCAAGGTGATATCTACGGTTCCATATGCCTTTTCTGTTAGATACGGCTCGTCCAGAAGCTCATTGTTCACATATACGTTTCCTTCCTCGTCGATATTCACCCATTCGCCAGAAATGGCGATTACACGCTTTACCAAAAGTTTACCGTTATAATAGAAAGCAATCAAATCACCATGTTCCACCCTGGTGGAACGCACGGCGACAACCACATCCCCTTCTTTCAATGTCGGATTCATCGATTTCCCATAGATCCTAAACACTGGAAGCATCAGGGTTGCGACAAGAACGGCAAACGCAGCGACCGTAACCAAGATATAAATAGTGCTTCTAACGGCACTGGCATAGCGCGACTTGTACTTCTCACGGTCAAGCTCGTTTTCCAGCTGTTTTGTCGTAGGCAATTCACGCCTGCCATTCCTCTGGGTTCCTTTTTTCTGGCGACCTTTTCCAGTGTTTTTTTTAATGTTTAGCATCTTTGCTGCCCCCGTCTACATTTTGCGATACGGCAGAAGCAGGCTTTGCTCCTGCACGCCTTGTACCGGCTGCGTTAGGCAAGGCGATATTTTGCTGTGGACCTTTTTGAGCTTGGGAAGTTTTACGTTGTTCGCTAGAGTGCGATGTCCCCGCAGGCATAGCCTGTTGCGCTGCCGTAATGTTTCCCGATCTCTTGGGCAGCACTGCCGGCTGCCTGACACGCGCTGGCTGTTGCCCTGGGGTCTTGGTGGCTGTGCGTTGCGTCACTGGCTGGCTTGGCTGAACCTGCTTTCCAGTGTTCGCTCTTGCCGTGGATGTACGCGTTGGTTCCGTCTTTGCACTAGCCTGTTGCGTCCTTTGCGCCAAAGACCTCTTTGATGTGTCCAGCGCGCCATGGGCTGCAGCGTTTAACACGCTAGCACCAAGCCTTGCGGCGGACGATTCCTTCGGCAACTCCATCGGCGCAGGCTGCACCCTTTCGCCCGTTGCCAAGTGACGTATGTTGTCAAGATATTGATCGGCTGCTTTCTGCACTGCTTCAAAGACTCCATTGATGCGCATAGATGCCTCGGCAAGGCTGCCGGCATTCTGGATCATTATTTCACGATTTGCGATTTCTGCATTGGCTGCCGCAAGTTGTTTTCTTAAAGTGTCATTTTCCCGGCTGAGTTCAACCAGCATTTCCAAAAGATCCGCACGCCTTAGTTTTTGCAAATCCTTGTCTTGCATACAACCCCCCTTCCTGTCATTAGAGCAAATTATATTTTATAACAAAAACGCGATCATAGACCATTATTTCATGGCAAATACACATGAATTCCACCAACTGTTTCCCCATCGTTGGTATAAAACTCCGCCACAATCCCTTCGTAGCCATTGTAGCTATACCCACCGATGATCTCTTGCACGCCTTCTAGTTTTTCCTTGACAAGATCCAAAGAGGTGCCAAACGTGATTTCCCCTGCAATCCTAGTCCGATCACTCAGTAGCATGACATCCACAACCTTGCCATTTCGCTCGGTAACCTCCAAGTCTGTATACAGGTATATCTTTCCATCCTCTAATTCAGATACATACTTTGGTTCACCGATCAAGGCTATGACATCTTCAATCTTATCGCCCAAGGCAAACACCTTGTCCTCCACCTGTACCTGTGAAACGTTAATTTCCAGTGGCTGAATCGGCTCCATGTCATCAGGACGCGGAGTTGTCACAGGCAACGGCGTGGGCGCTGGTGTCGCTGTCGGGGCTGGAGCGGACGAAACAATCTCCTGCACCGTGCTTGCACCGCTTTCGCTCTTCGTACAACCCATTGACATTGCCAGCAAAGCGATCACTAAAAACTTTTTCATAATGCCTCCTTCATTGCTTCCATCAGACGATCCACATTCTCTCTTGTGCTTGCCCAGCTTGTAGCAAGACGGATCGCCGTGTGTCCTTCGTCCACTTTTTCCCAGAAACTGTAGCCAACCTTTCCCTTCAAACGTGCAATCGTTTGGTCGGACAGGACGAAAAACTGTTGGTTGGTTGGGGAATCCATGTGCAGCCGATAGCCAAGCCGCACAAGTTCCTCCTTCATATACCGCGCGAGTTCGATGGCATTGCGCGCATACTTCAATGCAAGGTCGTCCTCAAACATGACGTCAAACTGTATGCCAACCACCCTTCCCTTCGCCAACAACGCGCCATGTTGCTTGACTCGCGTCATCCAATGGCTAGGCACCTTGCGGGTAAAAACAACCGCTTCACCCAAAAGCGCTCCTGCCTTTGTCCCGCCGATATAGAATGCATCGCAAACTTCCGCTATCAGCTTCAAATCTACGTCCCTGCACGCCGCAAGCCCATAAAAAAGCCTGGCACCATCCAAATACAAAGGAATCTCGTATGTCCTGCACACCTGGCCAATGGCAAGCAGCTCATCGCGACTGTACAACGTTCCATACTCTGTCGGATACGTGATATACACCATTCCAGGATACACCATGTGTTCATGGTTTCCATCGCCATAGAATGTCTCCAGCAAGTTCTTTAAATCACCTGCTTTCATCTTGCCGTCATGATTGGGAACAGTCAACACTTTATGACCAGTAAACTCTACTGCGCCTGCCTCATGGCATGCGATATGTCCAGTATCTGTCGCTATAACGCCTTCAAAACTCTCAAGCATGGAATCAATGACCACCTGGTTGGCTTGCGTTCCTCCAGCTAACAGCCTCACATCCGCTTGCAGGCATCCACATGCCTCTCGTATGCGCTCTACAGCGCTCTGCGTAAAACAATCATTGCCATAACCAGAAACCTGCACCAAATTTGTCTCTTTCATTCTTTCAAGTATTTCTGGCAAGCATCCCTCGCTATAGTCGCTTTCAAACACTATCATTTCTTTTCCTCTTGCTTTCTCATCTATTATAGTATACTCAGAAGCACAATTATGTGGAATTCTGCTTTGTCTGCCTACAGCTAGATGCGAAACGACGGTAAATATCTGTTCCAGATAGTTGATCGTTCCTGTGTACAAACGATCTTCCATGCGTGCGGCTTAACTTTTCGAAGCACTATAATCACCTCTTCATTGTTCAAAAATAAATTCATTTTCAGCATGGAACAATATAGGCACATAGGAGGTATAGGTCATGTTCAAGATGATGACAGCTTGCGCCATCTCCACCCTCTTGGTCCTATTGCTTTCCAAGCGCAATGAAGAACCAATGGCAGAAAAAAGGCGTTTCAACATTGAAGAAGACTACGATTATTACCGCGATTTCGATAAGACCGAGATCAACACAAGCGATTCCACGCATCATGGCACGTTCTTGGCAGCGTTCATTTGCGGTGGCTTCTTCTTCCTCGTGGTTCTTGCGATATTTGGCGCATAAAACCCAATCAAATTCAAAGGGAAGGCTACAAACCTTCCCTTTCACCTTGTCAATATACCAGCGATACAGCCTGAGGAACCGTAACCTGCGAGACCTTTCTGCCAATTGTCCCATCTGCGTGCATAGCAAAGGAAACCACATTGTTAGAAAAACGGTTTGCGCAGAGAAGATAGCCATCCAGCAAAATGAAATCCCTTGGATGCTTGCCGCCACAGTCGACAATCTGAATGACATTCGGGATATGATCGTTCATTTCAATGACCGTGACAATATCCAGTGTCCTTGTCGAGACATACGCATGCTTCTCGTCTTCGCTCAAGCGAATCGCCGCCGTGTCCCTCTTGTGCTTCTCGCCACAAGGCAACACTGACGTACTCGCAAGAATTTCATTGTTTTCAAGCGAAATGACAAACAGCTCATTGGAAAGCTCCGAAACAAGGTAGAGATATTTCCCATCTTTTGTGACAACGCCATGGCGCGGTCCTGTCCCTTGGTTAAAACGAATACTCTTGAAGCGTTCACCATCGTCAATGACGATTCTGTCAAGGAAAAGGCTTGGCACATACAGCTTGCCATTGTGCGCAATCACCTGGTGGCAGCCTGCCCCATCTTGAATCTTGACACTGTTGTTAAACTTCAGCCTGCCATCGACAATATCGATGATGCTGAAGGTTCCGGCATGATAATTGGCTGTATACAACGCGTTGTCCTTTCTAGTAATGTAGCAGCTCGTGCCTGTTTCAAACGCAAGCGAGTCAATGATCTTGCCATTGCCATCCACCAATGCCACTCCCGAGCCATTCTCAAGATCGCAAGTCGTTGCTATAACGCCATCCGTATAATTTAGATATTTTGGGTTTTTTATAGGGCAAAACAATGCTGGATTGGAAAGAATCCCATCTTCAAAGTCAAAGCGATAGATCCCTTCGCTCCCGTTTCCAGTATAGGTGCCCGCAAATATTGTCTTTTTCATAATTACAGTATAACCCTTTCTACAGGTTGACGACAGGTTTTCTTTCCGCCTTCAGATTGTGCGTCTTTTGGTTGCGCTGAGCCATGACTTCCTGGATCTTTGAAAGCGGTATGTCTTTCGCCGCCAGCAAAACCAGTAGATGGTAGACAAGATCATTGATTTCATTCGCAATCTCATCCTCATCGTTGCCCATTGAGGCAATCACCACCTCGGTACACTCCTCGCCGACTTTCTTCAGTATCTTTTCTACCCCTTTGTTGAACAGGTAGCTCGTATAGCTTCCTTCTTCCGGGCATTCCTTGCGTTCTAGGATCGTTTCATACATTTCCATCAACTCATTCATAGCACTTCCTCCCCATTGATATCACGGTAGAAACAACTGCGCTTTCCCGTGTGGCATGCCGCCCCATCCTGCCTGACCTTCAAGAGAATGGTGTCTTCATCGCAATCCACCAGAATCTTTTCAACATGCTGGTAATGCCCACTTGTCTCACCTTTGACCCAAAGCTCTTGCCTTGAGCGCGACCAATAGGTAGCCAAGCCTGTTTCAATTGTCATAGAAAGACTTTTTTCATTCATGTAACCAAGCATCAGCACATCACCGTTGTCCACGTCCTGGACAATGCATGGAACAAGCCCGTCTCCTTTAGCAAAGTCAATCTTCACCATCTTACTGGAATCCCCCTTTCATCCAGATATTCCTTGACCTGACCAACCGTCAGCTCGCCATAGTGGAACAACGAAGCCGCCAAGGCGGCATCTGCCGCATTTTCTTCAAACACCTCGGCAAAGTGTTCTAGGCAACCACATCCACCAGAGGCAATCAACGGCACATGTACTCTTTGGCGAACCGCCTTGAGAAATGGAATATCAAAGCCCTTTTTCGTCCCATCTGCATCCATCGATGTAAGCAAGATTTCTCCCGCTCCTTTCGAGACACCATGTTCAATCCATTCCAATGCATCGATCCCCGTGTCAATTCGCCCGCCATGTATCACGACGTTCCACCCGCTGCCATCCGAACGCATACGTCCATCGACTGCCAAGACAACGCATTGATCGCCAAATTGCGATGCCGCATCAGCCAGTAGTTCAGGATTTTTTACCGCTGCGGAATTCAAGGAAACCTTGTCCGCCCCAGCGCGCAGGATCTTTCTAATATCCTCGGTTGTGCGGATCCCGCCGCCAACTGTAAACGGCATGAATATGTTTTCCGCAACCTTCTCCACAATGTGAACCATGGTGTCGCGATGTTCATGGGTAGCGGTAATATCCAAGAACACAAGCTCATCAGCTGATTGCGCATAATACTTCTTCGCCAGCTCAACCGGATCGCCAACTTCCTTCAAGCCTACGAAATTCACCCCTTTGACCGTCTTGCCGTCCTTCACATCCAAGCAAGGTATAATTCTTTTCTTGATCATGCGACCACCTTGATCGCTTCAGCCAAATCAAGCGACCCATGATAGATGGCTTTGCCCGCAATGGCACCATAAAGCCCCATCCGAGCAAGCTCCTTGATATCCTCGATATCCTTGACGCCCCCTGAAGCAGTGATATCCACATCCACCGCCTCGCAAAGGTTTCGGAGCATCTCAAAGTTTGGTCCTTTGAGCGTCCCGTCTTTTGAGATATCCGTGAAAATGATGTTTTTTACGCCCATTGACGCAAGCCGTTTCGCAAAATCCAAATAATAGAGGCTGGAAGTCGAAAGCCAGCCATCTGCGCACGCATAGCCATTTTTACAATCCATGCCTATGGCGATGGCATCGCCATAGGCGCAAAGCGCTTGGCGTAGGAACAACTCGTCATTGATCGCGGCAGTCCCAAGGATAATGCGTTTGACACCTTTGGAAAGATAGCACTCAATGTCTTCCATGGAGCGGATTCCTCCTCCCGCTTCAACAAGCAAGCCAGTTTCTGAAGCAACCTCGGCAATCAATGCGTCATTGACTGGATGCCCCGCCTTGGCACCATCAAGGTCCACCATGTGTATCCATTTGGCTCCGTCTTTTTCAAAGTGGCGTGCCGTTTCAATGACAGATGAAGCAACAACTGTCTTTTCCTCGTAGTTTCCCTGTACCAGTCTCACTGGCTGGCCAGCGATCATATCAATTGCAGGCAGAATAATCATTCAAACACCTCCGCAAAGTATCTTAAGATTTTTAAGCCGTCTTCCCCACTCTTTTCGGGGTGAAACTGCGTCCCCATGACATTTCCTTTCACGACCAATCCAGGAACCAAGACATCCCCGTACATCGAGTAGCACACCAGATCTTCGTTGTCATATCCCATGGCGCAATATGAATGCACATAATATGCATGCGCACGAGGAGAAAGCAAGCCGCGCAATGGGTGGTCTTGCGCCCACTCTAGGTTATTCCAACCAATTTCGGGAACCGGCAGACTGGTTTCCATCCGCCTGATTTCGCCTTTCATGAAACCAAATCCTTCATGTTCTCCTTTTTCATAGCTCTTCTCAAACAACATCTGCATGCCTAGGCATATCCCAAGCAGTGGAACGTTTTGCGCGACCTGATCCTTGATAAACCCGTTCAAATTTCTTTCCACGATGTTTTTCATACAGTCGCCAAATGCGCCAACGCCTGGCAAAATCAGTTTTTCGCACTTGCCAAGGACTTCCAGATCGCTGGAGATGACGCATTCTTGTCCAATCGCACGCAATGCGTTCTCCACCGACCTCAGATTTCCCATGCCATAGTCAATGATTCCAATCATAACATCCCCTTTGTCGAGGGAAGCGCATCTCCCTCGATTTTCACGGCGGCTTTCAGCGCCCTTCCAAGTCCTTTGAAAATCGCCTCGATCTGATGATGGTCGTTCTTCCCATAAGGCACATTCACATGCAGCGTCAATCCGCCATGGACGCACAGCGCCCTAAGAAACTCCTCAACCATCTCGGTCGCCATCTCACCCACCTTTTCCCGATGGAACTGGCAATTCAGAACAAGACATGGGCGACCGCTAATATCCAGCGACACATTTGCAAGCGTCTCGTCCATCGGCAATGACATAAACCCATACCGAGCAATCCCACGCTTGTCGCCAAGCGCAGCGTGCAATGCCTGACCCAACGCAATACCGCAATCCTCGATGGAATGATGGTCGTCCACATCCACATCCCCCTTGCATGTCAGAGTCAATTCAAACCCGGAATGAAACGCAAACAACTCCATCATATGATTGAAAAAGCCAATGCCTGTGTCAATGGTTCCCCTTCCTGTACCATCAATGTTCAACATACATTTGATCGATGTTTCTTTTGTCGTTCTCTCAATGACTGCGGCTCTCATAAGCCCTCCTCGTATTTCGCAATGACATTCCTTACGCTTTCATTTTCCCTTGGCAAGCCAACGGTAATGCGAAGATATGGGCTTTGCGCATAGTCTCTGACGGAAATCCCTTCGTCCTTGAACAACGCCATCAACTTGTCCTTGCCTTGCGCCTTGACGTAAATGAAATTCGCCTGGGAAGGAAATGCCTCAAGACCCCTGCATTCCTTTAGCCATTCCTGCATCTTTTCCCTTTCCGACTTGATCATCTCAATCCTTTCATGCATGTCCCCACACGCATCCAAGACTGTTTCAGCGATCTTCATCGACACCGAATTCAACGCGTACGGAACATACGCTTCTCTCAGCTTTTGCATTGCTTGTTCATTCCCGCAAAGGAAGCCTACCCGCAAGCCAGCCAATCCATACGCTTTAGACAATGTCCTTGTGACAAATAGATTGGGATGGCGCTCGATCAATGTAACGCTGGAAGGCAGCGAAGCAAACTCCACATATGCCTCATCGCACACAAATGGAATGTCTTGGAATGCATATGCAATCTTTTCAATCCCCTCGCTGCCGACAAAATGCCCCGTGGGGTTGTTGGGATTAGAGAATATTACCATGTCGACATTCTCCCGCAAACCTTTTTCAATGAATGCGTCTATATCAAAATCGCCGTCTTCATTGGTCTTAAACCGCACCACGTCCGCTTCATAACTGCTTGCATAGTAGTCGTACATGGAAAAATCCGGTGCCAGCGTGTACAGCTTCTTTCCTTTGGCTAAGTGTCTGGCGATCATGTATCCTAGCATTTGGTCGGATCCATTCCCCGCCAACAGCATTCCTTCCCCAAGCCCAACAACCTTGGAATATGCCTTCAAAAGTGCAGCCTGGGTTGTATCTGGATAGCGGTTAAGCATGACCATCGCCACCGCATCCTTGATTTTCTCCATCAATGCATCATCTACATTTTCCGAGTATTCATTGGCATTCAACAGCATGCCTTCCTGCCGATGGGATGCATACGTCGCAAATTCTTTCATTTTCCCAACCTCGCCAGAACGGCATTGGCGTGCCCTTGAAGCTCTTCTTGCGTAGCCATAGAGACGATATAGTCCCCATATGCCTCAAGTGCCTCTTTTGTGTAATACAAGTAGCATGAGCGCTTGACAAAAGCATCGACCCCAAGCGCGCTGGAAAAACGTGCCGTCCCGCTTGTCGGCAAAACATGATTGGTGCCACCAAAGTAGTCTCCGATCGACTCGCATGTGTAATAGCCCAGGAATACACTGCCAGCGTTTTTTACTTGGTTCAGGTAGCGCATCGGATCTTCAACCATGAGTTCCAGATGCTCTGGAGCGATGGAATTGGCGAAATTAATCGCTTCATCGATGGACTCGCACAATATCGACTTACCATAGCCGCGCAAGGATGCCTCAACGATCTGCCTTTTTGGCAAAAGCGCCGACTGTCTTCCAAGCTCCTTGTTCACGGCATCGATCAATGCCTGGCTTGTCGCAAGAAGAATCGGTGAAGCCATTGGGTCGTGCTCGGCTTGCGAAAGCAGATCAGCCGCAACAAACGAAGGGTCGCTGCCATCGTCCGCAATGACCAGAATCTCGCTTGGTCCTGCGATCATGTCGATGTCCACCTTTCCATAGACTAGCTTCTTGGCGGCCGCGACATAAATGTTCCCTGGTCCTACAATCTTGTCTACTGGCGAAATGGTTTCCGTTCCATACGCTATAGCAGCGATTGCTTGCGCGCCACCGACCTTGTAGATTTCATCTACCCCTGCCAATCTTGCGGCAAATGCGATATTAGGGTGGACAAGCCCGTTTTTATTCGGAGGAGTCACCATGACAATGCGCTTCACGCCAGCGCATTTGGCCGGTATCGCGTTCATCAACACAGAACTTGGGTATTGCGCCCTTCCTCCAGGCACATAAATTCCTACTGCGTCAAGAGGCAAAACCCTTTGTCCTAGGTAGATCCCCATTTCCTTCTGCAGAAGAATGGATTGGCTCAGCTGGGCTTGATGAAAGAAGACGATATTTTCCTTTGCCTTCTGCATAGATTCCATGAAGAATGCATCGCAATGCGAGATAGCCTCGTCGATCTCTTCTTCGCTTACGCGCAAATCCTCCAAGCTAACCTTGTCGAACTTTTCCGTCAATTCCTTAAGCGCTGTGTCGCCGCGCTTTTTGACATCATTGATAATGTCCATCGCAGCGACAAGCACATCGCCCGATATCTCCTGACTTCTTTCGTCCAGGTATTTCCTGAGTTTCCCGCTGTCTCTTTCAATTTCCTTCAGCATGACTTTCCTCCATATCCTTTAAAAACGCCATCACTTCATCCCGCTTCATCTTGAACGCCGCCTTGTTTACAATCACCCTGGCGCTGATCTCGGCAACCGTTGCGAACACATCTAGCCCGTTTTCCTTTAGCGTTGTCCCAGTTTCCATGATATCCACGATGCCATCGCACAAACCCATGACGGGCGCAAGTTCCACCGATCCATCGATCTTGATGATTTCAACGTCCATCCCCAAAGATTGGAAATAACTCCTTGCAACATTGGGATATTTCGTGCCTATCTTGATATGCCCGCTTTTTTCCAAAGGGTTGTTGCCTGTGATTCCGCCAACGATAAAACGACACCTGCCTATGCCAAGATCCAGCATTTCATAGTAGTCGTCCCCGCCTTCCATCAAGGTATCCTTCCCTACGACCCCGATGTCCGCGACACCATGTTCCACATACGTGATGCAATCCATGGATTTCACCAGAAAATAGCTGACATCTTTCTTTGTGTCCTGGAAGACAAGCTGGCGCCCTTTGCTTCGCAACGCCTCAATGCCATATCCCTTTCTCTCCAAGGCATCCACCACCGCTTTTTCCAGCCTTCCTTTGGTCAACGCAACCGATAGACTCATAATTCCACTTCCATTTCTTCCCTGTCCCATGGGACCATTTCGACATTGTATTCCTTGCGCAGCTCCCTGGCTTTTTCCAGTGCCTGAAGCACCTGTTCCTTTGGATAGCATAGCTTGATTGTGGCATCCTTTTCCTCAGGAAGAACATCCAGTATATAGTCGAGCTTAACGCCAAACCCGCACGCAGGCCAATCCTTGCCAAGTTTCGCCAGCATGCCGTCATACCTGCCGCCAGAGAGAACCGCTGTCCCAATGTTTTCAACATATGCTTCGAATATGATGCCGGTGTAGTATTCCAGCCTTGGCGCCTTCCCCAGGTCAAACGCGATATTGTCATAGCCCAGTCGCTTCAAGCCATCGCCCAGTCTCTCCAAACGCTCTACGATCGCCTGAAGCTCATCGTCAAAACAAAGAGCTTTCGCTTCCGCCAACGCATTTTTCCCATTCATGAGCGGAACATGCCTGAAAAAACCGCGTTCTTGCTCGCCTAGATCCAGTGCATTGACAAACTCCTTGAGC
>OMYM01000465.1 GCA_900315225.1 uncultured Erysipelotrichaceae bacterium | reverse complement strand
CAAAATGATTGGTTGATCCTTTTGTCTCTCGATTGGATGCTCTTCCTGCATTTCCTCCTCAAAGTCGTCAGATGGAATATCATCGAGTGGATTGCCTTGTTCCACGACTTCATCCAACGGAGGGTTGACAATCGTGAGTTCATGGAACACATCGCCATCGACCATGCCAAGCGCGTCAACCGTAATCATTGTCTCCTCGGCGCAACGCAGATTGTCCAGCGTTGACTTCTGGATCAAGCGGTATGTCGTTGAATTGTTCAACTGCTGGATGCAGAATTCGCCTTTCATGTCTGTGACATATTCCGCATCTAGATCGGATTTCAAGATGAACTCTGCCCCAAGAATGCCATTGCCGGCATTGTCGACGACAGTCACTTTCACTTGGGTAAGCTCATAGCGAATCACCTTTACCCTGATCTGTTCTTCAACGAGTTTGACAAGCTCAATTAGCATGCCTTCCTTCAATCCGCCGTAGAAACGAGGAACGTCTTTTTGGCGTAACAGGTACTTGCCATAGAAGACATCTGGGCTTTCCCCATTGCCATCCGCATCGCATTTGATCTCGCCAACGACTTCATCCGCATAGCAACGGAACTTGCCATCTTCTGTAACAATGTCTTCTGCCGCAACGACATCAAAGCTTGCATTACCTACCGCTTCACCAGTCTCCCCATCGATTGTCTTGACGCGGAAACGAGTCTTAGACTGTGGCTTTTCCCGTTCTTGCGCCTGTTCATCAACGACAGGTTCTGGCTCCGTTGTCTCTTCGAGAACCTCTGCCTCGATTGTCTCTGGCTCCTCAGGAGCTTGTTCTTCCTTTTTCTTGCGTCCAAACAAGCCTTTCTTTGCCGAGGTCTTCTTGGCAGGCTTGCCCTTCTTCTTTGCGCCCTTCTTCTTTTTGCCCTTCTTTTCCGATGACTTCGCACCATCCTTCTTGGCAAAGAGATTGTTGACGTTCAGCTGATTGGAAGACGACACTTGGTCGCTCTTTGGAACTTCATTGATCAAAAGTCCCACGACACGAATGCCGGATTTATCAAGTTTCTCCAGACCGCTCTTGATGTGCGGTATGGTTGCCTTGTCGAATCCCACGATGTATAGCGCCATGTTGGCGACCTGGTTCAAGGAAAGTGCTTCTGCCTCCATGCCAACGGGAGGTGCATCTATGACGATGTACTCATAGTTTGACTTCAGCCTTTCCAAGATATCGATGATAACGCCATCAATCATGATCGTCCGATGTTCAAGCATCGCAGGCAATACATCTAAATAGGCACTTACATTTGAGATTGCCTCGATATCGTTGATCTCTTTGCGATATAAGGCGTTCAGGGAATGGTCATATTCCACGTTATTGAAGAACAAAGAGCCAATCATAGGATTGCGCAAATCCAAGTCAATCAATAACGTCTTATGCTCCATATCGGCCAATTGAATTGCAAGGCACGCCGCAGCGTTTGTCCTGCCTTCGCCATGGATCGTTGAAGTCACATAGAAACAATGGTTGGCTTCCGTGTTTCCCATGCGGTTGCGCAGGATATACGCCGCCGTAGAATAGTTTTGCTCTACCTGGGAGTCCTCCATGCTCTGGACAAGCATTGATTGCCTCTTTTTAAAGTAAGCGGGGTCAAACGGGACGGTGCCAATGGTCTCGATGCCAAAATACTCGTCAGCGTCACGGGTACTGATCAATGTCGGATGCATCAGCATCTCCATGATCGCATAGGCAAAGCCTGCTGCCATGCCCATGACCGCCATGAACACGGCGATCAGCTTGCTGGTGTTGCCTACGCCCATCAAGGTTGCCTTAGGGCTGTCGATGACCGTCAGAGATCCCATCATCAGTGTATCAGGAAGAATCACGTTGGTTTTTTCGATCAACTCGCCCCAAAGAATCAGGCCTTCTTCCGCATTAGGCCACAACAACGTCATTTCCACCACTTGGGTGTCGCTGTATCTGGTTACTGTAATATTGTTTTTTACTCGTGTTACCGAAACATTCAATATCCCAGAGTCATTGATCGCATCATCGACGACTTTGTCGCTCTTTATAATGTATAGCACTGCATCGACCATGTCCTCGGAGATATTAAAATCCATGTTGGAGGGGTTGGTAGATCCATTGAGAAAGATACCTGAGAACTTTGTGGAAACAGCGAAAGATCCAGTAACCGCATAGTTTTGTACCGAACTTTCCAGCATTGTCATAACCGATAGCAACAAGCCGAAAAGTGTTCCTGCAAAGGTCAGGCCGAGGATAAACATCCATCGCTTCTGAATAGCGAACAACACATCGCTAACGCGTATACGAATCCCGGTGTTTCCCAATTAAATCACCCCGCTTTCACAATGTTCTGCGCTTGTTTCTTCTTCCTACGGTTGTTCAAAAGCGTATATGCCAATGCGACTGCACCTACGCCCAAGGCAATGCCGCCGCCAATCAACACATACTGCATGATGTATGTCGTATGAATGTTGATATTCTGGACTTCCGCAACATCCTGGATTGTAATGTCGTAGTGTCGGTCGGTATTTCCTTCACGGACAATATAGTATGCTCCTGGAGTCAAACCATTGATTGTCAAAGCGCTGCCCGAGCTTGTCCATGTCCGGATCAATTCATCCTTGTCATTATACAACGCCAAGTTGATATCCGCCACCTGAACGCTGCTGAATTCATCGGTAATGCCCAATGCTACACGGATCAAACGGTTGGTCACCGTAAGATCTAGTGTTGATTCCCCTTCGATCCTTCCATCGCTCGTGACATTGAACGTTACGTCTTCATTCCTGTAAACATAGCCTTCACCGGTAGACATCTGCCTGAGGCTATACGTCATGTTCTTTTCCAAGGTATCCACGGTAAAGCTACCCGTGGAATCGGTTTTCAACTCCATTGGGGTCCATCTGCCACTGTCCGAGCTAAGCACAAAGGTTGCATCTGAGATTCCCCTGGTATCGTACAGTTCATCCGCAAGGGTGACATTCAGCGTTGTCTTTTCGCAAGAAATATCGTTCAGTTCAGGCTGCACGTTTGTTTTCTTCTCGATCACGACTTCCCTGTCTTCCTCTAGTCCTGCGTAGTATGGTGCTATCGTCGACTGGCGAACCAAGTAGTTTCCTAAGTAAAGTTCCTTGCTTTCGCCATAGCCGTTTTCATCGCATACGATTTCATCCACGATTTCGCCCGCCCGATAACGCAAAGTCTCGTCTGCCGTGAAGATATCCTCTGCCGCGACAACGTTGTATGTTCCTCCCGTTACCGCTAGTCGGCTTGCACTGTCGAAACAGTTGATCCTGACAATATTTTTGGAAGGATATACGGGGACCCTCACCACATACGGCTCAGGCCAATCGTATGCCTCGTATACGCTAAACGCTTGGTTCTCTGAAGTATCATACCCACTTGCTTCGGTCAGCTCGTGGACATAATAATCACCAAAGATAAGCTTCTCTGGGAAATAGAATGTCCCTAGCTCCGTTGTCTCGTAGTTCCTAAAGCTAATGCGCTCAGGATAATATGTGTTCAACACCTGTAGCGTTCCTTCTTGTTCATATAGTTCAAACACAACGCCAGCTTCCTTGATCGTCCTATCGGTCTCCGCGTCAATCAACATGACGTAGACTGCTGCCTTTCCTTGGTCGTCATCGCCTGGCCCCGTTCCAGAGGGCGGGGTTGGCGTCGGGGTTGGCGTCGGGGTCGGCTCAGGTGTTTGGGTTCCATCGCCTTCTCCTCCATCGGGTTCATGGGTTTCCTGCCAATCCGCATGTTCCGTTGCGCCTGGTTCATATGTGACATTTGCCATGGCTCCTGGATCTGGGTCGATTTCGTCTTCCTCTGGAATCTGGATCAAATACAAGCCCAACAACAAGATGATCAACATGAACATTAACATCAAGGCACTGAACATATCCGATGCAGGTTGCCAGAAGTTATATTCTTCTTCGTTTTGCTTGTTTTTACGCCTCATGATTTCTTCTCCTCGACAATCAGCTTTTCATAGCTTGCTAAATCAACCGGGCGCGAGAGATAGAATCCCTGCCCTTCGCTACAGCCGCTCTTTCTAAGCATGCTCAATTGTTCCATATTCTCAATTCCTTCAACAGCCATTGCCATGCCAAGCTTCCGTGCCTGGTCAAAAACAGCATTCAATGCGCCTTGGTTCTGGTTGCCGTTGAAATGTCGCAAGTCAAGTTTCAATGTATCAGGGGAAAGCCCATCGACAGAGCTTAGCGCCACATAATCGCCATTGAAGCCATCCATAATGACCCTGAATCCCTTCTGGCGCAGTTGATCCTCAACCTCAAGCGTTGAATTAGAAGCCTGTAGATAAGCGTTCTCTGCAATTTCAATCTCTAGGAAACGTGGTGGAATACGGTATTTCTTGACCGTTGAATCAAAGAATTCCACGACATCCATCGCCAGGATATCAGTCTTCGATAGATTGATCGCGATGGGAAGCGGGCGAATGCCTTGGTCGATCAGTTTCCGGATATAGGCGCATACCTGTGTCCAGATGTGTTGGTCAAGCTTTGTGATATAGCCATTGCTTTCAAGGATTGGGATAAATACGGCAGGCGACACTGTGCCAAGCTTTCCATGATTCCATCTCACCAATGCCTCAGATCCAATGATCTTTCGGCTGTTCAAGTCAAACTTGGGCTGCAGGAAGAAGATAAACTCGCCATTGCGCAAGCCATCCAGGATCTGCGGCATCAGGATCTGCTCGTTGCCGGTACTCCCGGCAGGTGCGCCGCCCCTGCCTTGCGCCATAGAGAATCCTTGGTTCTTTGGAATCTGCTCCAAAAGATCAATGATCTTCCGCAAATCCTTGCGTTCCCGATAGCGTTCCTGTTCCTCTACGGGAGGGATGACGTTTCGATGGAATATCTCGATGAACAAGCTACAGTTGCGCTCCATCAAGTTCCATGAAATACGATACAGGAAATTGAACAACAATGACAGGATGACACCTGAAATAGATGTATAGAACGCGACACGGATACCATTTAACAATGTTTCAACGGCGCTCAATGTCGCATCGACGGAACTAAACACGATGCCCTGGATACCAAGGATCAAGCCGATGAATGTACCAAGGATGCCAAGACCTGTCAAGGTACTAGGAACTTGTTGCACAACATTCTGCCAACTGCGAATTGACAATGAATCTTCGTTGATATAGTCCTCTATGTCGCTAAGAATCTGATTGGCTTCCTGTTGGCTGGCGACCTTTGCCTTGTAGTCCTCGAACAACTTGTCCATGACTTTCTGATGGAAGAAATCATCTTGCCGAGAAACAGCGTTCCATGTCGAGTTTCCCTGCACTTCCATGGCGCGGGCAATATTTTCGATTCCATGCTGGAAACCCTGGTTGAATTGCGTCACAGGAAGCACGCCAAAGACAACCCCTAAGAACAATACTCCTTCCATCACGCCATTGAAGACCATGGATGCGGTATTTGGCGCAAATGCGGCCAACACCAGCCCACAGACCAGAATAAATATAATCGCTATGTATGTTAGTCTACGCATTACCACTCCATTCTATCTATTCATCGCTTGCCAAATGCCTAAACATTTGCTTCAAGCATCATTCTTGCTGTGTTTTCTTCCGTCAAAGAACATGCTAACGCATATCCCTTGGCGATCATCTCGCTTCTTTCCACATCTGTCATGGCGTGGATGCTGTTAAGCGCTTCCATTGCCTCTTCCACAGAACCTGGGTTTCGCAAAAAACCATTCTCTTTGTCCTTGATGATCCCGTCAAAGCCTTCACCTCTCGCGGCAACGGTAATGCATCCTTGCGCCATGGCCTCTAGATATACCAAGCCATAGCTCTCTGGCGAACTGATCATGATGAACACGTCCGCTTTCTTCATTTCTTCGATTGCCTCACTCCTTGGCAACATGCCGCAGAAGCGAATATTGTCCGCCCCTTGCGCAAGCTCCCTTAGCCTTGCCATCTCTTCGCCATCGCCGACAATCGTGAAGCGACATGCAAACGAGAGCTGCTTGACGGCACGAATAATGATATCAACGTTTTTCAAAGGCAACAGCCTTCCAACAAACACGATCTCCATCGTCTTGTTATGGCGCTGTTTCTTCTCTTGGAT
>OMYM01000525.1 GCA_900315225.1 uncultured Erysipelotrichaceae bacterium | reverse complement strand
GATGCCTCGGAACAAAGCGTCCTTGCGTCAGTCGTAGGCGAATGTTCCCTTGCCTTGGAAAACGCTAGAAACGCCAAGGAAAAGGAAGAAAGCGCCATGTTGGCAGAGAACGAACGCCTACGTGCCAATCTGCTAAGAGCAGTCTCTCATGATCTACGAACCCCCTTGACTTCCATCATGGTAAGTGCCGATAACCTGCTCAATAGTTCCGATACACTGGACGAGAAAACACGCCACCAGTTATATTCTGATATTTACGCCGACTCCCAATGGCTCAGGGGCATGGTGGAAAACCTGTTGTCCGCCAGTCGAATGACCGATGGGAAGCTAAACCTCAACATGGCCATAGAACTCATCGACGACATGGTAAACGAAGCCATCCAACACATGGGAAGAAGATTGGACAACTACACTGTCAAGCGAAACCAATCTGACCAACTGCTATTTGTCAAGGCTGACGCAAGACTCATCATCCAAGTGATGATCAACCTACTCGACAATGCGATCAAATATGCTCCAGAAGGTTCCACGATTTGGATCGATACATTTGAAGCAGACAACGAAGTGCATGTCCGAGTAGCAGACAATGGTCCCGGCATCCCCGATGACAAAAAGCCACGTATATTCGAGATGTTCTTCACCGGCAATCCTGGAGGAGACAATCGCCGAGGACTTGGCGTAGGTCTAGCCCTATGCCAATCCATACTCAAAGCCCATGCAGGAAGGATCTGGGTCAAAGACCACCAGCCCCATGGCGCTGAATTTGAATTCTCGCTACCAAAACAGGAGGTGAATGTAGATGAATAAGCCGTTGATATTGATTGTTGAAGACGATGCGCCAATCCGCAACCTGATGTCCGTCACCCTTGAAGCTCGCGGATATCGCTACATAGCCGCACCAAACGCCAATAGCGCAATCCTAGACGCAACGTCACACAACCCAGATATTGTCCTATTGGACCTAGGTCTTCCCGATTTGGATGGCGTAGAAGTCATCCGCAAGATACGATCATGGTCAAATATGCCTATTATCGTCATCAGCGCCCGAAGCGATGATTCCGATAAAATCGAAGCACTTGACGCTGGTGCCGACGACTATCTGACCAAGCCATTTTCCATTGATGAACTACTCGCAAGACTACGCGCCACAATGCGCCGCTTAAACCAACAACCCGATGCCCCAACCCAAACCACCTTCACCAATGGCCAGCTTCACATCGACTATGCGGCAGGATGTGCCTACGTCAAAGACGAAGAACTCCACCTAACTCCGATTGAATACAAGCTTCTATGCCTTTTGTCACGCAATTGCGGCAAGGTTCTCACCCATAAATACATTACCCAGGAAGTATGGGGTTCCTCATGGGAAAACAACGTTGCTTCCCTGCGTGTCTTCATGGCAACCCTGCGCAAGAAGCTAGAATCCCAACCCGACAGCCCTTCCTACATCCAGACACATGTCGGGATTGGCTACAGAATGTTAAAGATGGACAACTGAAAAGACGCTGAAAGCGTCTTTTTATACTTGGACGCACAAATAGATAGAATTCTGAATCGTCTGCCTGTAGTTATATGCGGAACGATTGTAAATATCTGTTCCAGTATAATTCCCAAGGTGATATTTTTAATTTGTTTCATTCATGCAAAATGGACTTTCTGGGAGTCCACCGTATAAGTGCCACATATTTGATGCATGTCACATTTGAACGCTATAAGCAAACACCTTTCGGCATTGATGATATCATTTTTTTCTATTTGTCTTGCAATCTGCATTACAAAATGATATTCTAGTCGCAGGAGGTGGCTATCATGGTCAAAGACGCAACAGTTAGCGCTAGAATTGACGAGAATATCAAGTTGCAAGCGGAAAGCATTCTCCAACAGCTTGGCATCCCGGTGTCCGTTGTCATCAATGCGTTGTACAGGCAGATTATCATTCGGCAAGGAATCCCTTTCCCAATGACATTGGGTAATGCACCTGAAACAATCGAAAGCATGGACAAAGCCCAGCTAGACGCAAAACTTCTTCACAGCTATGAGCAGGCAATCGCGCGGCAAGGCAGAGGGCTGGACGAAGTGTTTTCAGACCTTGAAAGGAAACACATTTGATGGATGAATACAAAGTAATCATTACCGCAGACGCAGAAAATGATTTGAATGCTATTGATGATTACATCACATTCCAACTACTTGCGGCCGAAACGGCAATTTCCTATATTGCTTACATCAGGCAACAACTTTCAAAGCTCAGATACATGCCAAAACGCTATAAAGTGGTGAATGATGAACCATTGCGTACAAGAGGCATTCGCAGAATGAATGCGAAGAACTTCGCGATATTCTACATTGTACTTGAGGAATACCATGAAGTCTATATTCAAAACATCATTTATCAGAAGCGGAACTTCTCGCATTTGCTTCGTGATCTTGGCGGACATAATTCCGAATAAACATCCCCCTTGCCGAACACAGCAAGGGGTTTTATCTGTACACTTCAACTTTTTCCGCATAAACGATTAGAAAGTTTCAGATCATGAGCTTGGGCACCATGTCGAAGAAGCGGCTCCATGGTTGCTGAACCGAAGATCGAATTATACTTGGACGCACAAATAGGTAGAATTTTGCATTGTCTGCCTGCAGTTATATGCGGAACGATTGTAAATATCTGTTCCAGATAT
>OMYM01000467.1 GCA_900315225.1 uncultured Erysipelotrichaceae bacterium | reverse complement strand
TATCGGATACACATGGCGGCGCACTTTACATCGGCGTGAAGGATCATCGATAAGCTGGGAATTCTTGCGGATGTTCGAGTTTATGAAGCAAATGACCCAGAGGATAATCGATATGGTGAAGATAGCTGAAACAAATGGAAACAGAGAACCTAGTGTATATGAGATCTGGCTCTACATTGAGAAATCTGAACAGTTATGATTTGCGTAAGTTTCTTCTGAAATGGATGGGTTTGACTTGGGATTCAGTGCCAATTCAAAGGGGTTGGCATTAAAGAACTTGACCATAAGGCATTGATGGAGTTTCGCAGGAAAGCGGTAAAAAACAATAGAATGGAGGAAGCGGATGTAAATGTCAGCGATGAACTTCTTCTTCTTGATTTGATGCTGGTGAATGGCGATTATTTGACACGCGCATCCCTTATGATTTACAGTATCACGACGTGGTGGACGGACCTATCATCTCACAAGTGGATAAAGCCATGAAACTCTTGTTCGGCAGATATTATAAAGCCCTAATTGATTATGAGGATATTCAAAGGGTAGAAACGTTTATGGTCAATAGACCAATTTTCAGAAAGACTACTCCACTGACGTTCCGATTCAGATTTCTGTGTATGATGATCGGTTCGAAATCTTTAACATGGGCGAATGGTCAAGTAGCGAAATCCCTTGTTGTCAGATATTTCCTTTCGTTCTGGAAACGTAGAGGCTCGGGGTCGCGGCTTTGCAAAGATCAAAGCTGAATGCTTGAAGATTAAAGCTCCTCTTCCAATAGTGGAAGATAGAGAGACGGGTGTGGTTGCGAGAGGATGCGAACAATACATGCGTCTATTACGACACGGACAAGAACAAGGCAAGAAATCCAAGAGTTCTGTGCATTTGCAAACAAAGACTCGTTAAGGAGAAAGGTATTGGCTCCGTTGGTTAATGCCAACAAGATTCAGCTAACAATACCAGAAAAACCGAGAAGTTCGAAACAAGTGTATAAACGCTATTGATAAATGGGTTTGATCAAGTCTGATCAAGCCTGGCGCTGAAATGAAAGAGCGTTGAATGTGTTTGATATGAAGAATCTGTACATCTTTGCACATATCGAGGTCTTACGATCAAAAAGCGTTCAATTGCTCTATAAATCGCCAGAGAACATGAAAATGCTTCTGTTTTGGCGATTTATAGAGCAAAATACATTCATAAATCGCCAGAAATAGAATGATGGCATGAAATAAGACTTTCCTGTGCCCCATTTTCCCGATACAGCAAGGACGAATGCCTTGTTGTCTGTATTGGTGTTTCTTCCTCTGTCCAAATAATCTCCTTCTATTCTGATCACGGTATTCTTCTCCGTCATGGTCATTTCCTCCCCTTTCTATATTGTATGCTGTATTGTTCAATGTATCAAGGGTATGCTTGTGTTTTCTGAAAGTTGTTTCATTTGTGAGGGTATTGCATGAGGGCATGATTTTTGTTATTCTTCATTATGCGCTTGGTTGTAAAAGCGGGCAAGAGGGGTGTACTAAATGGTGGAGAAGAGCGCAAAAGGCAAGAAGAAGCTTAGAAGATCGATTATTGGCGCAATGATATTGTCCATGGCATTGATTTATCTGGTATTGGTGAACGTTGGTTTTTTTGTATATCGCGATGAGGTCATCAAAGAACATGAAGAATATGCGGGTGATGCGATTGAGTATATTTCTCGCGGGATCGATGGGGAAGTCATTCAGAAGTACATTGATACGCAGATGGAGACATACGCTACCGCATATATCCGCAAGACATTGAATATGGTTGTCAAGACACATCATCTTGAGGCAGTCTATATCGTTGTGCCCAGGGAGGATTCTGTCTTACGGTTGATTATGTCCAATGATGCAGATCTTTCTTCTTTTTCCCAGAAGACGATAGATCACTTCAACGAGAGAATGGACAATAGGCGTATTGTGACGTATGTCAGAGACGAGACACGGATGTCCGATAAATACACGGCAGTCAGACCGCTCTTTGATGAACATGGCAATCCTATCGCATTGATATGCGCGGATGTGCATATCGGGAATATTGGGGCTGCCTTTGTGCATTTTAGCTTTTACATGCTAGTCGCAATGTTGGGCTTATCCATCGTCATTATAGGTGTCATGTATTGGTGGCTGGGTAAAAGAATTGCCTTGCCTCTAAGTAGACTACAGGATAGTATCATTGAGTTTGAGAATAAGTTCTATCGAGGATCAGATCCTTCGGAACTATTGATCAATGATCCCGAGATCCACACCAAGGATGAGCTTGAGACATTGTGGGGCTATATCTCTTCCCTGGCAGACGATGTAAGGCGCTATGCGATTGATATCTCAAAGAAGACAGATGAGTTCGAGGACATGCGGGAACAGGTCAAGGAGATGGATGAAATCGCCTTCTCGGACTCTTTGACGGGAGGAGAAAACAAAGCTGCTTATGTCAAGGCAATGGAACATCTGGATTGGGAGATTTCCATCAAGATCGCAAGGTTTGCGATTATCATGGCAGATCTGAACTACCTAAAGCGTACCAATGACACATATGGTCATGAAAAGGGTAATATGTACATCATATACAACTATAATCTCCTAAGAAGAATCTTTAGATACTCTAAGATATATCGCATTGGAGGAGATGAGTTTGTTATCATATTGAAAGATAAGGGTTTGCATAATCTTGGAGATAACCTGCAAAAGCTACAGGAAGAAATGCAAAGTACTTGGGAAGATGAATCCCTACAGCCATGGGAAAGACTGTCTTCAGCGATTGGTTGTGCTGTATATGATCCTTCTATCGATCATTCGGCAGAAGATGTGTTTGAAAGAGCAGATGAAGCAATGTATGCGGAGAAGAAGAGAATGCATGCAGGAAGAGAATAAAGTTATGACAAAAGCAATTCCTTCGGGATTCAGTTCATTTGAAGAAATCAGGACAAATGATTACTGCTACGTTGATAAGACAATGATGATCAAGGAACTGTTGTATCCAAGGCCGAATAAAGTATCGCTTATCACTCGTCCACGCAGATTTGGCAAAACATTGAATATGAGTATGCTGGAATGCTTCCTTGACATCCATCGCAAAGAAGAACACCTCTTTGATGGATTGAAGATCATGGATGAACAAAAGATATGCAATGAGTTCATGCATGCATACCCAGTGATACATGTTTCTTTCAAAGATGTTAATTGTGATGGCAGTGAATCAAAAAACGAAAACTTGAAGTCTGCCATAGAATCTCTTAAGACCACGATTGGTGAATTGGCTCAACAATTCGAATTCCTCCAAGATAGCAAGGAACTGAGTGACCGAGAAAAATTGTCGTATAAGCAGATCTCGACAAGAAACCCTGACACGGAAGGAACAACCTTCCTAATGAGAAACAGTAACTTGAAAAGCTCCTTGAAGACGCTGACAAGCTTGGTTAGAAAATACTATGGAGTTGCGCCTGTTCTCTTGATTGATGAATACGATGTTCCTCTAAATAACGGCTCTTCTGTACAGATCGTGGGTCACAATTCAAGGATGCTTTAAAACCAAAGGTTCCGAAGGACTCCGGCTGTGTTTTGGTGGCTTGCGCCGTATGGCTGCCCCGGCCAGGCGGCACGGGTTTATTCCACGGTTCGATTGACAACGGGGCCCTGCACCCCTTG
>OMYM01000468.1 GCA_900315225.1 uncultured Erysipelotrichaceae bacterium | reverse complement strand
CAAGGGGTGCACCCATTGTCAATCGACTTTCGCGGCATAAAGCCCGTGTTTGTTTCACTTGGCACCCACGAAGAGTGCAGAAGACTCGAAAATAGCATTGTTCTTTTGTTCACGTTCGCGGTCTACCTGCTCCTGAATGTTTTGAAGTAAGCTTCTTACCATAAATAAAGGCAATTCTGACGCTGATAAATCAATGAGCTGTTGGTTAAGCATCTTAATATCTGTCTCTAGCTCGTGATATCTTTTTTCTTGTTCACTCTTTTGTTCGGAAACGATTCCGCCGATCGATCTAAATTGGTCAAAGGCTTCATCTTTTTGTCGTGAAATTTGTTCTTTCTGTTGCTGAAGCTTAGCCAATTCCTCTTCAATCTTTACTGCTTTTGCTTCACATTCTTCTTTTAGCTCTCTCTTTTGTACAAGTTCTTTTTCATCGACCACCTGAATTGACTTTTCCACACGACGTGTTGTACGTCCCAAATCATCGGACAGTTGTTCAATAACATTTATTCCAAGAAGTCTCTTTATCGAGTCCTTAATCATTTCATCTGAAGATTCTGCAGCAAGTTCAGATATTTTCTCGCCATCAAAAAAGAAGAGACTGGCAATACCAGATGGAATAATTTCCTCAACATACATATTCCAGTTATCTGTCAAGAATTCATCAAGTATCCCATCTTTATAAACTTCAATGATTTCGGAGATCCTTTGTAAATTTCCATCCCAAGAGCGTTGGATACGATAGGTATTTCTTTCATTGGTCTCAGCTTCAAATTCCAACTCGACAAATGTTTTTTTGGTCCTATCGTTTTCATTCACAAAAGAACGAAGATACAAGCCGTATTGTTTATATGGACTTTCGCGGAAAGCAAAGGATTTGCTGCCGTATAACGCAAGCAGAACAGCGTTTAAGAATGTAGTTTTGCCCCGTCCATTCATTCCGCCTATCAACACTATCGGTTTTTTCCCAGTGAACCGAAATATATTATCCCCCGCATAAACGCCAAAATTATGCATTAACAAGTGTTTGATTATCATTCGTTTTCATCCTCTTCTGGTTCTTCTGATTCTTCATCGGCACTGGATTCCTTGCTCTTTTTGTATTCTTCAAAGAACTTCTCATTATACTCTCCGCCTTTTTCTTTTTTACGTTTTTGCTTTTCCAAATAGAATGCCATGGCATCGTCTTCATCTTTATAGAAAGTTCGATGCACTGAGTTCTCTATTTCTTTTAAAAGCCCATTCCGATTATTTTGCCCAAAAGCTTTTGCTTCTAAATCCACCAACCTATATGCCATTTCAAAAAGTAATTTTTCATCAGGATACAATTCATCGCATACAGCCTTTAGTACATCCCATTCATTCTTGCCAAAGTTATCCACTCCAAGCCAAGTAGGATCTTCGAACGGCTTTCCTGTGGCTTCTTGATAAATGGTTGGCAAAGAATCCTCAAACTCGTGATATTCATTGACCCAAATTCTTCGAATAGCCTGTAATTCACTTAAGGTAATCAATTCAATTCTGCCATACTCTTTTGGGCAAAGATCATTGACCTCCTCTTGAACCTCTAGGAGTTTCCTTACCCATTCTTGACGTTTATCTTTCTTGTATGGA
Source organism: uncultured Erysipelotrichaceae bacterium (assembly GCA_900315225.1). GTDB lineage: Bacteria > Bacillota_I > Bacilli_A > Erysipelotrichales > Erysipelotrichaceae > Bulleidia. The sequence continues at coordinate 963 of OMYM01000468.1, read as the reverse complement.
CCATGGAATAACCTTAAGTAACTTCCCTTCAAATTGCCATCCCTTCGGCGAAATTCTCTATTCTTGCGATCATTGTCTTCATCTTGTGCAAATTCATCCCTAAACGCCAACAATGGTGCCATCCATTCTTTTTCTTCATCATTAGAGATCATCGCCTCCATGGACTTATCGCGCTCCACCATTGTGCAAACCCAACAGCCAAACCTGCTCTTGCCACAACTAGGCAGATCTTTTTCATACATGATTGGACACTCATTATCTGCAGTTGCTCCACGATATAAAGTCAATAGATCTTTATTAGAATGATCCCATGGGTTTTTATACTGCATCAAGAAAGCCCAGACATCCTCATCAGACCAATTTTCCAAAGGCGAAAATACATATTCATTTGCCAAGGTGGGATTTGGGCTAAGCAATTCCCTGACCCTCTTAGCTTCCAAATTTTCCATATGCCTCTTTCTGCTGGCACTTTCAGCTTTTCTGGTTCCAATTACCAAGATAACCTCTCCATGCTCAGCAATCTGGCTCTTGATAAAATTATTCACAGGCTGAATCTTCAATCGGTCTGTACACCATCTGAATTTTTTTCTTGGATATGGATATCCTTTTCCCAGTAGATTTACCCAAAAAGAATCATCATAGCTCGGGTGCAAAACATGAGTTACAAATGGCATGGATTCCCTATCCGATTGCATTTGCATTTTCTTAAGGGATTCCTGCGCCCACTTTGAAATAACAGGCGATTCCACAAGTGTATCTGTATTAATGATGTGTATTGCCTTTTTTTTCTCGAAAAACGGGAGATCCTTCAATGCCATCCAGACAATCTGGACTGCCGCAGTGCTGTCTTTCCCCCCTGAATAACCGATAATCCAAGGAATGTCATCCATTAGATACAGTTCCCTTATTGTTTTCATCAGTTGCTCAACCGATTCTCTTGAAATCGCCATATTTTCACCTCAT
>OMYM01000469.1 GCA_900315225.1 uncultured Erysipelotrichaceae bacterium | reverse complement strand
GCTGCCAAACTGAGGATAAAGCTCAAACAACAAAATACAGGCAAGACGCAGCCTTTGGGCAATCTTTTCCTCTATTGCCAATGGCAACGAGCGTTGTTGTTCCAATGCTTCAGGGGAAACCTGTAATAATGCCTCATAGGCACTGGTGCCAGGAATGGCTGTAAGATATGCATGCATTGCCAAGGCCAAGGCATAGGTGTCCTTGGCAATGCATAATCTACCGGGCATCCTCTTATCGATGCATTTGAGGAACATCTTTGTATTGATGGGTTCCTTCACATGGCAGAAAAGAGCGATCCGTTGGTCCTTGGCCAAGGCATCTTGTAGAAACGCAAAGCTTTGGAACATTGGAAAGGTATTGGTCCCCTCAGCCTTTCCAACGATGATATAGCAAGATGATTCATCTCCTATGGCTTCCGACAATGTTTCATCCAGCTGGTTGGAAAGAAAAGGGGAAAGCAGCGACATATCCGTGGCGCAAAGATCCTGTCTGCCAAGAAACAGCCCATGTTTCCTGAATGGCGGGGTGAAATCGTCAATGATATCGCAAGTAATATCGAATAATGTCAACTCGATATCAGGACATCGAAAATAATCCTTGCAGTCTTTGTTTCCTTGCGGGATATGCTCCAGCATGTTTAGATGCTTTGGCTTTTCAAGCAGACAGGGCACAATGATACGCAAGCAGGCAGGGTGCTTATCCTGCATTGCTTCGGCAGTCAATGCATTGACAAGATGGATTGTTGCGTCCACGCCTTCTTCGCCACACGCGATGACCGTAGCATTGAATTTCGTTTCGTTCATAGTTTCACCTGCCGAAGGCAGGCGCTTTTTGGCCTGCCTATGCTTGTCTGGATCAATAGTTGCGACACGGCGCACAAGAGTATTCCTGGAAGGGGACCTGGAAACAGACGATAAGGCATCCGCAAGGTTGCCATGGTGATGATCATTGCGACCAACGAAATGGCGATAAAGATGGCTGAACAACGCTTGGTGATGCTTGCGGTTCGTTTCTTGCGAGTGTTAATGCTCCGGGATTGGCAACAATACGAATCAAGGATCAAGTAGTATGCGACATAGAGCACGGCGGAAAGAATCGTCGCAATCACATTCGTGGCAGTGCATCTGCCTAAGGCCAATGAATTGATCGCAAGCACCGCCGCGTATGACGATAGGCAGATGCATAGCTTTGCATACAAGCTATTCATAATCCACCAACACATTGATATGCATGTCGGTCATGTGCTTTGTTTTTGCATCATTGAACTCCTTGGCAAAGGTTGAGAAGAATACCATCTTGGATAATTTTGCAATTTCATCGTCTTCTGGATCCTTGATCGTATAATGAGGCTCATCGTCCTCTGAATTCTCATTGGGCTGTAGATTTCGTTCAACGACAATGTTGTCTAGTTCAAGATAATCAACGCTGTATTTGCTTGCCCATTCATATAATTCCATTTTATCGCTGTTTTCGTAGATGGATTTTTCTGGGAAGCCAATCGTATACTCGAATGCATATTTCTTCTTGGGCATGTCTTGTTTTTCGATCTTCAGGACAAGTGTCTTGTTCTCAGGTGAAACAAAGTCTCCCCCGTTTGCCTGGTTCATTGCTTGGTCATCGATGCGCTTCAAGCCATCGGAGATAGACACATCTGACACAACGGAGATTTCCTTTGTCGGCTCATACTTCTCGCCATTCCATACATATGCCTTTTGATCTTTGATCATAGGGTTTTGAGAAGGGTATTCTTTCTCGGCAACGCCATACATCACTGCCTGCAATGAATTCTTGTCGATGTTGTTGGAAGGGCTGCTTTTGAACAAGAATGTATTTGGGTTTACGAATTGTGTTTTCTTGTCTTCGTATGATGCAGTGCCTAATGTGTACCAGTTTGCATGATCCTTCAGACCAGTGATCGTCGAAGCGGGTGTTTCCGTTGCTTTCATTTGAATTTGGTATTCTTCTGTATCGTTGCCATAGAACACATGGTAATTGTCATAGCCTACGATGTTTTTTTCCTTTTGAAGCCTTGGAGCAAACCTTGCATCGAAATCCAATACGTTTTCCTCTTTTCCACAGGCAATGACAAGGCAATATCGGTCAAGGGAAAGATTGTCGAAAACCGCCGCATGTTTTATTTCAACCCCATCAATGAGGTCATACTTCCAATATTCGACATCTCCGCGATAGAAAGACTTGACAACATGGAAGGAATAGCCTGTACAGCCACTTTTCTTCAGGATATTCGCAAGCAAGTAAATCTCATTGTCTGTCTCAAGGTCGGTAATAAACAGATTTACCGCTTCTTGATCAATATGGGACGAGATGATGGGATTGTCGTCTGTCTCAAGATCCATGATATCAAGATAGCTGCCTGATTTTTCAATATTGGACACGACTCGCACGTAATCAATCGGTTTGATCTCGTTGTTTCCTTGTAGCATCAGCCATTCTGGCTCGGTGGGGCTGATGTCCTTGATCACTGGGATCAAGGCACGGATCATGGCGTCCGATCCCTTTGCGGATTGGCTGACATCAACGAATGTCTTGACGGGATACTTG
>OMYM01000470.1 GCA_900315225.1 uncultured Erysipelotrichaceae bacterium | reverse complement strand
CGGGAACGCGGAGAGGGTGGAGGAGATCCTGAACGACCAGTTTCTGAGTTCCATGAGCTATTTCGACACGATCGAGGCGTTCTACCATGGGGTGACATTGGCGCTGATGCAGCTGAACCAAAACTACGTGTGCACAAGCAACCGGGAGAGCGGAAGCGGGCGCTTCGATATCCAGTGCAAGCAGAAGCGGAGATGGAAGCTTGCCTTCGTGCTGGAGTTCAAGGTATCCGACCTGCCCAGGCATATGATCAGGGATGCCCACGAGGCGGTTTCACAGATCAAGGACAAGAATTATGTCTCGGACCTTCTACAGGAAGGCTACGAAAAGGTCATGACCTACGGCATTGCTTTTTGCGGGAAGAGATGCAGGGTGACCAGAGGGGAGACGTACAACGGCATTTAGAAACAGAAACGATAGAAGGCTGGGACTGTAGGGTCTCAGCCTTTATATGTGTCGTGTACGACTTCGCTTTTCAATCCACGAAGTCCCTTGAGACCCATGGCGACACTCGGGCTTATATTCATTGGCAGGCTTCTTCCTCAAGAACCTGAAGGTGCTCTTGCAGGTGAAGTCGAACATGATGCTGTATCCCTGTCTGACGCATATGCCAGCAGCAATGCTGGGCTTAAGCTTATGCATGTTGATAGATAAGAAAGACATGCTTTTTCATATACCCCGCGTTTCTTGTTGCAGGATAATTCAGCTTTGCATTGGGAGGGGGGAGTTGTATACTGACAGACAGAGAAGCGAGGAGATTGATAACAAGTGTTGGCTTGTGAAAGATGACAAGATGAAGAATATCGATATAGCAAAAGCTACAGAGTTCTCAATTGCCACGGTATCGAATGCATTGAACCAGAGGACGGAAATGGTATCACAGGAAAACATGGAAACCGATAAGAATTCCAGACCCATTCAATCGTGATAAGAGCGTTGATCCTCAAGGGAAAGCGCTCTTTTTAGCGTATTTACACCCTGTCTTTGTTCATTATTGGATCTATCAATGGTGCCAAACGAGCGCGCATGGTGGTTTGCTAAGATGATGCTCATATGGATAGATCATCTTAGCATGTATATTTCTTTTTCAGACAATGTAGCACACAAAATAGGCGGCATACGTCTTATAAGCATGGAAATAGACATAAACCTGTTATAAGGGCTGTGTTTTGGTGGAATTTATGGTATAGTGGTCGCAATATGATTTTATAATCATGATTGGGCATTATGATGAAAGGTATGAATATGGTGGTCTTGTAGGAGTGTCAAATGATGGAGAAGATGCTGCATAAGCATATGCTGGAATTCGATAAGGGGACCAGTGGAAGATTTCGTAGATGAAGCCCTTGTTGAGGCATACCTGATGATTGCCCAGGGATGAAGGCTTTATAAGTCGCTTGGCAGGCGATCACTTCTTTGACCCGATTGAGTAGACAATGACTGTGGAGGTGAAAAACTATGATGATCAGCCCCGAGGGATACTATATGTTATAATACATCTCTGGGAAAGGAGAGTAAAAATGAGCACGTATATCAATAAAACGAAAATCCGAGTAATGTATGAGAAAGTAGTTGACAGCACATACTTTGTGGATAAAAGCGGGCTATTGAATTCATTGATTCCTCTTGTCGCGACGCGGCAGGAGCGAAAACAGCTGCGCATCGATCTTTCTAATAACTATATTTGTTTCACTAGGCCTCGTCGTTTTGGCAAAAGCATCAATGCCTATATGATCGCGACTTATTTCATGAAAGGAATTGACAGCCATGACCTGTTCGATGATCTTATGGTTTCTAGCAATCCGTTGTATGAAAATCATATCAACAAGCATGATGTCATCTTCATGGATTTATCTTTTGGCGCATCTTCCGCAAGAACATATGATGAGTATATATCCATCATTACCGAAAATCTAATGTTCGATATCAAGCAGTTATACCCTGAAGCGCCAATTGATCCTAAGCGGCCTGTTTTTATCAATCTAGACATTCTTTCGGATTATCTTGGCAATGGTTTCATTTTTGTAATAGATGAATGGGACTACCCCCTTTACATGCCCTTCATGCAAGAAAGAGAGAAGGAACGCTACATCAAGTTCTTAAGCGAGCTGCTGAAAGGACAGACCTACGTTGAAATGTGCTATATGACCGGCATTATGCCGATCAATACATATGACATTGGCACTCCCTTGAACATGTTTGATGAATATATCATGGGTGCCGACGACATGCATGCAGAATATTTCGGCTTCAACGACCATGAGGTTGATCTGCTATATAGGAAGTATCTGGCGGTTCAAAGCAAGGCTATTATCACTCGCCGACAGCTTGCCGAGTGGTATGATGGATACTGCCTGGGGGGAAGGAAGTGTCTCTACAACCCAGAGGCGGTTGTGACCGCCTTGACAAAAAACAGGCTGGCGGAATATTGGTCTTCATCCGGCAAGTATGAAGAGTTGTACACTTTCATTGCCCACGACATTGATGGGTCCAGAGATGCCGTTGCCATTCTGTTGAGCGGTGAAGGATATCCAGTCAAGATCAACCAGTATGCTTCGTCATCCACCAAGATGACCAACCTTGATCAAGTATTCTCGGCCATGGTTGTCTTTGGCTTTTTGACTTACAACGGCAACGATGGCAAGGTGTATATTCCCAACCTTGAACTGATGAAAAAGTTTGAGGAGATGTTGCGGAACAACCGTTCCCTTGGCTATCTCCACACTCTTGCCATAAGCAGCGAAGACGTGCTTTGGGCAACAAAGAGGCTTCAAGCAAAGCCGGTTGAGGATGCTGTGAAACTGGTGCATGATAAGGAGATATCCCTGTTCAAGTACAATGATGAAGATGCTTATGCGGCCATCGTTAACCTGACCTACATAGCCGCTAGGGATTTCTATGAAGTGACTAGGGAAAACAAGGGTGGCACAGGATACGCAGACTTTTTGTTCAGGCCAAAGAGGAAAGACGATGACATTATCGTCATTGAGATGAAGGTAGACGACACCCCGCAGAATGCCATAGAACAGATTAAGTCGAGGGAATACTTCAAGGCACTGCTGCCGTCCTTTGGCGAGACAAGAGAATATACAGGCAGAATCATACTTGTGGGCATTGCCTACAACCGTAAAGATCCAGCCAAGAATCATCATTGTGCCTTTGAAGTGATTGACTATCGATATTCTTAACGGTGAAATGCAAACAAACCACCAAGGACACGGATATGCCAACTATATGGCACGACATTACCAATAAGGCACAACAATCCCGTACACAGTCCACTGAATGAATCAAGGCATCGTCAATTGCACAATCTCTTCATTCCTGTACATCTTCTTCATTTGTTCAGAAACGAACTCAATTTGTTCTTCATTAGGATATACCACCGATAAGAATATACCTGGCATCGATGCACAGAATTCTTCCCCCGTGGCTCCCTGGAGAGAATACATAATAATCTGCCACGCCCCAGAAGAACCTAGCTGTTCGGATAGCAAGTCAAAGATCCAATCTATGCCCATGTTGGTTTGGAACGTTCCCTGCAGTGACTCCATGAGGTTTTTATATGTAACAATTGATTCCGCGCTCAGGATTTTCTGGATCAAAGCTTTCAAGACAATCACCTGATGACGATTTCTGCCAAAGTCTCCGTCCGCAAGGGTCTGCCTTGTCCTTACATACACCAATGCCTCTTCACCTGTCAATGTGATTTCGCCTTCTGGAAAGGAATACCTTCCTGATTGGAAAGCGTATGGGTTTGAGATCGTGATGCCACCAAGACTGTCGACCACCCGTGTGAAAGCAAAAAAATTCACCATGATGTAGTTGTTCACCGGTATATTCAAGATGTCAGACAATGCCTTGGCGGTATTGCCAAGACCATAGATGCTCATGTGGGTGAGCTTATCCAAGCCTCCATTCAAATATGGATTGGGGATATAATAGTCCCTGGGAAAAGACACAAGGGCGATTGTCTTGTGGTCAGGATCAATCGTTGCAACGATATCCACATCTGTTCTTGATTTCACCGGCAACAAGGTCTCACTGTCATCCGCTCCTGCCACAAACACAGAAAACGTATTGGTTGGAATATCTTCGATACTAACTTCAGGTTCTTCTATCTCTATCGAAACTTCTCTCGTGAAGGTATGTAACAAAACAACATCATCCTCAAACGTCTTATACTCTGTGTTTTCCACGATGATCGGAACATAGTTTGAATTAAGAATCAATACCTGCCCTTCATGATTGTATAGTGCATTGATCGCTTCCCATATTGTTTCTTTCTCGATCTTTGCGATATCTTTGCCAAACATCTCATTGAGCATCCGCAAGGCTTCCGATTGGTTGTCTTGGTCAACCGATGACTGGCTGATGAATACCCCATCACGATAATCCATCAATGATGCATTGATGGATTCTTCTGTCTTTAACGCATACACATTGACCTGCATGGCAAATGTATCAGGCATCGTTGTAAATGATTGCCTGATATTTTTTCCGATAAACGACATGACAACGGCTACAATGCAAAACATAAAAGCAAACATGCAATTTATTGCGCTGCCAACGTATTTGAGTTTTCTCGATCTGACAAATGACAAAGCACCGCAAACAAGAAGGATCAAGCCATATCCAAAAGTTGCAGCAAGCTTCCATCCCGATGGCAACAACGGGAAACGATACAACTGGTACAATCCGATTCCCACTGTTAACAACAGTATCAACCAAGTCAGCGTTGTAATCCGCAATTTTTTCATTACTCCATAAACTCCCATATAAATACAATCACAATTATACTGGAAAGGTAGGCATAAAGTCCAGAATTCTAGACCAAAAGGTGATATGACCCGTGTTCAAGCAAGGGGTGGTGCATGTCGGCGTTTAATTTGACCATGTTGATGCAATTGTCCCATGCAGCGGGCAGGGGAGAGAGCAGCCCTATCCCCTGGCTAGTCCAAGGCCATCTTGTCCATGCTCCATTCCAAATCCTTTTTCTATAAAACAAAGACCCATATGGGTATTCAAGACAACATCAAAGGAAATCGTTTAGCGGCAGGAAATAATTATCGAAATACTGTAGCCAACCAAAATGACGAAAATTAGTATCTTAACCCTGCTTTTGTAAAGCCTAAAAACACCATTCTTTCCGACAACTCGACTCCATGGCAACTGCATAAGATGAGACGAAGCCGTGGTGGTCAATCATTTGAATGACAAGATTCGATTCATACGGTACTACATTTCCAGCAAAGGCACCTTGTTTCACTTGTTTTTTTAGATGTCTGGTTCAGACGATTAAGTCGACAGTGCATCGTCGAGTTGCTTTGAGCGCTTTTTAGTGTTCCGAATTCCACAAGCGTTCCGATAATTATTTCCCGCATGCTAACTAATAGATTTTGGCATTGTTTTGGGGTTTGTGACCAAAGAAAAGCATATGAAAAGCTGCTTCAAAAATAATAGCCAAAAATATTAGTTGGCTTATTTGGATTATCTACGTATAAAAATAATTTCGTGTAAATAAGTCAAAAAAACGGGATTGACATCAATTTTAATAATCCCTTTCTGCATATGGATTTTTCCATGGTTCGAACGAGAAAATATTCAATTTATTAGTCCATTCCCGTTTTTGCCTGTCAGACGAGGACGAGGCAAGCTCAATTTTTCCCATTTGGATTGGTACCAAATGCCTTGCCCGCCGACTGTTCCAACGCTGTTTTGCTGGGTGTTCCAATAATGATTCATGTTCCTGTCAGCTACAAGCCTCAGTCCGCCCCGATCAACCGTGCGAATTTTTGTATATAGCCTTTATACTCAGATGCATAATTGGGTGGAATTCTGGATCGTCAGTCTGCTGTTGTATGCGGAACGATTGTAATATCTGTTCCAGATATTTAAAATTGGTAAATTTCAAAGGATTTGATAAACTGGATTTAGATATGAAGCCACTGACGCTGTTAACAGGACTCAATAGCTTGGGAAAATCAAGTGTGATTCAAGCAATCCTTGTCATAAAGCATTCACATTTTTTTTGTTCGGGAAAACGGGTGGAACTGAAAGGGGACCTCCAGCAGCTTGATCAAGGCAAGTGTTATATTCCGATCAACGCGAATATTGTATCGAGGTATTCGGGCGATCCTGCATTCAATCTACAGGGAAAACTTGTCGGTTTCAGCAATGCTGCATATGTGGGTGATTTGAGCGCTTATGACTTTGATTATCTGGGTTTCATTATTCCAATTGACAGGGTGAAGGAATTGATTGAGGAAAACTGTGCCTTGTCCGTCAAATAACACTGGGGCATCCAAAGGATGCCCCAGTAGATCACTCCTAGCGTAAGTATAATATGTCTTTTCCTTGCTGGCAAGGATAGATATATCTTCTATGATGATCAAAGCGTTGTCGTGTTTCTTTTATTCCTTGCCAGCCTTTCCATGTCGCCATTGTCAATCGCATTGTCGATCACCGATAGAATCTGGCTTTTACGTGCAAGAAAACTAGGTTCAGTCACATTTACAGCAATCGTATGATGGGCGATAAAGTAACAATCGCATGTCGGGAAACAGGGCCAATCCATCCGTGCCAACAACCATGTGATGGCATTGTTCCAGAATGTCCTTTTTTGATTCCTTCAAGCGTCAAGCCATCACAACTTTCAACACCCAGATTGACTTCACGCATGCCTTTTTTCCTTAGCGTCTTTAGCTGCTCACCAATCTTGTTTTTGACATTGTCCACCCGGGCTGCCATGGTCATGATCTGTATCAGGGGCAAACCTTGCGATTTCGCCAAGGTCTTCCTCCACCCTTGCCAAGGGTGATGGGCGAAAGGGTACATCCCTGTGTGAACTCCAGCAGGGGAGAGGGATGGCTCATAGGGATTGCGATATAGTGTTCCAGTGTAATGCACGAAAACCTCCTTTTTTTCTGTGGTATGATCGAAAGACTTGCGTTTTGCCAGAGACAGAAGTATATTTCAGTAAGAATTGCTTACAGAAATCAGATTCTGTAAGAAGAAAGGGAAACCTATGGCAGAACGAACAAAAGTTTGGATTGCAAATGTAATGAAAGAACTGATGAAAGAAAAACCCGTGGATCAGATTCGGATAACAGAGCTATGCCGAAAAGCGCAGATAGAACGCCCAACGTTTTATTATCACTTCAAGGACAAGCAGGATGTCATTGCCTGGATCTTCTGCCAAGAAGCATGCCAGACAAAAGTCATAGACCGCGACAGTGCAGCAAGGGCACTTGGTGGCATGAAAAAAGACATGGCATTCTATAAGCGTGCGTATGAAGATGTATCGCAGAACGCCCTATGGCAATATATGCTGGAATACTTCGCGGAACGCTACGAAACAGAGGCAAAGAGGATATTGGGAACCGATGTCTTGGATCCACAGATGTCTTTCAGCATACGCTTGTATTGCTATGGATGCGTGGGAATGACAAAAGAATGGGTGTTGCACGATGACAAGACATCGGCGGAATCGGAAGTGGACATGATGTATGCCTCTATGCCAGAAGAAATGCGCAGTGTTTTCTTTGGGGAGTGAGAATGGGACACACATTGATCGCGTGCTTTGACAAGGAACAATTCCAGCCAGTGCTGGATATTCTCGCAAGATACCCATCCGTAAACAAGATTCCCTTTGGCAGGGGTTTCGATAGGGAAGAAGCCAATCGCATCCTGCCTTTTCACATGACAATGTTCCATTGGGGAAAGGAAATGGATGGGGAAATGCTGATGAAGACGGAACGCATCACGTTCCAGGAAAGCGAGGTATATGCCACAGGCATTCGGTCGATGGACGCAAGAGAGGGCAGCAGTCTGCTGTATCTTGGCGTCTCTTTAGGCAAAGGATACCTTGCATGGGAAAGACAACTGGAACAAAGCCTTGGGACAAAGCATTCATCTTTTAGGCATGTCACGCTTTCCGTCAGCAAGAATCACAATGAGATTCTATCGTTAAAACAACATCTTGCAATGCAACTGATATTCCCGATGCCCTTGCGTATTTGCGGGATGGAGCTTTATCATATCTGGCAACCTGTGTATTTTGTCAAAGCCTGGCAAAAATAAACGTCTTTGCCTAATAGCCTATTTGGAACTTGTTTAATCCATCTACCAATAAACAAGAAAAACGCATCAAGGTATGCCGGGTGTGTTTGGGAACGGGCCAATCATGACAAGGATTTAACTTTGAATCCGAAAAATATAGAGAAGGAACTACTATGTCTAATCACAAGAAGATGTTTCAGATTTTTGCTACGATTATGATAATGGCGCTGGCTTCGGCATTGACAGTGTATTTCGTGGATGCAACCGTACAGATAGACGATGATTATGGGGTTTTGGCATTGCTACTGGTATTGGAGAATCTGATCATAGGTTATTTTGCATTTAAAACGATGAATGCACGGTGACCGCATGAATCCAATCGCTCAAAGGCAGATAATATCTTTTGCAGGGGAATTTGGGGTATAATGGCTATGGATGATGGAGGTTGATCATGAGATTAGATGGCTTTGGCTTGCTTGTCGAAGACATGGCAACGATGATTCGGTTCTATAGGGATGTCCTTGGCTTTGAGATCAAGGAGGCAGAGGATACTTCCAATGTATATCTTGTGAAAGACGGAACCCTGTTTTTGTTGTATGGAAGGAAAGACTTTGAGAAGATGACAAGCCGCAGGTATGAATACCTCAAGGGACTGAACGGGCATTTTGAGATTGCACTCTATGTCGATACTTTTGAAGAGGTGGATGTTTCATTCAGGCATGCCGTAAACAATGGAGCAACACCCGTATTGGAGCCGACCACGGAACCTTGGGGACAAAGGACTTGTTATATCGGCGATACCGAAGGGAATCTCATAGAGATTGGCTCGTGGAACAAACCGTTTGAAGAAAAAGACAAATGACCATGTGGATGCAACGCTGGTTGAAAACAGGATATTGATGGAAAATGTGCTTCTTTGCTACGACCTTGGTCTTGCTTTCACCGAGGTGAACATGACTTTCCGGAAAGAATTGATTCCCTGCTGATTGCCAGGCATACACTACATGATTCATTTGGAGGATAGACTGAATGTTGCCGACTTCAACTTGTCGGTGAATAAATCGTATATGGAAACGGTGCAACAGGCAATTGCCGTGGCGAAGAGCATCCTTTGCATGTGTGATAGCTATGATGACATGAGCCAGTCCATGGTTTTTAACATGCACATAAACCATGAGATTCATGTCACTTGCCAGACCGCAAGATAAACATGTATGAACGTGAATTGGATGGAGGATAATGACGATGAGAAAATGCATTCGATGCAACGTTGCGATGATAGAAGACTGTGGGATAAAGGTAAAGGGAGCTTCATATGGCATTGTCCTTACCGATGATGAAAACAAATGGTTTGGGGGAAGAATGGGAGAACCCAAGGTGGCGATTTGTCCAAAGTGCGGGGAAGTATCCATCTATCTTGAGGATGTTTCGAGATTGAAGGGCAGGGAATGATGTATGAAGCAATGGATCATTGCTATGGGGGTGGCGGTTTTCTACATGGCGATCAATATTGTGTTTGATGTCTGGAGATGGTCCTGGATCATTTGGGCATGTTATGCTTTGTATCGCTTTTGCGATGGTCGTAAATCACAGGTATGAAGACTCGTATGAAAAAAAGTGTTTTGGCGATAGGGACTGTTCTGGTGGTCGCTGCAGCAATATGCTTTGGCATAAGCATATTGTTCCATTGGGTCGCTACTTCAACCATGGATGGATCCACAATGCTCTATGGCAGGTTGTTCAGGTGTCGTCATGTCTGCGCGATTCTTGGCGCAGTGCTTTTATTGACAGGCATTGTTTTGCTTGCAATTGGCCTGACAATGAAAGAATGATGAGCAAGGACATTGTTGTGGGTAGCGTAGATGTTCATAATTTCACCCCATTTCTTCAGCGGTTACTTGAGGGACTGGGAGTAAGCAAGGGGATTCGCTGAATATTGTCGGCAGTTTCAATTGGAAGTAGCAACTTATGAGCCTTGAGGCATTGCAACTGTATCAAGCGGGAATCAAGAGGATGCTTCGGTATGCTGAGTTCTTCAGTCAGCGATTAGAAAAGGAGCAAGTATGAAAATGGATAAATGGTTGGAAAGTGTATATAGCGATGGCAGCAGATATTTTGTCAGCACGCCCCAGCCACGACTGGGGCAAACGGTTTCTGTTCGCGTTAGAATGTATGAGGATGCCCCGGTTCGGCATGTTCTGGTTCGCACATGCCCGAATGGCGCGGAGAATTTTTCCCTTGCAAGAAGAATTTGCACTGCGCATGGTCTTGCCTATTACGAGGCAAGCTTTGAAATCAGCGAACCAAGGATGCATTATCAGTTCTACCTTGTCTGTGATCATGTGATTTATTACTATACCCAGAAAGGCATTACCACTTATGTCCCCGACCACACCTATGATTTTGTCTTGCTCACGGAGTATCGCCAGCTTTCGTGGGTAAAGTCCGCCGTGTTCTATCAGATCTTTCCTGAGCGTTTCTGCAATGGCGATCCATCCAATGATGTGCGAGATGGAGAATATGAGGTGGATGGACATGCAGCGATCCATATGAACTGGGAAGATGAACCGTTGCCATATGAAAAGGGATTCTGCATGGACTTTTACGGTGGCGACCTGAAAGGCGTGCAGGAAAAAATTCCCTATCTGAAAGAGCTGGGTGTCACGGCGGTATATCTGAATCCCATTTTTGAAGCCCCGTCTGTACACAAGTATGACTGCATCGATTATCTTCATGTGGATAAACATTTCGGTGGCGACGAGGCATTGGCAAAGCTTTCCGAAGCCCTTCACAAGAATGGCATGAGGCTGATCCTTGATATCTCCATCAATCACACTGGCATGGAGCATAAGTGGTTCAATCGTGATGGAGCTTTCTTTGATAAGAGTGTTGGTGCCTACAACAATCCCGATCGCTTGGAGCGTTCATACTATTTCTTTGAACCCCATAGCAACCGTTACAAGGGATGGGCGAATTTACCCAGTCTTCCTACCCTGAACTATACTTCAAAAGAACTGCGCCAGGCAATCTACGAGGATGAGGATTCCGTGCTCAAGAAGTGGCTGAAGCCTCCGTACAACATTGATGGCTGGAGGTTTGATGTGGCAGATGTATTTGCCAGAAACAATGAGATGCAGCTTTCGCATGAGATCTGGCCGCAGATACGCAAAAGCATCAAGGAAGAAAATCCCGATGCCTATATCCTTGCCGAGGACTGGGGTGATTGCGGGGAGTATCTGCAGGGAAAGGAATGGGATTCACCTATGAACTACTATGGATGTGGCCGTGTTCTGCGTCAATTCATCGGCTTGCCGGATCTCTTCAATGAGCGTAGTGAGATCTTGCGAAAAGTGGACTATAAAATGACGGCGGAAGATGTCAAGGAGAGAATCACTCAGCATCTTGCAAAGATTCCCTTTGTGCTGGCACAGAACCAGTTCAACCTCATCGATAGCCATGATGTTTCACGGATACACAATTACGCCGACATCCCGTATGACAGGATGCGCAGTGCCGTGATCCTACAGTTCATGTTGATCGGAGCACCTTCCATCTACTATGGAGATGAAGCAGGGATCGGAGGTTGGACAGGAGATAACGAAGGATGCCGATTCCCCATGCCATGGGGGAAAGACTTCCATCGGACCAAGACTTTCCAGCTCTATCAGACGCTGGCTCATCTGAAGCAGAAAACCCCAGCCTTGATTGAAGGAGGCATGAAGTTCCTGCTATGGCAAGGAAGATGCCTCGCCATCGCACGTTTCGATGACAAGGAAGCCTATGTCGCGGTGGTCTCCATGGAAGCAGAGGATGTCGTGATTCCGCTTGCGCTCAGAAGCATCGGCGCAAAAATGCCAGAGGATGGAAAGGATCTTTTCCAAGCAAAGCTAAAGGTTGCCATAAAGAAGGATGGCATGGTGGAGATGACGATGCCAGCAGGCAAGGCCTATCTGATCCGTTGTCCTCTAATATGAGATGACATATGCGTCAGACGGGGCTTGCAATCAACACAAGTATAGATTATGGGTTAAGTTTGGCCCACGGTCACATGGAAAACCAATGCAGGATAAACCTTATCCTTGTGGGCTACAAAGGAGAGACAAGATGAATAAAGACTTTTTACGCGAACTTTTATCCACAGGTTCTGTGTCTGGAAATGAAGTGAACCTGGAAAAGAAGATATACGACTATATGCAGGACAAGGCAGATCTTGTGGAAGTAGACGAATTGGGAAACGTGATGGCCATCCTGCGTCCAGAAGCATCGTTCAAGGTCCTGTATGCAGGGCATGCGGATGAAATCGGGCTTATGGTCAGTGCCATCGGCAGCGATGGCACCTTGATGGTGACTGAGATCGGGGGAATCTATCCTACAACATACCCAGGACACAAAGTTCGAATCTACACGAGAAACGGCATTATTTATGGCGCTGTCGCAAATTCCCGCGAGATCGCCAAAAACAAGGAACTGCAAGCTTCAGACCTGAGAATTGATATCGGCGCAAAGAACCGTGACGATGCTTTGAAATACGTGGAACTTGGCGATACGGTGACCTTTGACACGGATGTACGAGAATTGTTGAATGATTGTATCTGTGGAAGGGCGCTTGATGATCGGGTTGGTGCGTTTATTGTGATGGAAGCACTAGCAAAGGCGAGGGAAAAGGGTGTGTCCATTGGATGCTATGCCGTTGCGACAACGGGCGAGGAGACGACTGGAAACGGCGCGTATTTCGCCGCTTCGCGCGTAAAGCCAAATATCGCCATTGCGGTGGATGTGACCTATACCTCGGATAATTGCGGGATCAGCGAGGCGGTAACGGGCGACATTGCCGTAGGCAAAGGACCAGTCCTTTGCAATAACCCTTCCATCCATAAGAAAGTCAACGCATGGTTGCGCGATGCCGCAAAGAGACTTGGCATGTCAATCCAGATTGAAGCTGCCAGCGGACATACCGGTACAGATGGCGATACCATGCACAAGACAGGAATTGGCGTTCCCTTTGCCTTGGTATCCATTCCCGTTCGCTATATGCATAATCCTGCCGAGGTATGCTCGCTCAAGGACATCCAGGACTGCATTGACTTGTTGGCAGAGTTCTTTGTCAGCTGCACTTGGGATATGAACTTGAAGCCGTTCAATGCTTAGATGCACAATTGGGTGGAATCCTGCATAGTCTGCTTTTATATGCGAAGTGATTGCAAGCGCCAAAACATATCGCTTGCCACAATTCTTCCCAGGGGATATAATTCCGAATATGAAAACGATGAGGAAAGAACCGAAAAAAACGCTCCTACAGGTTTTCCTGGAGGCTGCGCCATATATTGCGAGCTTCATTGAACCGGAGGAAGCACCACGTGCGCAAGAAAAGCGCGATGGACTGGCAGCTCCCGTGGAGGCGGAGAGAGTGTTAGTCTTCAACGCCATGCACGCCATGGCGCTGCTAGATGAAAGCAACGCATTGTCAACGGCACCTACATGCGGATCTTTCGTCATGCCAATGGCGGTTTGCCAAGAGGTATTTTCTGTTTCCGGCTTCCGAATACAGATGGCGCTTTGCGCCTCTGTATGAATTGATGGAAGAAGACGTGCTGCTTTCGGGCTGCCGTTGGCTTTCGTCTAGAAACGGAGGTTTAATTAATGGCAGATTTACAAGAAGACAAGGGGTTCAAGGCAGGCTTCAATTGCCTGTGCGCAAAGGCTTTCGCGAAAGGCGTGCCTCTGCTGAACGACTATTACGACTTGGATCACATGAAGATCTCGGAAATCCCTACGAGTACTGTTCTCGCTCAGGAGGTGGACGGCGACATCCAGGCGAAAGAGGTCATCCAGGACAAGAGCTTCCTGTTTTCATCGATGGATGAGGATTTGCCGGTCGATCTGAGGGACTTTATCCTGAACCTTGAGTTCAAGAGTGGGAAACGCCGCAGTGACTTCTACCAGGCAGGCGACCAGTATGCTGCGATCTACACGGGTTATTTAAGAGGAATGGTGAACGAGAAGAGGGCTTCGGGCAAGAGTTCGGGGTCGGAGTACTACAAGCTTATGAGGGAGGATGATATTTTCCCCGACATCTACACGTTCGTCATCAACACATCGGAGACACCGTGGCTCAACAACGATTGGGAGGTGCGTGCAACGCGCTGGGCCATGCTTGCCCAGAGTTCACCAGGAAGAAGATACATTGGGTCGGTGGATGTGATGTTGCTCGATGAATGGCGCATTAACCGCTTTGGAGTTGAAGCAAGATTCGTGTTCCGCCTGGTTCAGACTAGGGGAGATGGCTCAAAGGTCAAGAAGGTGATCCAGGACTACAAGAATGAATTCGCGGTCCTGGACTCATCGACCACGCTGCTGTGCATGTCGATCGTCGGGGCGCAGTACATCGGGATTTTGGAAGAATTGCTGGAAAGCGGCTATT
>OMYM01000471.1 GCA_900315225.1 uncultured Erysipelotrichaceae bacterium | reverse complement strand
TTCAAGATCTTCAACCCGAAGGAAGAGGAAAGCCTTGAGGAGACATGCTTGAGGGCATTGAACCAGATAGACGACAAGAAATACGACGTGGAGCTGAAGAAGCATGGCATCCCTGATGAACGCATCGCGAAGTTTGGCATCGGCTACAAAGGAAAAGAAGTGCTGGTGAAAAAAAGATAATCACTGAAAATGCACCTAATTGTGCATCTGAATATACTCATAAACTCACTACGATCTATTCAATTAAGACAGGAGAAAAACATGAAGAATATCCCCACAAAAATCAAGCCAAAATATGATGCAATCGAAGCAATCATTACACAGTATGCTGATCAGTATCTAAATGAAGAATACAAGGAATTATGCATAAAAGCATTGGCGAAGCTAAGCAGAAAGCGTCCATCGCCATTAGAATCAGGAAAAGACAAGACTTGGGCTGCTGGAATCATCTATGCAATCGGGAGTGCGAATTTCATCTTTGACAAGAGTCAACAGATTCATATGACCGCAGACGAACTGGTTGCGCCATTGGATATTTCAAGAAAGACCGCATCCGCAAAAGCATCAACCATCAAGAAGATGTTGAAAATCGACTGTTTCAACACAGAATGGGTATTGCCTTCCAAGATTGATTCCAACCCTATGGCTTGGTTGATTCAAGTCAATGGATTGATAATGGATGCACGCTACACGCCTCTGGAAATTCAAGTTGAAGCCTATAACAAGGGATTGATCCCTTATATTCCTGCGTTAAAGAATTCTTCAGAGCAATAGAAAAGACAGGTTATGCCTGTCTTTTCTATTGTGCCATTTTTCTAGGATTATAGCATATATGCGTGATTTGGGAATCAATTCTTGCCCAAATAGAAAAAACATTTACAATGGAAACTCCATTTTTGGTTAGACTAAAAACAATGTATGCCATTGAATCCGATGATGAGGAGGAGAATGAATGATACAGATTATAAAATGTAAAGAGCCTAGATCTCTCACTGAATACAGAATGAATAAAGATGCCACGTATAATAATCTTCCTACCAATGTAAGACAGGATATTCGTGAATGTTTATTAAAAGAACAGGGATGTCTTTGTGCATACTGCATGAGGAGGATAAGTGCCGATAATATAAAAATTGGTTACTATTCACACCTTCGGTCAATCATCTTAAAAGTTCTAAGATTTCTCGGTTATTTTATATACATGAATGATTTTTTGAATAAAAAGGGATATTTTCCTCTGTGGTTGCACTTAGCACATAGTACATTGTTCTAATTGATATTTCATGTATAATAGTATCTAGGAAAGATAAAAAAACCGATCCATCCCTTGGGCAAAGGGAGTGCATCGGCTTTCATTTGCCTTTTCATGAAGTCTTGCGATGTTTTTCCTCATGTCAAAACTGCGGCAACGTCATTCTTTCAATCTTGCAGTAGTGTTCCTTCTCCAGCTTGTCGGCGTCGTAGCTCACCGCCACCAGCAGCATCTCCCTGCCGCCGTAGTCCTTGAACCTGTCGGGATACCTTCTTTCCTTGATCTGGTCAAGCCCAGTGTTGACGGCCTTGTTCTTCTTCAGCTCTATCACCATCAGCGGCATCGCCTTGCCCGCTTTCGGGTATAGCACAATATCTGCATACCCCTCGCCTGTCGGCAGCTCGTACATCCTCACGTAGAATCTTTCGGCGGTGTAGTAGGCAAGGTCCACTGTCTCCTTCAACGTTGCTTCGCTGTTGCCCGCCTTTGGATCCGCATAGGCGTAGTGTATCTTTCGGAAGGCTTCCGCAACCTTCTGCTCCTCGCCTCTCAGCGTATTCATCAGGATGGCATCCGCATCCACGATCTTGCTGATGACCGCCGGGTATGTGCTGTCCTCCAACATGTTCACGTACTTTCTCCTGATCTCCTCGTTCGGGATTCTGGCGCATCCCGTCTCTTGGTCGTAGCACAGGTAGCCCAGGTACACCATCGCCGCAAGCGTTGCCCTTGGCCCGGCAACGGGAAGGGTGCCTAGGTCGTTGTCGAATGCCTCGATGTAAACGGGAATCTCCTCGCCCCTCAACAGGCGTTCCACGTCCCTCCGGAGTGTATCGTTTTCAATCGATAAAAGCTCCGCGAACTGCTCCTTGCTGTCGGTCTCGTTCCAGAAAGGACCGCAACATTTGCTGTTAATCGCCTCGATGACTGATTTGGGGTTGAAGATCGGGCCAGTTCTGGGGAACCCATACCCTTCGTACCATTCCGCCATGTCCTCATATGTAACCCCGCATCCAGGGTTTCTTTGCAGAAGGTCCTTTACCTCGTCTTCCGTAAAGCCGATGTATGGGGCCAGTTGCTTAGGAAAAAACATGGTGAAATTGTCAAACTTAGTGAGAGCTGAATAGCCCTTCATCTTGATCATGGGAAGGATGCCCGTCATGTAGGCTGCCGCAAACACGGCCAACGAGGTGTCCTTGTCCTTGAACAATTCCCTGAGCAGCTCGATGTAGTTTTCCCTGGCATTGGGGTCGTCCGTTTGCTCGCGGAAGAAGTTGTCCCACTCGTCGCAGATCCAGACAATTTTTCTCCCGTTTTTTTTCACTGTGTTGACCAAGGTGTCCCCCAGGGAGTCGTCGATGACAGCCTTCCCGTACAGGCTCGCAATCTCCCGCTTGATCGAATCG
>OMYM01000472.1 GCA_900315225.1 uncultured Erysipelotrichaceae bacterium | reverse complement strand
CGCGTGTATTCCATTACATGCCACGCCCCACTGCAAGAGACTTCAGAAACAAATCCCCCCGGTCCATGGCATCGCTTGACGCGGATTAGGATCCAGGCTTTCCATTTACCGCTTTCCCGAGGGTTCATACCCATTTCGAAGCTGACAGGAAATTCGATAAAATCGCAACTTATTTCTGCGCCGTTCCTAGGCATCAAGGAAGAGGCAGCATCCGTATGGTGCCATTCCTACCAGGGTTTTGTTTCATGAGAGTAAATTTTTGTTTTTGATTATATGGAAACACAGTGTTGAAAGAACTGATTCGCTGTTGTAAAATATCACAAGAAGGAGGCTTCGGAATGTCAAGACCAATCAATAACGGGACGCAGTCGTTCGAGACGATTGTCGCAAACAATTACTTTTACGTGGATAAGACAATGTTTATCAAAGAATGGTGGGAACGTGGATCCGATGTAACCTTGATCACCCGCCCAAGGAGATTTGGCAAGACCCTGACCTTGGACATGGTAAAGCGTTTTTTTTCCATACAGTACCAAGGTCGACCAGAGATATTCAAAGACCTTGATATTTACAATGACCCAAAAATGATGGAGAAACAGGGAACTGTTCCCGTCATTTCCCTGCGGCTGAACGGCGTTACAGAGCCGACATACGCGGAAATGATCTACTCGTTAAGCAAAAAGATCCGGGAGATTTTCAGAACCGTGAAAAAATACGCCGTATCAGACAAAATGGACTCTCAGGATATGGAATACATTCGCCGGACACTTGATGTGAGGTATGATGCAAACAACGAAGTAATCCCTCTTTCGGAAAGCGCCATTAAGGAAAGTCTGAGCATGCTATCCTGCATCCTCAGCAACACGTTCGATGACAAAAAAGTTTTGATTCTCCTGGACGAATACGATGCCCCGTTGGAGAACGCATACCTTTGCGGGTACTGGGACGAGGCGTCCAGATTCTTCGGACAGTTCTACAAGAAAACATTCAAGGATAATGAATTTCTGGGCAGGGCATTGATCACAGGCATCAATGTGATCCCCAAGGAAAGCCTCGGTTCCCCTTTCAACAACGCTGCTCCTTACACCGTCACCGACTCGATGTATGGCGATGTGTTTGGCTTTACGCAGGAAGAAGTGGACGATGCGCTGAAGGAATACAGTTTGCTTGCCCTGGGAGAAGAGGTCAGACGATGGTATGATGGCTACCAGTTCGGGGATATCAAGGACATGTACAACCCCTTGTCGATCTGTAGCTTGCTTGAAAGCGCAGAGTTTGACGCATACTGGTGGGGAAGCGCCTCCAACAGGATCGTCGAGCATGTGATCCAGAACGGCTCGCTTGAGCTAAAAGACCTTTTCGTTGAGCTTTTGCAGGGAAGAACCGTCACTGTAAAGATGAAAAAAGAGATTTCTTACGATGTGCTGCTCGACACTGAGGAGTCCATCTGGGGGCTGCTACTATCCTGCGGCTACCTGAAGCAAGTGGAGAGAAACGGGTGGGAATGTGTGCTTTCCATCGTCAACCACGAGGTCATGGAGATGATGGACGCACTTATCACGGCATGGTTCAAGAACAGGAACGATTCAAGATCGTATGATGCGTTTAATAAGGCCCTGATCGCATGCGACGAGGAGGGAATGCAGGAACACCTGTCCACCCTTTCGTTGGAACTCATGGGAAACCTGGATACGGCGAAAGAAGAAAACAGCAAGGTGGCAGAGAACTTCTATCATGGTTTTGTTTCCTTGATCGATACAAGAACAAGAATGAGGTAATAACAATGCTAACTTTTTTCTTTGCGAATAACTATAAGTCGCTTGTAAACTTCCGCGTTGAGTTTGATCGGACAAATGTTTTGATCGGTAGAAATGGCAGTGGGAAGAGTGCGGTGTTTGGCTTGCTGGCATCATTGCAACAGTTTATTCTCGGCAGAGGAAGAACAACCGATTATTTTTCGACCAATACCTTAACCCGATGGATGAAGAGTTCTGTTCAGACATTCGAATTCGGTGTGAAGGTGAATGACAAGGAATATGTATACCATCTGGAGCTGGAGTATAATCTTTCGACCGCACAATGCTTTGTGGCATTGGAATCGGTTGTTTGCTCTGGCAAGAAGCTCTTTTCATCGGCAAAGGGAGAAGTTTCTTATTTGGCTAATGATGCGACACAGTCTTCCATGTTAAGAGTCGATAGAGCTTTTTCTGGTATCAGCTATGTCGCCAACGGCATCCAGGATAATGAAGTATTGGTATTCATGAATGAGGTGGCGAAGATTGTCTTTTGTTCCATCAACCCTCGGAAGATGCAGGATCATGTTTCTTCCGAAGCATGGTTGCCTGATTTGGAGTTTTCCAACATCGGTTCTGTATTCTCTTTTCTGGCGCAAGTGAATCCAGATGCCATTACCCATTTAAGGGATCAATTGCGCCAAATTGATCCCTCCCTTGAACGATTGAAAATAAAAATGGGGTATGGCAATTGGAAATCATTAATAGCAGAATATCGCTATCATGATTACCCGGTCGAATTCTGTCTGTCTGAATTATCCGAAGGGGAGAGGATGGTCATTGCCCTCTACATACTTCTTTTCGGCTATCTCAGAGAAGGTCATACAGTCTTTATCGATGAACCGGACAACTATGTTTCGCTTCGTGAGATACAGCCATGGTGCATTGCCGTTGCGGATGCCTGCGTTGATGGCGGGCAATGCATTGCCATATCGCATCATCCCGAAGTCATTGACTACTTTGGCAATGACAACGGCATTTGGATATCAAGGCTAAATTCCGGTGAAAGCGAAATCAAGAAGAAGCCCGACAGCGAACAATTCAAGGACTTCATGAAACTGTCGGAGCTTATCACGGGAGGGTTCCTGGATGAAAATGAGTGAACGCTATCAATATACGATTCTTTGTGAAGATAGGCAGACAGAGCAGTTTTTAAGGAGAATATTAGAATTGCAGAAAATTCCTTCGCGAAAGATACGAATAGAAACAGCAGAAGCAGGAGTGGGAAGTGCGGAAGCGTTTGTAAGAAGAGAATACCCACGCCAATTGGGCGCATTAAGAAAGTCCAACTTTAATCGTAGGGCATTGATTGTATGTACGGATGCGGATAAGTGGACTATTGGTGAAAGGAAAGAACAGCTCAAAAAAGGACCAGACAGATAACGTGAAAATGCTTCCGTCATTGTTGGATGCGAAAGCGGAGTTTTGTGATTTGTGCATAAAACAATGTTAGCGTGTTCTTTTCGTCTTCTTGGATAATACCGTTCTGTAAAGTACAGGCAAGTTCCTGCTCGTTCAATTTGCTTTAGGGTTGGTAATGCTGCGTGGGACATGAGCTGAGTGTTTGCAAGTGAGGTGAAAATTTGAACAGCGGGCTTTTTCTTGTTTGCATGTTTTTCAGATTTGGATCTTTTCGATCTTACAGGTGTGTTTTCTTGTGCTGGATAGTTCTTATCGTGTATCTGTCCGATTGCTTTGTTGCTCGACTCCCCGTACTTCAACTCCACTAACATTGGTATTTCGCTGGTTTTCCTTTGTGGCATGAAAAGGATGTCCACGAATCTCCTTCCGCTGGAAAGCTCCTCGAAGGATTCGTACCATGTCTTGGGCGAGTGTTCGAAGCTGGACAGCACGACGTAGCGCAGTGCTTGTTCATCGTTATAGTGGATCGGTGGTCTTTCGCTGCTTTCAGGATCCTTTTGCATCTGTCGATTCGCTTAAAGTACTCTTCGTTCGTTGACTTTGCGAATGCCTCCAGCATCTGTAAGCGGACCTCCAGGTTGGGAATCCTAACCGTACTGGTGTAGTTGTCGTATGCTAGGTAGCCTAGATATACCAGCACCGTAAGAACCTTGTCCTTTGCGTCCACCACGACATCCTTGCCGTCAAGCAATTCGTTCATTGCAGCAATCAGGCCATCCAGGTTGGCAAAGATATAGTTGGTCAATGCCTCCAAGGAGGCGGTAGCCGTCCAATGGCTTGCGTAGTCGTCATTCACTGCAGCTTCCATCACGGAGGATGGGCAGTAGACATCGCCAACACCTGGCAGCTTGTAGCCATCGTACCATATTTTCATCAGTTGTTCGTCAGCCCTGAATTTCTGGCATACCTTGTGAACGTCTTCGTTTGTGAAGCCGACATTCTCTGCGAGCATCACTGGTTTGAACATCGTGCGTTCCTTGAAGTCGGAGAGCGCAGAGTGGGTGTTGTACTTAATGATGGGAAGGATTCCCGTCATGTAGGCACCAGCAAGGTAGAGATTCGTGTCTTGGGAACGGAACAGGAAGCTGATGTAGTCATCGATGGTCTTTGGTGTATCTTTTTCCTCCCCTGAGGAGCAGGTCCCATTCATCGATGATAACGATGAATTTATGGAAGTTGGTTCGTGTGCGCCTGTTCGTCCTGGGCATCTTTTCCAGCTCTTTCTTTTTCAAGTGTTTGGAAACAGCGAGCATTGCGTCATGCAGCGGGGTTCTTGGTGAGATTGGGACATCAGGGTATTCCTCTACCATGTCGGTCATGATCTTGCGGTGCAGATACTGGAGGAGAGGGGGCTTTTTGTTGCCGAAGTCACTCCAGTCGTTGTCCAATCCTTGAACGCGAGCAAGTCCTCTGAATTCGCGCCAACGGAATAGTATTCCGTGAGCATCTTGCACGAAGTGGTCTTGCCGAACCTGCAGGGGCGTGTGAAGCATGTTTCAAAGTCGTCCGTTTCCAGGACGGAATTGATGTATGAAATCAACCCTGTCTTCTCCACGTACCTGCCAGTCTTAAGCGTTTTCCAGAATCCATCGTTGTCTGGATTTACATATGTTCCCATGGTCTGCACCTTTCTTTTTTCAGGCAAATCATACATTGTCCGTGAGTCAAGTGGTTGCAGAGGCATCTGTGCCAGTTTTTTTCCCGAGATGAGAATATCATCTCAGGCAAGAAAGTCGTTCCTATGCGCCAGCTTTATCGCGTGGGTATTGGGTCAAAAAGATCGCAGTGAAGTGAGACTTTTGGTATAATAGCATGGTAAACAATCGGTATGTGAGATTTCAAAATTACGGAAAGGGGGACGCCGCCATGAAAAAATTCAACACGACAGCAGTATGCATTCCATCAATGCACTATATGGTTGATCTCACAGAACGCGTGGCAGAGATCCGAAAGATGATCGATGCCGGCGAATATTTCACGATCAACCGTGCCAGGCAATACGGAAAGACAACGACCCTTGCGGCACTGCAAAGGGCTCTGAAAGACCAATATGTTGTCTTAAACCTAAGCTTTGCAAGGATAACGCATGCAAATTTTGAAACGGAACAATCCTTTGTGAAGTCATTTTGTCGATTGTTCAAAAAGAATCAGGTCTTATACCGATCAATTCCCGAACCGATCAAGGAGCAGTTTGAGGATTATTTGAGTAGGAAGAAAGAGAAAGCCGAAATGGATGAACTCTTTCTCACGCTCGGGGAATGGTGTGAAATATCGGAGAAGCCAATCGTGCTGTTTGTAGACGAAGTGGACAGCGCCACAAACAACCAGGTCTTCCTGGATTTTCTTGCCCTGCTCAGGGATGAATACATCAGCAGGGGCATCGCAAATGCATCAACTTTCCAATCGGTCGTCCTTGCGGGTGTGACGGATGTCAAGCATCTTAAGAGAAAGATTCGCCCGGACGACGAGCACAAGGTAAACAGCCCATGGAACATCGCGGCCGACTTCAAGGTCGACATGAGCCTTTCCGAGACAGGAATCAAGGGAATGCTGGACGAATATGAAGCAGACCACCACACGGGGATGGACACTGCGGCAATTGCAAAGGAGATCAGGGAATACACGAACGGCTATCCCTTCCTGGTGAGCAGGATCTGCCAATTGATGGACGAGGATGTATCGAAGAGATTCGGCAGCGATGCAAAAGCCTGGACCAAGGCGGGAATGAACGAGGCAATCAAAATGCTGCTGGCGGAAAACAATACGTTGTTCCAATCGGTTACGGGCAAGCTTTACAATTACCCGAACCTAAGGACCGCAATCCGATGCATTCTGATGGAAGGAATGAAAATCGCCTATAACGCACAGCAGGATGACATCAACCAGATGCTGATGTACGGGCTTATCCAGAATGACCATAACAATGTGAGGGTATCAAACAGGATCTTTGAAATGATGCTTTACAATCTATTTCTTACAGAAGAGGAACTGAAGCTTAATATCTTTTCAAGGGCGGGCGACCTCGAAAAAAATCGGTTTGTAGAAGACGGCAGATTGAACATGCGCCTGATCCTCGACCGGTTTATCGCTACCTACACAGAAGTGTTCGGCCCCCTGGAGGAGAGGTTCAAGGAAAAGGACGGGCGCGAGCAGTTCCTGCTATACCTGAAGCCGATTATCAATGGGACCGGGAACTACTACATCGACGCGCAGACCAGGGACCATACACGCACAGACGTGATCGTGGACTACCTTGGGCAGCAATACATCATCGAGCTGAAGATCTGGCATGGAAACAAACGGCATGAAGAGGGGGAAAAGCAGATCAGCGAATACCTGGATTACTTTGGCCTTACCACTGGGTACATGCTAAGCTTCAACTTTAACAAGCACAAAACAACGGGAGTGAATCCAGTTCATGTTGGCGACAAGCTTCTGTACGAGGGGACTGTGTGAACAACTTCAGGTGTTTCTCGTCTTTTCATATGGATCCCATGCAGAGGATCAGTTATGTTTTTGACGGAAAAGGGAGTTGGATGCTTCGAGTTTCAGAAAATATGTCGTATGATGAATCATGATGATGTAACTATTAATGCAAAAAGATGTACGATTAGGTATGCGATGCGGAATTCAAGTATAAGGTTGCAGGCAATGCAACAGACGGAGCTTTGTGATTTGTGTGCGAAATAATGCTTGCGTGTATGGTTGGAATTTGAACAGCGGGAATAAAGCCCGCCCAGGCGAACGGCATCGCCTGGGCGGGCTTTATTCTCATGTCAGGGATATGATACGTTCATTTAGCATATAGCTGGAAAAAGGAATACAAACGACTGTTTTCATACTATTCTACGCATTATTGGACAGTAGATATGTATTTGTTCTTTGTCCTTGCAATCTGATTCAAATACTGGATCATCGTTGTCTTGTCAACGTAGTTTTCCGTCCTCAACGCCTCAGCAAAGTTATCGTTTCCTGGATTCAAGTATTGTCCCATTTCTATTCTCCTTTCCCAGCTTTCTCATCCAAGTCAAGAATATTCCAAACAGCAATTGTCATGTCTTGATCCCCTTT
>OMYM01000526.1 GCA_900315225.1 uncultured Erysipelotrichaceae bacterium | reverse complement strand
GATCTGTCCCTTGATGTCATCGGCGCGAATCAAGTTCTTGGACATGTCCAGGAAAAACACGTTGTACTTGCCTCGGTGGGTTTCGCACGCTTCCTTATTCGAGGCAATTTTCAAGCCATCGAATTGCGCCGGGTCCCCGTTCTTTTCAAGGAATGCAATAATCATATTGGCATCGACCGTCTTGCCAAACCGTCTAGGCCTAGAAACCGCTACATACTTCCTGGTTGGCTTGTTTATCATGCCAGACAGCACAGCCAGCATTTCCGTCTGGTCGACAAATATATCTTCGGAAATTAAATCTGTAAAATCGTTTGTCAATGGATTTAAATAGATCCCCATGTCAGAGCCTCCTTTTCTGCCTCAATTATACAACACTGATAAGGGGTGATCAAGCTGAATGACCACATAACGCTTTTTGACGGTATACTTGCATAACCTCGGTGTGTTTCAAGTACAGCTGGGAACCAGACATTCATTCTAAAAAAGACCGATGCACTGCATTGGTCTACATCTTCTCAATGACACAGGTATGCTCTTTGTATTCCGGATCATCCGAGTCCGTCTTCTCATAGCTGATTCCCACGCAAAGGATGTTACCTGCATAGTGCTGTAGCCTTGCTGGATACTTCTTGTTCCGGATTTGATCAATCGCCGTCTTGACCTTTTTGTTCCATTTTAACTCAATGACCATGGCTGGATTCCTTGGATCCACCGGGACGTACATCAAATCGGCATACCCTTTCCCTGAGGGCGCTTCATGAAAAACAGTATATACTGGAATGATCAAATATCTGGAACAGATATTCATAACCGTTCCGCATATGACAGCCGGCACACGAAGCAAAGTTCTACTAATTTGTGCGTCCAAGTATACTAGTGTACCATTTAAGGAAATTTAGGTTATTTGGAAAATTAACGTCTATAGCATTCCAGAAATTCTTTCTCGATGGAAAAAACGAATTGTTGGGCATTCGCCTCTCGCAATCCGCTTTTATGATTTATTGTTTCTTTGTTACTTGATGTTTTCTTGCCCGTGGCTTTGCCAAGGTATCATTCTCCGTGACTTCCTGCATCATGCATTCCTTCTGATAGCACGCAAGGCCATAGCACACGACATCCTTGAACTTTGTCTTGATGCCTTCGATGTACTTCTCGCGGATGCATTGGCCAACCGCCTCCTTCAACTTGGAAGGATAGTCCTTTTTCTCCCTTGCATGTCTCGCCTCGATGATGATCGCCCATGTTCTTACGCTGTTGTAAAGCACAATGCCTGAATGATCAAGTTTATCGCCGAACTCAAGCAGGTACCCGTCTCTTTTCAAGTACATGCCAATCAAAGCGTGGTAAATGTCATCCGTGTAGTCGAAGAAGCTCATGCTTTCCAGCAGATGCTTTGAGAGAAGCCTTGCGGCCTCATCGGCGTTGTGGGAAAGCAGGGAATCAATGATGTTGGTGGCTTGCAATGCATCAGAACGATCCAACAACCAGCTGATTGTCTCGCTTTCAAATACCTTTCGAACCTCCTTGTTCGGGATCACAAGCTCCAGGTCCTCGCCGTTCTCACTGGGGTTCTTCTTGGCAAGGTATCCCGTCTGGTACAGGATGGTCCAAAGGTTTTCCCTGCTGCTGTCGAGGATGTCATAGGTGACATTCCTGTTGATCGTAGCAACCACCGATACCCCCTTTAGCAGACTGGAAACTTGCCTTTCAATGTTTATCTTGGGGTTGCGAAGCACCCGCTGTAGAATCTCGTTTTCGCTTGTCCCCAACCAATGCGGCTCCATTGATGCCTCGGGGTTTTCCTGTAGATACTCGACCTGTTTAAGCACATCCCATGGGCAATAGATCTCCGCCTTGCAAAACACATATCCATCGTACCATTCCTTGAACTCCTTCATCTTTTCCGGCATGCCTGCGTCACTGAGAAGCTTTTCCACTTCTTCTGGCGTAAAGCCAAAAGCATCGGCGTATCCCGCTCTTTGGATGCCGTACCAGGAATAGTTGTTGAACCCAGAGATCGGTCCACCACTTATGACGCACATGCGCCCTGCAAGGACAGCTTGCTCAAGATATATATCATTATCCTTGAGGGACCGTTCAAGCATGCTTGACATGAACATCATCATAGCATCGTAGGCAGAGATACACTTGTCTTTTTTTACTTGGACCATGTCGTCCAGGACAGAAGCTTTTGCTAGGGGAACATCGTACTCGTCCAGAAGCACAATGACCTTCTCCCCATGCGTAGCAAAAAGCATCCGGATCATTGCGGTGAGAAAGGATTCCATGTCCGCTTTTCTCAGTCTTTTGCCTTTGTCAGAATCATCGTATTTTTCGCATGCCTCGCCATCCATAAGTCTGTTGTAACGATCAATATCTGCCTTGAGGCATTTATTGAAGTCAAACAATGCAATGTGATCCGAGCACCAGTTTTGCATGGCTGCCAAGATGCTGTCCATTAATTCTTCATAGGTGCTTCCTTTGATGCCGTCGAAGGAGAAATGCAACACGGGATACTTGCCCATGTACTTTTGCACAAGGTCTTCTTGTTCCATGATCTCTAGCCCATCGAAAAGTCTTCTTGTTTCTTCCTTGTCGTTGCAGATGCTCAGGAATTCCTCAATGGTCGAGAGCATAAGGCTCTTGCCAAACCGTCTTGGACGGGTGATCATGGTGACCATTACCCCGTTATCGAGAAACTCTGTTAGCAGTCGTGTCTTGTCCACGTAGCAAGCGCCACTTTCTCTAAGGACTCTAAATTCCGATCCACCAACCTTTAGTATATTTGTCATATCGATCTCCTTTCATAAAACTGATCTTACGCAAACAGTCGTGCATCCTTATGCGCACTCTGTTTGTCAATATCATATTACAACAGGTCAATGCATTATTCGCATTAAGTTTTAAAGCTTTGCGAATGATAAAAAAAAGACGCTGGAAGCGTCTTTTCAGTTGTCCGTCTTTATCATTATGTAGCCAATCCCGACATGTGTCTGGATGTAGGAAGGGCTGTTGTGTTGAGATTCTAGCTTCTTGCGCAGGGTTGCCATGAAGACACGCAGGGAAAGCAAGCTGTTTTCCTGTGAGAAACCCCATGCTTCCAGGGCTTGGAGAGCTTGAATTCTATAGCATTCCAGGAATTCTTTCCCGATGGAAAAAGCGAATTGTCGTGCATTTGCCTCTCGCAATCCGCTTTTATGATTTATTGTTTCTTTGTTACTTGGCGTTTTCTTGCCCGTGGCTTTGCCAAGGTATCATTTTCCGTGACTTCCTGCATCATGCATTCCTTCTGATAGCACGCAAGACCATAGCACACGACATCCTTGAACTTTGTCTTGACACCTTCGATGTACTTCTCGAGGATGCATTGGCCAACAGCCTCCTTCAGCTTGGGGGCATAGTCCTTTTCATCTTTCGCATGCTTCACCTCGATGATGATCGCCCTTGTCCTCGCGCTGTTGTAAAGCACAATGTCCGGTCGCCCAAGGCCGTACTCCTTGTCTAGCTCAAGCTGGTACCCTTTTCTTTTCAAGTACGAGCCGACCAGGCCGTGGTAGAAGTCTTCCTTGTAGTCGAAGAAGCTCATGCTTTCCAGCAGGTGCTTGGAGAGAAGCCTTGCGGCCTCGTCGGCGTTGTGGGAAAGCAGGGAATCGATGACATTGGCGGCTTGCGAGGTGTCGGAACGTTCCACCATCCATCTGATGATGCTGTCCTCGTAGGCCATCCTGACCTCTTTGTTTGGGATTGT
>OMYM01000474.1 GCA_900315225.1 uncultured Erysipelotrichaceae bacterium | reverse complement strand
GCATTCCTAGAATACACGAACAGTTCAGTTCAATCATTCCCATCGAATATCTCCTTATGCGATGCATCAACTAAAAGCCTGTAATAGTGTCTTTTTTTCCTTGATACATCTGTAAATATTCTAATCAAAAAAAAATGTCAAGTACTTTTTATAGAGTATTTCACACCTTGACAAATATCCAAAACCTAGAAGATAAATATTACGATATCTTCTACATATGAAATTCACTCATATATGATTATTCATTACGCATCATAAAGAAAGAGCGTGCATTGCACGCTCTTTCCTACTTATCTAGTCTTTGTCTTTCTACCATTTTAGCAAAGATTCCGTTCTTTTCAATGAGTTGCTCGTATGTTCCTTCTTCCGCTATTTTCCCTCCGTCAACCACAAGGATTCTATCACAGTGTTTGACCGTGGAGAGTCTATGGGCGACAACGATTCGGGTGCATTTAAGGGTATCCAATGCATCTGAAACATGTTTTTGGGCAATGTTGTCCAAGGCGCTTGTTGCTTCATCAAACATCAATATTTTCTTCTTGCCACAGATAGCCCTTGCTATAAGGAGGCGTTGTCTTTGTCCACCAGAGATGCCTCCGTTTCCTTCGGATATCATTGTCCTCATTCCCATTGGCATGCTTCGGATGTCATCTGCTATGCCTGCCATTTCACATGCTTTCCAGGCATCTTCTTCAGTCGCATTTGCTGTAGCAATCGTGATGTTGGAGAATATGTCTCCACTTAACAATCTACTGTTTTGCATGACGATGCCTATGTGGCTGCGCAATGATTGTTTGTCGATCTTGTTCATTTCGTAGGAGCCATAGAATATCGCACCTGTTTCAGCTGTTTCAAAGCCCATCAGTAGTCGTAACAAAGTGGATTTTCCACTGCCTGACTTACCTACGATTCCTACATATTCCCCTGACTTGATCGCAAATGACAGATCCTGGAGGATATATGGTGTTTCCTTGCTGTATCTAAATGACAATCGGTTTACTTCAATGCCACCGGAAAGACGACTGACAAGTGTCTTTGACTCTCCTGCTTCTGGAGTAGCATCAAGAATTGGGCGTGCCATATCTAGCATTGGCCCCATTTGTAGCATTTGTCCTGCCAATGATGAGAATGCCATAATGGCAGCGGATACCTGTCCATAGGCAACACTGAATGCCATATATCCTGCGGTATCGATCTTCATTCTTCCAGCGATATAGAATAATATACTTGCGCCAATCGTTCCTACAATGGTAACAAGAACGGGAAGAGAGGTGACGATGACTGGTCTGCTGTATGACAGATTCGCATATCTGGAATATTCTTTCGCCCATCTTGAGAATGCTCGTTTCTCTGCCCCTGCCAACTTGATCTTCTGGTTTCCTCTCAACAATGATGTGACAGAACCTGATAGTTGTGCTTTTTCTTCCAGTGTCTTACGGTCATAGCGCATTGTCAATATTGCGCTTAGCACCAACATGGTTGCTTGGGCAAGCACAATCAAGAAAGCCGGTAGTCCTAATCCTGGCGCAAACACCCCTATTTGCAAGACGTAGATCAACGAGAATATGGCAGTCAATCCAGCGTTTAACAACAACGATGTTAACATTTGTGCCATGGAAGATATCTGGGACACTCTCATTCCTAGGTTTCCTGGATCATATTGTTTGAAGAATCCTGCAGGTAATGACAACATCCTTGCGAATATCGCCGCTTCTGATTGTACGCCCATTTTTAGGGAAATGCGATCACTGACAAGTGCCCTGCATGCGTTGATCAACGTCCTTGACACTGCCACTCCCAACAACAATGAAGCAATGGGAAGGATTAGGCTTTGGTTGCCTGATGGCACCACTGTAGCATATGCCAAGTGATTTGCCCATGCCGGCAACAAGCCTGCCAATGTCGCAATGCATGCCATGAGCAGGATCAATGTCCAATCCCCTGGCGAGAATGACTTCAACAGGAATACCAACAAGTCCATTGTGGACAATGGTCTTGTTGGAAGAGGACGATAGAAGAGTATGGCATCGCTTGAGAACTTCTCCTCCATCTTGTTGTCTACGCGGATTCTTTTGCCTGTGGCAGGGTCGTTGTACAGATATCCATGCATGTTCCCTGGCAACAGGGCAACCATTTCTCCTGTCGTTAATTTCCCCAGAATAGCACCAAAGGAATCTTTATGCCATCCTTTCTCCAGTCGTATCTTACGATACATTGTGCCACTAGGACGGCATAGGTATGCCAATCTTTCCGCCGTATCACTCACTCGCTCGGGAACCTTTCCAGCTTCCACACCAAGGTATTTCAGGCATGCCTTGACTGCTCCGTCTTCCCCTTCGTCCCATTGCCAGAAATCGGTTGTATCTTGGCTGATGCTGGATGACAATCTGGCATATGCTTGTTCCAATAATTCATCGTCCAAGCGAGAACGTGTCTCTAGTTGTGATGTAAAAAAGCCCATGTCATTCACTCCTTACCAAGGAGGCATATAAGCCATCCATACGCAACAGTTCTTCATGTGTGCCAACTTCCTGGATCTTTCCCTTGTTCAGGACAAGAATCTTATCACAATCCCTGATCGTAGATAATCGGTGCGCCACAAGTATACAGGTGATACCTCGATCTTTGATACGTTGGATAATCTGTGCCTCTGTCTCGGCATCCAATGCACTGGTAGCCTCATCCAAGATCAGTATCGTAGGATCCTGTGCCAATGCCCTGGCAATCTCCAACCGTTGTAACTGTCCACCGGAAAAATTCTTTCCATTGGGCAGGATCACGTTTTCATAACCTCCTGCACGGGAGATAATGTCATTGTGAATCTCCGCATCCCTGCATGCGAGAATAACTTCAAAGTCCTCGATTGAATCATCCCATAATTTGACATTCTCACTGATTGTCTCGTTAAACGTGACAATGTCTTGATCTACAACCGCCAAGGAATTTCTTAAAACCTCCAGGGGTATGTCTTTGATGGGTTTCCCATCAAAGCGTATTTCGCCACCCCAGACAGGATAAAGACCTGATATGAGCTTGGCTACGGTAGACTTTCCGCTGCCACTGCCTCCCACCAGGGCAATCCATTGCCCTGGTTCAATCTTCAGGCTAAACCCATCAATGAGTGGATCCTCCAGCTTGGCATACCCAAAAGAGACATTCTCCAGTTCTACCACACCAGATAGCTTCTCTGGTTCATCATTCTTTGGCACATACATTTCCACTGTCTCAGGGACATCGCCTGGATAATGCATGACATCTTCCACTCGTTCTATCTTTGCTTGCATTTCCACAAGTGTTTCACCCAATCCAATCAATTGGGTGACTGGTTCTAAGAATGAGCCTAGAAAACCAGTGAATGCTAACAAGGCTCCAGGAGTGAATTTCCCTTTGACAATCAACCACAATCCTGTCGCAAGAACGAGTATATCCGCCAATTGTGCCAACAGTCCAGGAATCATTCCCAATGATTCCTGGATATACTGAAGTCCAACCTTGGCATTGTTCGCATTTGCTTGATAACCAGCCCACTTACTGAAGAAACCATTCTCTGCTCCAGATGCTTTCAATGTTTCCACTTGTTCTATGCCTGCCACTGTTGCTCCATATTGTTTGGCCGTGTCCATGGCAATGGAACGAACCGCATTCAGTCTCTTCTTCGCAATGTATCTTCCTGTCATTGCGTTTAACAAGACCGTGACAATGCCGATAACCGTTAACAACACGCTATACCTTAGCATGACAACCAAGTACAGTACCAACATAGAACAATTCACCAATACCGTGGACAATTTTCCCACCAATGTAAAGACAATGGTCTCATTGTCCGATTGCCTTGCCTGCAGGTCAGCCACTGATCTTTGGGAAAAGAACTCCACTGGCAAATGCAACAAGTGCCACATGAACCTAGAAGATGCCACAACAGCCGTCTTCCCCTCGATACGCTTCAGAGTCACGGCATTGACAACCGATACAATACCTGAAATCAGGGAAAGGACCAATAACAACACAACCGCAGGAACAAGCCATTCTGGATGTTCTCCCGAAAGAATATGATCCAGCAATACTCTCCCCATGGATGTGCGAAAGATGCCCGCCATGGACAATACAGCCCCCGCCAGCATGACAAAAAGCACTGTACTAGACATCCCTGAAAGACGTTCCCTTACGTTTTTAAATACATTCGGTGCTTCACCACCCTCTTCAAACGCTTCCGTCTTCTCAAAAAACAACGCAATTCCCGTATAGCTCTCAGAGAACTTGTCGATGCTCATTGAGATCGCTCCCTTTGCCGGATCATTCAGGTATACCTTGTTTCCCTTGAAACCATTCAATACAACAAAATGTCTAAACTCCCAATACGCAATACATGGAAAGGTTCCATTCTCTTGTAGACCTTTGACCGTGATACTCTTTCCCTTGGCACTCAATCCATATCTGCGGGCTGCCTTAAGGATGTTGGTTGCCTTTGCTCCATCACGCCCAACACCGCAATCCGCCCGTGCCTGTTCCAAGGGAATCCATTTTCCATGGTAAGCCAGGATCATGGTCAAGCTTGCTGCACCACACTCCATCGCCTCCATCTGCATGACCACAGGAACCTTTACAACTTTGTTCTTCATATTCACTGTTCATCCAATCCACGTCCAAACACCAATGAGAAGGGAGAAACTCTCTCTGTTGTAATCTGTGTCGCCAGAGGAACTCCAGAAGCCAAAGACACCTGACCCTGTGTTTCAAACACAACCAGATATCCCCAATCTCCATCCATCAAGGCACTGACAAGATAATCGCTGCCAAGAAGATCCCTGGCTTCCTCACGCGAATACGGAACAACCGCAACATCCTTGACACGCATTCGCTCACCAGCCACTGTAGCATCATTCCCCACATGCACAGAAGCACTGTCTTTTCCCGACAACAAACACACCACCTGTCCATCAACCAACGTTGCAACAGATGAAACACCACTAGACACCGTGCCAAAAACACTCCATGCAAACAACCCAAGTAACAAAGACAACCCAGCAACAACTACCATCCATACGCTAGGACTTGTTACTTTCAGGTATTTTTCCAGATCATCCGGCGTTCTAAGACGATCTGCAGCTTTCTTGTTAAATATCGTCATACCCATCTCCCTTATTATCGGTAGCATAATACCACAAAAACCAAGACCAAACAACTATTTTCACACTAATTTCCCAACCGTAGAAGAAAACTCAGTTTTTACCATGGATTGTATTATACTGAAGCATTTGGAAGGGATCAAGAAGCTCAAGTCCAGCGCATTCTTGACTTTGACGCATATTGTTGTTCG
>OMYM01000475.1 GCA_900315225.1 uncultured Erysipelotrichaceae bacterium | reverse complement strand
TCGTGGTCGCCTAGGGAGACCATTGGCGTCTGGTAAGCATCTTCAATGACAAACATATACTTGCCACCATCGTAGGCACTGTTCTTGCCCGGGTCAACGATCATTGTGATACAATCGCCTCTTGCGACATCAACGTTATTTACCCCAAGATTCTTGGTGACTTCACGGTTTGTTAATGGTTCGAAATATACTTGGTTCAGGATCATCCTGTTCTTCATTAGGTAGACGGTAACGCCATCTGGCCAGCTTGGGTTAGCATCTTCATTGAGTAGCTTTGTGTACTCTAGATCAATATTCACACGTCCATCCTGTGCTGCAACCCACTTGACATTGGCAGACTTGCCCTTGTTTCCAGGGACGATATAGTCTTTCTTGATTTCTACGCCATCGTCTGTGTAATACTTTTCACCGTTTTCATTTCTTTCAACGTTCACGGCGAAGAATGGATCTAGATTATAGCCAAACTGGTAGTACCAGCCATTATATCCTTGTGTTCCAAAGTCATCCATGGTAGAGGCGAAATTCGATCTTGTTCCATTGAATGTGGCAGGTATGCTGTTTTCATTTGTTCCGATCAGTCCACTCAAGCTGGAAATAGCGAATTCGTATTTACCTCCATCATAGGCGATATTGTCCAATCCATTAACAACCATTGTGATATAGTTGTCTTTCTCTACCCGAAGGTATGGAACATCCAGACGTTTGGTGACTTCTCTTCCTACTTCTGGCGCAAATGTCTCTTGGCGCAACAGGGTATTATTATAATATAAGGATACTCTTGTTCCATCAGGCCAAGCTGGGTTCTTGTCTTCGTTCTTCAGCTTCGTATATGAAGCGTTGATCTTGACTTCGCCATTCTGGGCGACACGCCACTTAATGACTGCCGAGCGTCCATGTTCTCCTGGGTTAACATAGTCTCTCTTAATTTCTAGATAGCTTGTTTCAAAGTAGCGGTCTTCCTTTTTGTCGAATGCTGTCATGTTGTAGGCATTGAAGGGTTCGTCTTCATAGCCACTCTGGAAGATCCAGCCATTGGCTCCTTGTTCGCCAAAGTCATCCTTGACATCCGCAATATTCTGTCTGACATCTTCGCTTGTCACGATAATGCTGCTTTCATCGCCTGCCCCATTAACATCAATGACTGTAATGTCAAAGGCACCACCATCATACGAAGCATTTCCTTCCGCATCCACCATGAAGTACAAACGATCACTTGGCGAGACAGATACCTTTGGTGAACGCCATGATGTCTTGATTTCACCCGATGACAAGACATCCACATGTTTCTCGTAAAGAAGGTCGCTGTTCTTGAACACCTTGATCTTTGTGCCATCTGGGAAGCTTGGGTTGCCATCGTGTTGTTCAAACTTGGTGTATTTTACACGTAGGTCGACATTTCCACTGACTGCCGGTTGCCAACAAAGAATCGCATTGTCATTGATCGCAGGGTGAATAAACCCTTGGCTGATCGAAAGACTCGGGGATGTGCAGTTAATGTATTCACCTTCCGTCTCATGGGAAACAAGCTTGGCATCATCTGGGCTATTGCCATACATGTATGTCCAGCCATTAGAGCCTTGCTTGCCAAAGTCGGATTGGTTGTTCGCATTGTTGTCCTTCCTTGCGCCTTCACTGATGGCCATGGAATTAGACGCATTGACATCACTGATGCCAATATACAGACTTCCTCCATCAAACGCATTATTGGCGCGAGGATCAACGACAAAGTAGAGGCTTTCATCTTCCTTGACCGACAGACGATCAATCATGATCTGGGCAAGGTTTTCCTTCTCTGTGCTGATTTCAACAATCTCAAACTTCAACAGTTCATCGTTCTTGTACACCATGAGCTGAACGCCATCCGGGTATCCTGGATTGGCATCGCCATTGACATTCTTCAGATATGTCACAGCAACATTCACAGCACCATCCTGGGCAACTCTCCACTCTAGGATCGGGGAAGCACTTTCGGAAGTGTGCAGGAAGTTTTTCTTGATTTCCAAGCCATTTGCGCCTGGCTGGAAATATTGTTCTCCGTTAAACGAAGTGATCTGTCTGGAACGATGGGGACGTTTGGAATCGCCATAGCGATAGAACCATCCATTGGTTCCCTGTTCACCAAAGTCCATGACATTAAAGGCATTGTTTGTGCGGTTTTCATCATCTTCAAACGGTGGTTCTTCGTACTGTTCGGCTTCGAATGCATCTGGCCAAAAGGCAGCTATCTTTTCGATTTCACCAGTGTTAGTCCCTGATCCATTATTGTTTCCACCATTCAAGGCGATAGCAGTGCCTGTTACGCCTAGGACGGCCAGAACACCAATGCCTGCCATGGCAGCCTTGGTTTTGGTGTTCATGGCTCCAATCGCACCTAATATGCCTGCGCCTTTCTTCTTACTCATCTCTGCATTTACCTCCCCTTATTCGTAAAGCGAGACATTTTCCCACTTTTCGCTAGAGTTCACACTGAAGATCTGCCAATCCGTTCCTTGCGACCGATACATTCTAGCCGTCAAAGCGACTTCATCATTCAGATACAGGCAGACAACGCCATCATCCACCAGGATTGTGACATGGAACATGGCATTGTTAAGGAAATCGAAGTCCATGGATGACTGGGGGTCTTCTTCTATGATATTTTCTGTATTATAGAATTCTACCTTGCCTTCCTTGATGTTAAAGACGTAGTTCAATGCGCCAACATTTTCCAGTCCCGGAGCAAAAGAAATGCCAAACACATCCTCTGATCCATATCCTGTGATATCTGCTTCGATTCTTTCACTGTCTTCCGCTGCCTCAAAACGAACCAGCTCGTACAGTTTTCCATTAAACTCATAGCTATCATCTTCCATCTTGACTGTATCTGTCATCTTCACAGGGGTCAATGGAAGCTTGTGCGACATCTTTGATACAACCGATTCAATCGGCACAGGTCGCAAAGAACCATCCGCTTGTTGTTCAAGCTGGTGGATCACCGCATTGCCTGCCCAGTCGTAGTCATTCGCATCGTCATGGTCGAACTTTGTTCCATTCCAACCAACAACATAGAGCTTGTCTCCATCCGTCTCTAGCCTTCCAGCATAGAAACCATTGGAATCCACTGTATCTGTATCAAGTCTCTTGAATGGTCCCCTGATCGAATCAGATACCCTGTAATGAACGACTCTGTCTGGCCATTGGTCTGAAAACGTGAGATACCATTTTCCCTTATATTGCAATAACGTTGGGCATTCCATGTTTGTGCCATACCCCATGTCATCTTCAAAGAAGATTCCTTCATCGTTCCACTTGCTTAAGTCGGTTGAAGAATAACGGGCAATCACACCACTGCCTTCACTTCTTGTAACGACAAGCATCCAGTACTTCTGTTCTTCTTCGACATAGAATACATATGGGTCACGGAAATCGTTGCTGGAATACTGTTCACTAGCGAAGAATGTATCTTCGGGTATTTTCTTCCAGTTCAGCATATCGCTGCTAGTCGCATGCATGATCGCTTCCGTTGGTTCATAATAGTCATTATGCCCGGTATAAAACGCATGATAGCCACCTTCCTTGTCTTTGATGACACAGCCAGTGCCAAGCGCAATATCCTGCTCCATCGCGCTATCAGCATACGGAATGACAATTCCCTTGTCCTCGTATGTGCAGAAATCATCCGTTTCAAACAATGCCCACGGATGATACCCCGTCTTTCCATCACGCAAATCCGCGAGATAGAAGATGTTCATCTTGCCGTTGTCATAGAACGGCATTGTGTCGCCCACCAAGGCTTCGTCAGTCTTTGGGAAAATCATAGTCGCCTCCCTTTCTTCCGCATCATCCGTGTCATCCACTGATGGTTCAGAAGAAGGCTTGTCAGCGCAAGCTCCCAGAAAAACCAACAATGCAATCGTGAACAATCTGAGTTTTTTCATAACCACTCCTTTTCGTTCTCAGTCACACATGCTTGAAAGTGCGTATGCACAATCAAGTTTCTTATCGGTTCTGCATCTGCACATATAGCGTTTGCATATGCACAACTTTTATAAATTGTGCATATGCTCTATTGTATCGGCACTATTGTGCATTTGCGAACACATTATATCATCGGTAAAGCGCTTACATAAAGCTTTGTCAAACACAAAGTTGAAAATGCAACAAATAATTTTGTCTGTCGTAAATCCGATAATATCTTTTTGGCATGATGTAACGTTTTTTCGCGTAAATTATGTCAAATTCGAAAATATTCACCTTCTCTCGCTATCTTCGCGCGCGCAATTTGTTATAGCGACTATTTTTATACGCACCAACTTCATGCGACATTTCATCCATAAAGCACGCGCGCTGATCTTCAGAGCAGAACACAGTTCGACTTCACCCTCTTCGAACAATGATATGTAGTTAATCATTCACGTTATTCAGTCGATGAAGCATCGTTATTGACATTGTGAAAAAATAGATTATAATTGTATCAGAGCGATCAAATATTCAGAATGAATAATCACAATCGTTCCGCATATAGCTACAGGCACGCGCTGGAAGATTCCACGCAATTCTGCTACCGAATACAGTTCAAGAAAGATGAGTATAAAGAAGGAGGGACAATCAAGTGGCAGAACAAAGAAACGATGCGCAACCAGCCCAAACAGCTCTCGATGTGTTAGCTAAAATAGCCGCTGAACTAGAGAAAAGCATATCCGCCAAGGACAAGCAAATAGAAGAATACAAAATCTTATTGAAGATACATGGTCTTGACGATGTGAGCGACAAGCACAAAGGTAAACTGTTCCGATTTATCTTCGGCAGTCATGAAAACAAGCGGTGGACCTTGTCTCTCTACAATGCAATCAACAAAACGAACTACACAAACATAGATGACCTAAGCTTCAATACGATCAGAGATGCGATGTACATGCGGATGAAGAATGACATCTCATTCATTATTTCATCTGAGATGAACCTATGGGAACACCAAAGTACGTTCAATCCCAATATGCCAATGAGGTTCTTCGTCTATGGCGGACGTCTTTATGAAAGTATATCTTGACAAGCGACTACTATGAGTACAGTAGCAAGTTACAGAAAATCCCCCGTCCAGTATGTATCTGTTTCTACAACGGCACGAAAGAACAGCCTGAGCAACAAGTGCTCAAGTTAAGTGATGCATACGAAGGAAAGGGCAGCTTTGAAACAGAGGTAACCATGTTGAACATCAACTACGGCAAGAACCAAGAGCTGATGGACGCATGCAAGCCGTTAAAAGAGTACGCATGGCTGGTTGATTCTGTGAGAAAGCATCAAGCCGAGAATATGGAATTGAACCCTGCGGTGGATGCCACGCTCAAGGAAATGCCAGACGACTACGTGATTAAAGAGTTTTTAGTGGCAAATCAAGCGGAGGCAAAGAATATGTTTCTATCAGACTACAACGAACAGAGGATCCTGGAAAAGGAACGTGCGGAAGGAATAGAGGAAGAATACAACAGAAGAAACAATGAGGTTGCGACAGATCTCTTGAAAAAAGGCATTGTTTCTGCTCCTTTCATTTCCGACATCAGCAAGCTTTCCGAAGATGCTGTCAGGAATCTCGCCGAGTCGATGAACATCGTGTTGTAAGTGGCTTTGGGGATAGCCATAACCACGCGAGTATTAGCGCGGCACAAGCGCATAAAAGTGTTCGTATGAACACTTTTTCTTCGATTATTATCGTTTATACGAATGAAAGAATGAGAAAATCATGAAAAACGATTGACTTTTCTTTCTGAAAATGGTAGCCTATTTCATCGGTAGGGCTTGTCCATGGCGCTTGGTTGGTCCTGCCGCATGAAAGGAGCATGCGTATGTTGGCATATAAGGCACTTAAAAGCAAGTTCATGTCTCATTTCGTAGCTTCTTTTCCCGGTTGCATAATGTATTTTCGCATTATGAGGCCGGGTTTTCTTTCGCATTTCACACATATAGGCTGTTGACCACAAAGGAGTATCTTATGGCAAAAAGAACAGACATTAAAAAAGTATTGATCATTGGCTCAGGTCCGATTGTCATCGGACAGGCCGCAGAATTCGACTATGCAGGGACACAGGCATGCCTGGCATTAAAGGAAGAAGGATATGAAGTTATCCTGTGTAATTCCAACCCTGCTACCATCATGACCGATACGCAGATGGCGGATAAGGTATACATGGAGCCATTGACACTAGAGTATATCGCGAAAATTCTCCGCTACGAAAGACCAGACGCAATTGTCCCAGGCATTGGCGGACAGATTGGGCTTAATCTTGCCGTACAGCTGGATAAGAAGGGCATCCTGAAGGAATGTGGCGTTCAGTTGGTTGGCACCCCAAGGGAAAGCATTGAGCGCGCAGAAGACCGCCAAATGTTTAAGGAGATGTGCCAAAAGATTGGTGAGCCTGTCATTCCTTCTGAAATTACCTATAGTCTTGAGGAAGCGATCCAGGCAGCCAAGGACATTGGTTATCCAGTAGTGCTTCGCCCTGCCTTTACGCTGGGTGGCACTGGCGGAGGCTTTGCGAACAATGAAGAAGAACTCGTTGACATTGGCGTCAATGCCTTCAAGCTCTCCCCAGTGCATCAAGTGTTGATTGAGAAGAGCGTCAAGGGATACAAAGAGATTGAGTTTGAAGTCATGCGCGACAGCAACGATAACACGATTACGATTTGCGGCATGGAGAATGTCGATCCGGTTGGCGTGCATACAGGTGACTCGATTGTCGTAGCGCCGATTCTTTCCCTCAACGACCATGACTTGAAGATGTTGAATGACAGCGCCATCAAGATCATCCGTG
Source organism: uncultured Erysipelotrichaceae bacterium (assembly GCA_900315225.1). Lineage (GTDB taxonomy): Bacteria > Bacillota_I > Bacilli_A > Erysipelotrichales > Erysipelotrichaceae > Bulleidia. The sequence continues at coordinate 500 of OMYM01000475.1, read as the reverse complement.
AACTGAAGATCGCCGGTGGCTGCAACGTGCAGTTTGCCCTGCATCCAGAGACAAGTGAATACTACTTGATCGAAGTCAATCCCCGTGTCTCGAGAAGCTCTGCGCTTGCCTCAAAGGCAAGTGGCTACCCCATTGCCCGTGTCACCGCGAAGATCGCGATGGGCATGAGTCTGGATGAGATTGAAGTCGCTGGAACAACCGCCGACAAAGAGCCAAGCCTTGACTACCTTGTCGCAAAGTTCCCTCGTTTCCCGTTTGACAAATTCCCCAACACTCCTTCCAAGCTAGGTACCCAGATGAAAGCGACTGGTGAAGTCATGGGCATTGGTGCTAACCTAGAGGAATGCATCCTGAAGTCGGTAAGATCACTGGAAACAGGTGTAAAGCACCTGTATCTGGAAAAGTTTGATGCTTATAGCACTGATCAACTGATCGATTATGTCAAAGAATTCGAATACGATACAATCTTTGCGGTAACCGAATTGATCAGAAGAGGCGTA
>OMYM01000476.1 GCA_900315225.1 uncultured Erysipelotrichaceae bacterium | reverse complement strand
TTTACTTAAATCTAAATATCCCAATATTATTTTTTCAGAAAAAATTTTCCCATCCACTCTTCTCAGCTGCACGGTGTGGAAAAAGCCCTCAAGGTCAGCGAATTCGGGCAGGGTCTTTTCTGTGATGCAGAGTGCGATGATGGTGGGGATGTCGTATTCGTCACCGCGATTCAGCCCCTTGCTGACGAGTCGGCAAGTGTAGAAGATGCTTCTTGCGGCGAACATGAGCGTTTGGGCGCGTTGCATCTCGATGAGGGCTCTGGTGTCGTTGTCAATGGTGGCGAGGATGTCAAGGACGACCCTCTTTTCGCGCTCGATGTCGCCGAGCAGCTCGGTAGGGTCGAGCACCACGCGGGAGGCCCCCTTTAACGGTTCGGGGAAGAATGTCTTAAGGAGGTCAAGCAGCCGTACTTGCGATCTCAACCCTTCCATGAAGAGCCGCTTGAACCCGAAGTCGGTTTTTGGGTTGATGTAGACAGGGGCTTTGCTTTCGGGTTGTTTGTTTTCTTGTTTTTTCATTTTTTTACATTGTTTTCGTTTATACAAATAGGTTGAGTTTTCTCTTGTCTTGTCTTCAAGAATGATGGTGCAAAGATACAACAAAAACCGTTGTTTGTCAATGGTTTTGCGTGATTTTTGTTGCAGCTGAAAGCCAAAGAGTTGTAATTTTTATTTACAATTTATTTTGTTGATTGTTAAGATTAAAGGCCGAAATTTCGCTGATTTTTGGCTCTTGCGAGACGGAGGTTCCGTTTGGCCGAGGCATGATTCCACATGTTGAAGCTCCGAAGCCATCTTCCGTTAAAAACAAGTAATTTTTTTCAATTACGAATGCTGGGGAAAACGGGATTGGTGTCGGTTGACTTGATAAAGTCCGGTTCCCTGTTGTACATTGTACATTGTTCATTGTACATTGATCAGTTTCCGGTAGGGAGGGTGGCCAAACGGAATGGTGCATTTGCTGTTCGTTTCCGCTTGCACTTGCGGGTGCGTAGTTGTTCGGTTGTGACGGCACTTGCGGGTTGCATGGTTAATCGGTTGCCATTGCCCTTGCGGGTCGTGCGGGTTGCGATGCTCACTGCTCTGGCGGGCAACCCATGCACCATTCCGTTGGCTTTTGGGCAATAGTGCATTTCAAAAAAGCCAACAGCCAAACAAAAAAAGCCCGCCAGCATACGCTAACGGGCTTGTGTGACAAAAGTCTTCTTTATGTTTTATTGTTAATTGTAAAGATCTGTCCTTTTTGCGGATTTCGGTTAAGGCCTCCTCTATGTAACAGTTATCGTTATAGACGGCTTCCACCACCTCTGGATCACCTCTAGATAAGATTTGGATCAGTCTGTTTATGCCTGTTTCTTTCTGTTTCGATCAATCAGTTCCCGCATCCATACAGGAGCCAGCAGCAGGTCGTGTGCTATAGGATACACCAAGCCGAAACGCATCTTCTTTGCATTCGCATATACCCCTTTGGCAATGTGCGAAATCAATCCCTCCTTTCATACTGCGCCAGCAGTTTTGTCACATACTCCATTCGTATTTGGGGAACGAAGACACGAAGAACACCTCGCCAAATTTTGCGCGAGTTATTCTATTTTAATCTTGTGTATTACAGCATCTTCCATTCAATATTTTACCTATTTTTAGTCGGAAACATTGCAAATTTTTCCGACTAAAAAACACTTCAATCGTATCATTTGCAAATTTAATATCTTTTTAACATTATGCCTATTGAGATCTGAAACCAACATTCACTGCTTCCGGCACCTTTGGCTGTTGCCCCAAAGTGCCTTCCGCTCCCCATGTAGGCTGGCTTCCATAGGGATTTCCGCCTGCCGAAGCCGCCCGTAACATTATTTTAAACTGCCAAATGTTTCTTCCCAACTCTTCATAATCGTCTCGTTTAATATTTTTGTCCTTCTGTTCATTTGTTCAGGGACTTCTTCAAATACGGTGACTGATCTCTCTTTTTAGTCTTAATTTATCGCTACATACAGACATTGCATTCAGTATGAATAGTCCTTTCTCATTTTATCAACACCATTCAAATACAGAAATTCAGATGGTGATGATTGTTTTGCCTCATCGTTACTAGTATGTCTGGAAGTACTCGTAATAAGGGCACACAACTTCCTTGCCCTGGTAACTCCAACAAAATGCAGATTCAAATCTTGTTGATATTGTGGGTAATACAAATTATTAAAATCACCATCCTTAGGTAGTTTGGTTGGTAGCTCCCACTCATTCATGTTCAGATGATATACAATATCGAATTCAAGTCCTTTTGCCTTGTGCAACGTCATTATGACAACCTCATTCTCCCTGAGTGGTCTGTAGGTGTCTATCTGCTTTTTATCCCCTAATACAGTTTGCAAATGGTTCAAAGAACATCCCTCTTGATACCTTGGCAAAACTATCTCAGCAACTTTCTTGAACAAAGAAGGAAATACATCTACAATATCAGCTTCCTCAACCGCCTTTATCTTATCACGAAGATCCAACAGTTTCTGCTTGACATTCTTAGTGAACAAGTCATAATCCGCATATTCATCCAACACAGCCATAAACGGCATTTTCTTGTCGAAGTAGAACTGTAACAACATCACAAACAGCCGTGACCTAGGGTTCACGTCATCATCGAGAAGTGTTGACGCAACAACTCTATGAGGTAATTCCAAATTATTGTCGATGTATGTCTGTGTCGTTTTGTTTTTCACAAGGATGGCCACTTGGCTTAAATCTGTAACACTCCAAGCCTCACAATCATCACTTATGATATTTGTAAGATATTCCGCCACACTACTTTCGTCGCCAGACACTGATATCAATTCTACGCCTTCATCATCTGTTTCAATAATCGCACAATTTGCATCTAATAGCCGGTTCGAATAATTCACTATCGGTGCGGAACACCTGAAATTGTCAGCCAGTCTGAAAGCCTTGAAACCTGGTTCCGTTTCAAGCCCCTCCAAGTATTCACTTACTTTGTGTGCAAAACCAAATATTGATTGGTTGGGGTCACCAACTGCATTCGCTATAAGCCCCAGAGCAACTAACTCATGGAAAATTCCGTTCGTGTAGGTATCAGCATCCTGAAATTCATCAAAGAACACATATTTGAATCTCGCTTTCAAATGCGCCTTACACGCAGGGCAATTCTTGATGACATGCAAAGCCATCAACTCCAATGAATTTATGAGCACATACCCTTCATGATATAAGGCATACAGAAGTTGCCATGTTGATTCTTTTATGTCATCATAGTCAGGATGAATTCTTCCAATCCACTCATAATCCGCTTTTCTATCATTATCAAGATCCTTTTCTGCAATTGGAATCACATCTTTTTGGGGATACCCCATTACATAGGTTCCAAAAGGAAGAACAATCTGCGTTAGGCAGAAACTGTCAATAGTTCCAAAGAAAGAATTTTTCTCCCATACTCCATCAGTCAGGGACTTCCGTTTCAGATGTGCAGAAGCCTTTCTTGTATATGAAATAGCGATCACGCCCTGATATTCAAGCATGTCATCACTCCTAAGCAGACGTTTGATCTTCTCGGACATAACGAAGGTCTTACCGCTACCTGGAGATGCCAATACTACGGTGTTTCCCTCTTCGTTGATGATGTCACGCTGGATTTGCGTCAGCTCCATAATTCTTCTCTATATACTTTTTAGCGTTGTAAAGAAGGGCTGCTATTCTGTCATCTTTGAGTGAAACAAGCTGATCCTTTTTCTTTTTAAGAAAATGATACATGTTCAGGCCCTTATGCTTCTTCATTTCTGCTACTATTTCTTCATCGCTCAAGACACCATCTGAATCATAATAATCTATCAATGTCTTGCGCAAAGGACTATTCAGCAAATCTGTTTCCAAATCAACATTTGCAGTTTGTAGATTATAGCCATCCAATAATTCCCTTATTGTTGCTGCCGCGTTTTTGTTTTCTTCAGGTATATTATTTGGATCATTAAATCCCCGTAACAGAGTCACATTTTCCTCTACGACTTTCTTTTCTTCGCTATTAAGTTCACATCCTTTAATCAAGCATTTCAATGCTCTTTCTATCCCTGCTAAGCGAAACTCTGGTCTCTTGGGAATCTTTAAAACGTCATTGTCGGTTCGCATTGACCATACAATGCACATAGCATTCAAAATCTTAATAAAAGTAACAAAGTCCACCCCTTCAACACATAGAATAGAAATATTCAATCTATCAAGTTCAATTCCAAGTTGTTTCGCAAGAGTTTTGAAAAGTAGCAACTCAGATGGGCCTTCTACTAAAATAACATAGTCGGAAAAGAAAGCTTCTGCTGGAATAACACTCATTCGGTAGCCCAAACCGTCAACACCCTCTTCAATCACATTGGAACAACCATCGGAAGCTGCCAGTGACTCATTCTTCTCCTTGTACAGTCTAATTATAGAATTCGGACTGAACTCACTTACAATATACGGAGAATGACTTGTCAAAACAACTTCTCCTTTGAGGTTTTTCCCTAAATAGGAAGCCAATTCTCTTTGCTGATGAGGATGAAGGTATGCTTCTGGTTCCTCAACACAAATGATTGACACTTCGTTTGAAAATTCTGTTACTTCATTTTGAGTAGCCCACAAAGAAAGGTAAATCTGATTGATACGCCCTTCACCTCCAATAATCATATTCTTTCCCTCATGTTTGGATGCCAAAGAGACACTAGAAATCACCCTGTCAATCTCAGTTGTGGAGGTGTCAAACACAATGGTCTGTTCCTTGTGATGGATTGACAACTTATCAAGTTCCTTATTCAATTGCTCTGTTGCATTCTTCACATACGATAGCTCAGGAATCTTGGCATCTACATATTCCAGCTTTTCTGAAATCTCATCATACAAGGCGTTATCTGCTTCAATGATTTCAGGTTCCCTATTGTCCTTGGCTTGATTCAGTAAAAGATTCTTTGATTTGTTTATAAAACCCCAGAAATCTCTTTTGCTACTAATATATTTTAGATTCAGGTATTTTCTGTAAAAAGGACTGTCTATTTCACCCAAATCCTCTTCACTGTCGCTTTTGCCACAATAGAAATGGTAATCTACAGTCTTGTTGTCCCTTATGGCTTTAAATTGAAGCACTAACTTGCCGTCATCACTTATTTTTCCAGGCATTCTGGCCACGACACAATCATCAATGACATCAGTGAAATAGATTCGGATGATCACTTCATTTGTTTCCTCGTATGCATAGAAATCTGAATCATTAAGTTCATAGTCATAATCCGACAATCCTCTGTCTAGTAAAATGCGCATAGCGTAGATAAGATTCGTCTTACCCACATCATTAGCGCCAATAATTAGACTGTGCTTATTGAAATTTACCGTGGCTTCTTTGAAGTTACGGAAGCCTTTAATATATATGTGGTCTAAATGCATATTGATTAATGTTCTCGTTTATCTTTGTCAAATGGGAAACTCAACGGTTGCAAAAAGTAACCAAAAAAATTAACGTAAAAAATTGATGACAGCAATGATTTATTCGTACTGTTTTTTCCGTTTATTCTGACCAAACAATGCAAATAGCTCTTAAAATCTAGCAAATCTCTCCTCCTATAACGTTCCTAAGATTATTAGATTTCTATTAGTCTTAGCCCAAGTGAGCATATCGTGTTTTTCAATGCGGTGGCGTGAAGGGTTGCAGTGGTTAGCATTAATAAACTTCGCCAACTCATCATATCTATTTCCCATCTCTCACACTGTGTCATATGATTGTTTTCATAGTCCTAAAACAATCTGGTAAAAAGAAAAAATATCTGGGATTAGTTGTTTTATAAGTATATTGTCTGGATATTTACCTGCTTTATGTACATACCGATTCCTATGAAGCACGATATTCTCATTAGCAGCTTTAGCCAGGTGAGGATTCAGTTTTGAGTATGTACCTGATCTTGGATTTGACAATCTTGAGATATATGCTCTTAAATGATGATTCTTCATTTCTAAGGGCAAATCTCCCTTCTTTCTCAAGAACAATTCAAGTCCAGTATCAAGCCCTCTTGTTGCATGAAGTACTTTATATAGCCTCTGGGAATTAGGGTCTTTGATTAAGCGTTCTGTATTCTCAATCCTTTCAAATTCTGCTATCACATCATTTGACATGGTTTCTAGGGCCACATCACCTCCACAAAAAGCCGCTAACTGAATAGCCAAAGTTTCTGTTATCTTTTTACCCATTCCTCTGTTTCTTAGAGTGAAGATAATTTATGAAACTACTGCGCTCAACCGTGTATTCGTCATCATGTTTAACATTCATAGGTAAGATACCATGAAATGCTAATGTTCTCAAATATATGCCAGAATAGGGTTGATTGTCTGTCCATAATTCGTAATCTGTATTTACAGACAAGAATTGATCGTCCTCCCAATTATTCAAATAAAGTGAATGTTTATAATAATCATATCTTATTAGCATAGAATAAGTTAGCATGCTGTTCATGGCATTTCGAAAAGACTGATTACTTTTCTTTCGGACAACTATTTGATTGTAGTTTTCATCAACAAAAGTATTCCTTATAAAGGTTGGTAGCTTTCTGCTCCAACTTCTTACAGGAATAGACTCACCATATATTCTTACATCACTCAATGGTGATATAACTTTTTGCTCTTTGTTCCTAAAATAATCAAGGATATAGTAATAACGCAAAAATGCTTCTTGTCTTACCTTTTGTGACAGACCTTTGACATTATCAACTTTCCCATTAATGAATTTTACTGTATCATTGATGTTCTGAAAAGGTATAATGTTTCCAAAAGAAGAACCTAAAACTTGTAGATTTAAATTATTTGACCTTTCAGTATCCAATACTAAAAGTGGCATCATTTGTTCAGTGTAAATCATCCTAGAAAGCCACAATCTACGTAGAAGGTGATCAGAATTTTTATATTCCTCAATCGTAGGGATAAAAACACCAACTAGTCCGTGATCACACACAAGGAGTGTATCAGGATTATCTATGCATACTGTGTTTACAGGATTGATTACAACCTTGTTAAACCTTGTTGCCAATTGATGTAGAATCTGTTTCCTATCCATTAAATTGAAGTCAAAAACAATTATTAAACAAGTCTTTCTCCCCCACCGCGACACAAACACCCACTCACAAAAGTCCCAACTCCCTATAAGCCCTCTTTCTTTTCTGCGTCACATTCATCACCTTATCCTCTTCCGATGCCTTATACGCTTTTGCCACCATCGACTATAGACACCTCAAACTACCTCACTGCCCAGCTTCTTCTCATATAAGACCGTTCCGTCCGTGTGTCTATTATCATTCTCGCGTAAGCTGTTTCGATGTCTTCAGGGATAAAACCAACTATTCCTCCACGTTTTGAACATGGTGGCGAATAGGGGATGGCGTATTGCAAACACCTGAAATCCAAAACCTTCCGAACCCGGAGGGCTGTTTGTGGATTCCCCCTTGCTTTGCGGACATTTGTCGCTGCAAAGCTACAGAAAATTTTAATTTCTTTCAGCCAAAAAATCTTAAAATGTTTCCTGCACTTGCGACTCCGAGTTTCCGTTTGGCCGGACAAGGCTTCGCTTTAACGTTAGTGCGGTGGGTATCGGAAATGCGAGTTGTTTCCGGTAGGGGAGGGAAGGGTTTACGTTGATGTTGGGTTGAAGTGTAAAAAATAAGTGGGCTCGAGAGATTTGTGTATGAAAAAAAACTATTTTTGCAGCGCGAACCCACGCTGTTGGGAATGTTGTGAGAGGGCGGGTTTGCAGACATATAGAAAAAACGTTGAACACGTTTTATCTGCGGCACCTTGAATCTCGCAAATTCATATTCAACCGCACGATAAAGCAATGGTCAATGTTCATGGGTATGTGTATTTCATTTTTAATATACATACAGCGTGGGCTTCGGCATTGCTTATCTTCGGTTGAAAGGCAATGCGAGAGCCTAAGGTGCGGGATAAGCAACTGTTCTGACTCCCGCGCTTTTTTATATGGTCTATTGGTGGTATATTAAACAATCTGGTTTGGGGAGTAGCCAAGAGTATAATTGTTAGGTGTACTATGCCAAACGGATATAAAAAACAAAGGAAACCAATTTGGGCAATTGTCTTTATTGCCTTAGTGATCTTGTTTCTCATTCTCATAGCTATAAGTTGCGACAAGTGTTATAATTCCGTAAAGGATCCTCACTTTAATTGCGATGGAGCACTAGTTGTAGATTCCACCAACATTGATAGCTTTAAAATAACTGTACCAAAAAGAATTAAATTTTACATTGAGGTTTCTGGAAGCATGAACGGATTTTTCCGAGCAAACAAACCTACAGACTTTAAAACAGATGTTTGGCAGATTGTAAGTTACTATTCTCCTTTAGCAGCAAGTGTCACTACTTTAACCAATGATGGACGTGTTGGCCAAGTGATTCCTCTACAACAATTCCAAGCAAGGATGAACACTGGTGCTTTTGTGTCTACTGGTTCCACTAAGGTGCCTACAATGATTCAATCTATCGTTGAGGACTTGGACGTTAGCAACGGAGAAGTTGCAGTCCTGATATCAGACATGATATACAGTCCTGTGGGTTCTGCAGCTCCTGATGTTCTCTTAAGCCAATACAGTACTGATATCAGCAAAGTTCTTGGAAAATTCGGCAACGCTATATGTCTAATTGGAGCCACATCTAATTTTCTTGACAATAAGGGCAACGTTGTTTACGATGCTTCTCCATACTATTACCTGCTCATTGGTGCACCTGAAACAGTGGCAGAGCTGAGAAATGGTATTTCCACACTTTTGGATAATAATGGTCATTTTGTGGACAACATTGAAAGTGGTTTCAAGTACGGTACTCATCCATCTTATAGTTTTGGAATTCCTGATAACTGCTATCAATTGGAAGACAATCCTGCTTTCGTTGGATATGAACCGAGCAGCAACGATACATGCACAATTAAACTTAAAATCAACCTTGAAAAATATCGCTGGCAAACAGCTGATGAGAATGTTTTCAAGAGTGTTTTTCAATGTAAAACGCTCTATGGCTCCAAGGTTCAGGTAGGAGATGTGAAAATTGAGACGCAAAATATTGTAAAATCAGAACTGACCAGAAAAGCGATAGCTATTGTTGATTTGAAATTGTTCAACATGCCTCAAGATGCGGATGTGATTGAATGGTCACTCGTTTTACCTGATCTTGATATCACACGTTTTTCCCCCTTTCTTGGTGCTACTTCAGAGAATGATCGTGCTAAAACATATTCCCTTGAGAACTTCTTGAAAGGAATGTTTTATGGAGGGGTAGTAAATGACACGTTAAGACCCAATTATATTCTTGTCTCTAAAAAATCATAAATATGAAACTGTTATATTTATACAAATGGATTGCTGGTTCCATGACGGATTTCACCAATCAGTTTAAGGATAATGAAACACTATACCAACAAGCAAGGGTATGGTGGGGTCATTTGGAAAGTATTTCCATTTTTATTTTGTTAATATCAGTCTTGGGGATATTTTTAGCATATTTTTACTACAGACCATACAATGAAATGCCTAAACGACACTACAAACCTAAACATTGGCTTATTTTTATGGCTATAACACTTTTTTTCACAGGATTGATAACATTCTTATTTGAGTATATCGCTGTTGAACCTCAATTGCAAGGATCACTAGGCGTTGAGCTAAAAATCGCAATCGGTAACGCCATGTATGCTACGTTATTATATTTTGTCACTTCAGTAATTTGGTGTAATTGGTTGCCGACCAACGCATATAGATTATTAAAATTCTAACGCAATATGAAAAAAGTATTTGTGTTCTGTGTGGGCGGAACTGGAATCCGCGTGATGAAAAGCATCACTATGCTAATGGCCAGTGGAATGAGTACGAATGGTTATACTGTCGTCCCTGTTATTTTAGATCCTCACTTGGATTTGGAAGAAAAGAAAAACCTTCATTCGTTGATAGACAACTATAAAGACATTTACAATAAAACTATCAACAATGGGACATCAACTCTTAATCCACTTGACGGTTTCTTCAATTCAGAGATTCAAACCATCAATGAGTTGAACAACCAATTGAATGACACCAATCAAGCTGTGGGTAGTAAAGAAAAGTTTCGTTCATATATCAAAGAAGCCAACCTTGCAGCTGATGATATTAACAATTTTTTTGTGCAAACACTTTTTGCTTCCAAGAATCTGGACAGCCCCCTCTCTGTCGGTTTTAAAGGGAATCCAAATGTTGGTACTGTTGTGCTTGGTGAGATGATTGAAGGCGCAGATTGGTTTAAGGCATTTAAAATTCATTGCGAAAAAGATGACAGAGTTTTTATTATCAGCTCAATTTTTGGTGGAACTGGAGCATCTGGCTATCCATTATTAGAAAAAAAGATCAGAGGTGCAGAGAATGAACCCGCCGTGAAGAACGCTTTAATGGGGGCTGTGACAGTTCTTCCTTATTATGGTTTGAAAGATCCAACCACAACAGGAAGCGATATTGATTCGGCCAACTTTTACACTAAAACCAAATCTGCGTTAGCCTATTACGAAAACAATGTACAATCAGATTATCTTTATTATGTAGGAGAAAAAAGTTTGCGTCAAGTATACGAGAATGATGAGAAAAAGCAAGAAGATACAGCTAACTTCATTGAATTGGTTGCAGCTTCAGCTTTGTTTGATTTCTTAACACGAGAAAGACCAGACAAAAGACAATATTTGACCCGAGCTATAGAAGAGGATACTGATTCCTTAGACTTGCAGTCGCTTGGCAGTGGTTATAAAGGGATTGTCAAGAGTGTGGCGGACTACATGTTATTGAGAAGTTTTGTGTTGAATTTGCCCAAGGAAACATATTTCCCTTTAAGTCAGGACAGAGGTTTCAATGAAGACTTCTATAAAGATAGTGCATTCCAAGCATTATGCAGATTCACTGACAAATATTACAATTGGTATTCAGAATTGTCAACCAACAAACGTGCTTTTGCACCGATACATTACGACGACCTGAATCAAATGAGCGGATGGATAAAATCCGTTCAATTAGATGCAAAGGACGATTCCTATTACCTGTTGAAAATGTTACAAGCTAGTAATCATCATCAGGACGAAGAACATAGCAATCCGTTCCGATATTTCCTGAAATTTGCTTACGAGGCAATTGATAGTTATACCAAGAAAATCAACAATTAGGACTATGGCAAGAATAGATCTAAATATAATAGACAGAGGCACCTCTGGAACATCTTGGACAGCCGAAGACGTTGCTTTGACTGCGGATCATCTTGACGAGGTGATGGAACAAAAGACCGACAACAGTGGTGCACTGAACTCACTCCCTACACCATTCGCACGTTTCTTTGTCGCTAAAGAAGCATTCAGAAGGTGTAATGAGGAACATCTCAATTCCAAAAAAGAGGCTGGATTTGCATACCGACAGCTTGTGTCAGACATTCTTGATGTGTATGAGCTGTTGTTTAATCTGACATTTCATAGGAACAATTCTTGGAAAGATGGCGAGACCTTAGAAATTCGAGAATGGGATAGCACCGAGAATTTGGAAATTCTTAAAGCGAAAATGCCTGTTTTATACAATTCAATTGTGGATTACTTCAAAACAGACATTCATGAAAAGAAATTGTATTTTGTTGTCTTTACAGAAAATGGGAAAGAGAAATTGTTGGCATGTAGTTCCCCAATAACAGGCTTTATCACCCCTCCTGATATGGATAAATCTAAAATTAAAGAAAACGGGAGTGAACAAATTCGATTTGCAGGGGAGCTTTATGAGAATCTTCATATTAGGAGAAAGTCTGGAGGTGAGTATTTCCGAGATATCTGTATGTTTGATGAACGTGAATCTGATTTCAAGAATTACATGTTTAATGTTCTGTTCAGTTCAGATGATATTGATTCTCGTTTTAAATCAATAAAAGAATACATTCGAGGATTTAGAAATGACACAGATATTCGTGTTGACTATACACAGAAACAGACCGCTGTGACTACTGACCAGAACGATGATCTTGTCATCAATGGTCTTCGTATCATGACATCTGATGAAATCGATGTTATGAGTTTCTTTACGGATACTATGATACGTGTACCTTATCGCATTTCTCGTGAGAACTATATGGTTGTAACTTATCAGAACGATAACAAAGATAGAGATTATGATTTCCTTTTGCCGTTTAAACCAGATGTTGTCAAGCTTTTTACCAGCACTGACATTGATTCGGATGTGCATATCAATCGTAACTCAGTTACCGTTCATCTTAGATATGGTGGCAAAGACTATATAAAAGAGTATGCAGATGATCCTTTTCGTCAAGGGCAAGGTCGAATTGTCGATTTAAAACTTGCTCACATCAGTTTTGATCTCGGAATTTTCCCCAATATTTTGTCCGACAAAGAACAAGAAAACAATTACTTTAAAGTTCTAGTAGTTGCAGCTGATGAAGACCCAGAGGCTCCCATCTTCAATATTGATAAAATATCCTTATCATTCTTCAAGAAAACAAATAATAGTCTGATTTCTATCAAAGAAGTATTACCTCAGGATAACGCACAATTTGGTGTAGAACCAGCTGTGATTCGTTCTACCCAAAAATCAGACGAGGAAGAAAGTGGGACAAAGTTTTATGAATTGTTTAACACGGATTTCAACTTAATGGAAGTAAAGGTGTTGGAGGATACGGGTCTAATCATACCAAAATGGCAGAAAAGTCGCACAACAACGGAAACTTACACTTATGCCATAGATCTGGGCACTTCCAACACTTTCATTTCACGCTGTAAAAATGATAGTGACGGCAAACCAGATTTAAGCAAAAAGCCTGAATTGTTCAAGATGGTACATCCTATGGTAAATTATATGCATGAACCACTTGAGGATAGTCAGTTCTCACTTGTTCGCCGAATTGAAGATTCAATATTTGCAAAAGCTAAAAATAAAATCAAGACTGAATACGTCCCTGCGCTTATTGACGGAACGGATTATACATTTCCTATCCGAACCGCATTGTGTGGAATTCGTGACAAATCAAAAAAGCCCAAGTTGTTTGATAATCACAACATTGCCTTCTTTTATGAGAAAACTATGGCTAACGACGACCAAATCGTGCAAACGGACATCAAGTGGGATAAAGATGAAGACATGCTCCGTGTATTTGTTCGCGAGTTGTTACTGATTATCAAATGTGATATTCTTCAACGTAATGGTGATCTTAATCGCACTAATCTCGTATGGTTTAGTCCACTTAGTTTCATGGGACAAACAAGGGAGAAATATCAACGAGTTTGGAGTGACGAACCTGCAAACATTTTATCTATACCAACTAATCAAATTCGTAGATTTTCAGAATCTGAAGCTCCATATTATTATTACAAAAAAATGGACTACATAGCTGATTCTGATGCTGTTACGGTAATTGATATAGGAGGAGGATCCACAGACTTTGTATATTTCAAAGATAATAAGCCTCAAGTGGCCAATTCTGTACATTTCGGTTGCGATGTTCTTTGGGAAAATGGCTTCAATGCATTTGCTAACGTTAAGGAAAATGGCATTTATCGTAGGTATGCGGGTAATCTGAATTTCACTCGACCAGATCTAAAGGACTTGAACGAGTGTTATATTAATGTTGATGACATGAAAACCAAGGATGTCATTAACTTTTGGCTCTCCAATGACAAATATTGTGACATTTCACGTTTTCTAAGCAAAGACTTCAAGCCCATTTTTGTATACCATTTAACATCCATTCTCTTCTACATGGCATCCATGTTTAAAGATAACAACCTATCTGCTCCTCGGACTATAGTATTTAGTGGTAATGGTAGTAGATACATTGACAGCTTTATTTCTTCTGAAGAAGTTGTACTTAAAGACATCATTGATTTGGTCTTTAAACATGTATTCGGAGGAGAACATGATGTTCACATCAAATTACCACCTGAAAGGAAAGAATCTACTTGTTATGGAGGACTCTATCGCGATCCCAATGCACCCAGTGTTAGAGAGATTGTTTATCAAGGCGACAATTCTCGAACGTATGAAAAAGTTAAGGACATTAATGATGGGTTAGTTCAGTTAAAGACTGTGTTGCTCAACAAATATGGTGAGTTAGCTACACTCTATAACGGGGTGATTAACATGCTAAAACGTAATGGAATCATGGATGGCACTGATGAAACGTCCAAGTATATCAAATCTGCCGAAGAAGACATGGGAACACCTTTTTCCACCTATTACAAAACACAAGTAAAAGAGAAATACACTGACGAGGTATTATACAAAGGTTCTGTTTTCTTCTTACCCATTATCAATAAAATTTTCGAAATGACAAAGCTATAATATGAAAACTCTTGCGGAAACATTTGTGTTAAATTCATTAACGTCAACTATTATTATAGCTGGTATAACAGCAATAATATTTGTAGCTTTTCAATTTAAATTTTTTTTTGAGACCAAGCGGTACAGGATATTGTTTCATGATTTTTTCAAGAAATTATCACCATACGCCACAACCCAAATTGAGGTCAACAATGAGCTTTTTACTCAGCTTGAACAAGTGGGTAAACCGAAATCCGATTTGAACAACTTGATTGCCGAAATCAACCATTACGTTGTTAAGACAAAGGGAACATCTGATTTCTCTGTGATTCAAAACAAAGTGGAACGAAAGCTTAACATGCGATATGATCAATCTACCGCAAAACTCTCATTCCCTACCTATATAGGATTGATGGGCACTTTTGTTGGCGTTTTCCTTGGTATATTAATGTTTGTAATAGGGTTCAATGGTACAGAAGGGGTGACTGACGATTCAATAAGGAACCTGTTGATAGGCGTGTTGGTTTCCATGTCTACTAGTTTTTTTGGTCTTTATCTAACTACCAGGAACAATGCTTTTGCCGCAGAAGCAAGAAAAAAGATTGAGGAAGACAAGAATGAGTTCTACGACTTTGTACAGACGGAATTGATGCCAACTTTAGACGTAAGCATGGTGTCGGCTATTTCAAAACTGCATGAAACCATTTCTCAATTCGAACCCACATTTACCCGTGTGCTCAACAAGTTTCAAACTACTTTTGATAACTGCACAACCGCATTTGGTAAAGATTTTGCCCAAAGTGTTTCGGCAGTGTCCAATGCCGTCGATGTAATGGGGCGAAATATGGATAAAATCAATGAAAATATTCGCTACCAAGACGAGTTACTTACAATATTCCGTAGCAGAAATTTGATAGAAGGTATGGAGAAGTATATAGAGGCGGCCAATCATTTTGTGGGTATTACACAATCGTTGAACAAATTTGAAGAAGCACGTCGAATGATGCTTGCTGCTACGCAAGAATCTATCAACATTCAAAACATGTACTCAGAATCACTGAAGATTCCTCGCGAAGTAGCTGTCAGGGTAAACAGCATACTTGATCGAATCAAGAACTTTGAAAACAGTATTAATGAATTGGGACCAGCCCTTGCCCAACGTCAGATAATTGGTAACGATGTTTTAGAGCATATCCAAGAGCAAGTGAATGCTTTACGAAAAAAGAACAAAATTGCGAACAAATACATTGAGAGTGCTGATGAGAAGTTGGAAGAAGTTTTCAAAGGACAACTTAAAGCACTTGAAAACATGAACCGAAGGTATCAGGAAGCATTGACTAAACATATAGAAGGTTTCGAACAGATGCTTGAAGAACAGACTGCAGAGGTTAGAAACAGACATGCAGAGTTCTCCAAATCCATAGAAGAGAGTATTTCAGTTGAGGCATACAAATCGGCACTTTCTCCTTTAAAACAGCTTGGCGAAATCTCAGAGCAGGTTAGCACGTTGAGCAAAAGACAAGTACGTTCGGATGAACTTGGTTCTGCTTTGGAGAATATCCAATCTGAAATAAAAAAGTTGGATAAGAAAACAGAGACGAAAAAAAGAGGTTTTTTAGGTTTTGGCAAGCGTAAATAGCATTATGGAAGGCAAAAATAACGAATCTTTTTGGCCAAGCTATGTGGATATAATGACGACTTTGTTCGCCATCACGTTAGTGCTATTTGCCGTCTCTTTTAGTCGTTTTAAAATCAAAGAAAAACAGCTGAAAAGTCTGGTTGATGAGTATGAGAACATCATTACTGTTTATTCAGCTGTAGGCGTTATCGATTCCACAACCTTCTTTGGGTACAATGATCAGTACCTCAAGCATCTCTTTACAGTTGATGTGCAATATCAGCAAAAAGAGTATCGTGTTGACAGGCTGATGTTGGACACTTATAACAAGGAGGCTGCTAATGCTAAAAGAGATAGCATACTTGAAGCTGGCCGCTTGATTCAAGAAACTCTATTAGGCCTTGAAGAAGCGCACATAGCACATGATAACATAAAATTTCTTGTGGTAATAGAGGGACAATCCTCCAAAGTGAAGTTTGACGGAGATGATTGGCGGAACAATTATACTCTTTCTTACCTTAGAGCTCAGTTCTTAAACAAATTTTGGAAAGCCAATGGCATTGATTTGTCTGCGCTTCCACATTGCGAGTTAATTATAGCTGGCAGCGGTGAAGAAGGTGTCCCAAGAATTGTTCCTGACGATAATCTTCTTCAGCATAACAAGCAAACATGGATAAACGAAGAAAGCCGTAACCAACGATTTCTAATCCACATTGTACCTGTTATTGGTAATATCGATGTTACCAAAGCCAAAATCGAATACTATAAAGGAGGACGTTGAAATGGTATTAGAACAAGACGTTGGTACAGAGTATGTGAACCTCTACGGAAAAGTTAATCGTGTTCAGTTGATAGAACTATCTGAAATTGAATTGTCTGAACTAGGCCAGCCATTAAGTTCGTCAGATCAGACAAATCTGCCTTTTGAGAATATCAGTTTTGAGCCCCAACCAATAGCAAATTACAAGCTGTTTTCGCGATACTGGCAACTCAAAGGGAAGTCGAAGCGTATAGTTTTGACTAAAAGACGTACCACTTCAGTGGAATTTGATGGAAAAATAGTTGAGATAATTCAAATTCTTCTCCAAAACGCAAAATCAAAGGCAGCATCCCAGGATAAGAAAAAAAATACCACTACGAGATCGGCATCTTCTAAAAAGAGGCAAGATGGTGTAGATAGAAAGAGCGCTGTTGTAAGGATTCAAGAAGAATCTTTAGAAGAAAAAGAACGAAGAAAACTTGAAATAGAACGTAAATATGAGGATTTTGAGTATGAAACGTCTCATTTGTTACATAAAAAGAAAAGTGGGCGAATCAAATCATCAAGTTCTGCTACAATTATTCCAGCTGCTGAAACATTAGAGTCAACCTTGTCTTCTTTTGTCGATAACACACCTGAAACCACTCATGGACAACTCGTTGCTAAAGAAAACAAACCAGATTTTCCATGTCATGTTTTTAGTATAACTCAAGTTGGCAAATGTGATGCAAAAGGCTATTACAATACCACAGATGGTGGCTTTTACATTTTGAAAGGAAGTTTGGTGTCGGCTGAATTTGAAACACAACGTCTGTCATCTCCCTTACAAAAAACGTGGAAGAATTTTATTGATGAATATTGTGAAATTTGTTTATTGGGAAAAAGGAAATTAACGGCAAAAGTAATAAAGGTAAAGGAAGATTTCAGATGTGACAAAGCATCAATTGCAGCCTCGCTTGTGTTAGGACGTGCCGCTAACAATGCACAATGGCGAGATTCTGATGGACTTCTATTGAAGGATATTTATCCTAATGTATTTGCATTAACTTACATGTAATAGGATCTATTCAGAATCCTTGAAAATAACAGATAATGAAGAAAATCATCTTTGGATTTCCAATACTTATATTGATTGTCGCATTCATTATCCGAATAGTATCGGCTGATGCAGTCTCAATAGAAGACCATTCTTCCTCTTCTGACATGATAGAAGAACCTACGTCAACTACTCTTCACTATACTGGTTTCACGGTCTCTTACAACCCCTCAACCCGCCAGCCCGACTGGGTCTCCTATACGCTGACGGC
This sequence comes from uncultured Erysipelotrichaceae bacterium, assembly GCA_900315225.1. GTDB lineage: Bacteria > Bacillota_I > Bacilli_A > Erysipelotrichales > Erysipelotrichaceae > Bulleidia. The sequence continues at coordinate 1,176 of OMYM01000476.1, read as the reverse complement.
GGAAGAGGTGGAGGCCACAAAACATACCCCCAAAATTCCTCGCTGTTTCATGCCAGACCCGAATCTGGATCTTCCGCAAGCAACTAACGAGGATTACAGCGGCTCAGGGTGGGTGAGAGGACACATGGCACGACGGCAGGATATGAAATGGTCGGAGCGGGCGGTGAAGGAGAGTGATTATTTCACCAACATCTGTCCGCAAAACAAGGAGATGAACAACGGCGTGTGGCACCAGATTGAGAATTTGGCGAGAAAATTAGCCGTCAAATACGATTCGGTGCAAATCGTGTGCGGACCGATATTCGTTTCCAATACTCCTGAAACGATAGGACCAAACCACGTTCATATTCCCGACAGCTTCTTCAAGGCCTTCCTCATCAAACATCAAGACGCGTATCATACCATAGCCTTTATCTGTCCCAACAATCCGGATTCCGTAACCATCGTGGGAACTGTCCGCTCAGTGAATACAGTTGAATCTTTCACGGGTTATGATTTCTTTGGTTTCTTGGACGATAGTGTGGAAGAAACTGCCGAAGATGAGGTTGAAGTCGGGCTTTGGGTGAAGTGATGGAAGAAATAGAGTTTTGTACAGAGTGATGTCTTGTTCAAGCAAATCGATTTGAAAGGGTACTCCTATTTGGTGCGGTGCGTGAAAGGGGTGTGAGCTGTTGAGCTAATTATGTCTTCAGTAAAGGTGCTCTAGATAATTATCATGTAAAAGTATATGTTTGTTTTCTGCAATGGATCTTTTTGGCCCCTTTGCAGAAAATAAAATGGTAAAACAAGGATCGGTTTTGCACAATCATTTTTATGTTACAGAATCACAGATTGAAAATTATGGGAATTTTAAATTGAAAATTATGGGAGTTTTGTATTTTTGCCGCGAAATTTTAATCAAAAACAGTTCAAAACAGCAAAAACCATGACCAGGAGAACGGATGTCAGCTGTGGGGTGGGGAAGTGCGGCAGTGGAAACATGTGGACCATGTGAATTTTATCGTCTTTACATCAGTCAGAAATGCCATAAAAAAAAGCGCTTCAAACGAAGCGCTTTTTCTTTATCTAACGTCTTACGTTTCAAGTCTAACGTCTTATTTCTGATAGAATCTCACACGGTTGTCCAGCACTTTGGCTTGGCTGATCAGGTAGCTGAGGAGCGTGTTTTCGTTGCGC
>OMYM01000479.1 GCA_900315225.1 uncultured Erysipelotrichaceae bacterium | reverse complement strand
CAGCAAAAAAATTATGCAAGTATTCAAAAAACATCAATGGAATGCATACGGACAGTGTATAGATTAAATAAGTAACAACTATAATTAAGATCAAATGATCCTGTAGTTTCTTTGAATGTGCTTGAAGAGATGCCTTAAGAAACCTATATGCCAAAAGCATTAAGACCACGGCGATATAACCGCCGCCAATGTGATCAAACGAATTCAATGGCGGGTTCGGAAACAGAAGGTATTTATACAACAAGCCAAACCCAAGCACATATTCCGCTTGCATGACGAAGCGTCCAAGAATGCTCGCCAAGAAGCATGCGGAATGGACAACCGAAGAAAACATCATTGAAGCCTTCCATGATATATCTGAATTGATTTTTACCAGCCAAGACCCGCAAAACAAATGCAGCAATAGAGTGAATTCTCCTGCAATGATTTCATAATCTCTGTTTGTAAATCGAGATGAAGGATACATGACACACCCAAAGCGAACAACGAGATATGCACATATACTAAAGATGATAGCTGCAAACAATGAAATGATGGTTTTCTTCATACTGCATCGCTGGCGAGAAACAATTGCCAAAAGGAACAAATAAATGCAGCAATGGACAACAAGGCAATACAAAAGATTCATTTCCATTCGCATGCCATTATATTCAAAAATCATATGAACAACCTCTTGAATCTTTCTATCACCTCGTCCGCTTGCCTCCTTGATAACGCCACTTCCATCCCATGTGTCAAAACAACTTTGTTGGCATATATCCTTACAATATGTCTGGGATTAATGAAAATTCCTTTCTTTGCACAAACAAGAAATGGCTCAATGAAGGGCAGCATCTTACGCATGCTTGTCCTTTTCAAAATCAATTCCTTTTTGTTCTCCATGGCAACCTTGATATCCCGGCTCTCAACATTCATCATAATAATGGCGTCTGGATTCACATTTACCTTGCCATATTCCGTGTCAAACGTTAATATTTTGACAAGGAACCTGTCATGGATGCCCTTGATTTTACAGACATTTTCGGTTCTATCGTCCAACTTGGAGATAAAGCCCACCGTCTTTGGAAAATAAGCAAACGTAGCCTTTTCCTTTATTACGCTAGCATACACGACATAGTCTACCCTTCTCTCAAGAATCTCAGCATATGCAAACACTTCTTTTTCCGCCAATACGACATCCGCAATCACCAAGTTATAATGTGTATTGTCCGCCACAAACGCCCTTACGCTGCCAAAAACATTAATGCACGCTGAGGGAATCGCCTCTTTTACCATGCTTGACAGTATTTTTCTCCATTCCCCATTGTCATCAATCACCGCGACGGTCATGTTTTCTTCTTGTTCCATATGTCAATGCCTCCGACGTTGTTTTCTTTGTGGTTTTCCTATTCATGAACCTTATTGCACATAGATACGATAATGACCGTAGATATACTCGCTTCTCCACAGCACGGTCTTTTTGCGTTGCTGGATACCCGTTGGGATCAACGATTATAACAATGTTTCGCAAGAAACTGGAACACAGCCTTCATAGTCAGCATTTCCTTGAGAAAACTGTGTCCATGTATCAACAGCGATACGTATTGAACCCGTGGCAACGGTTTTTTCGAACGGACACAGCAATGGGTTGGATATCCCAGTTCCTAACAAGGATATTCCTACAGCGAACGCCAGTAGAACTTTGATAATCATTTTCACTCCTCCTTATTCCTATTTTTCCATCGATGGCAACGCATCAACATGTGATAAGATCACATGTTTTCTGTTAATACATTACCAATTTCCCAGCAAGAAATCAATCAATTGAATCAAAGTTTTGACATGAACGGTGGGAGTTTGTACACGAGCGGTAAAAAACTTTTCACACAATCATACGCTTACGCATGAATGATCCATTTTCACGCCCAGGATGAATCCAAAGAAACAAAAAGAAAAAAGATAGCATTGAACAGCAAGGCGCAATGGCAAGACCACTGATCTGTTTATGTTTTCTTTTCGGGGGTGATCTTCTTGATTGCCTTGTCATGATCACACAATGAAAGGATCAATCTATACTGCTGGATAGCGTTCATCTTAAATATACTTCAAAGTTCTCTTCTTTCACTATCAAATACTGTAGAAGACTTGGCTTGTTCATGTCCCCAGGAAATCTGTAATCTATTATCGATTTCTTCCCCTGTCAGATAGATATAACAGCCATGTCTGTAAATCGGGCTGTCATCAATGAGTGACGAAGGAATTGGTCGCTTCACGGTTTCATTAAAAACCTGTTTTGGATCTGCACCTTCAGGCAAATCAAACAATGCGTGTTTATAATTCATATGCGCGATATATTCCATATTGGCTATCTGGCTCTCATGACCGTAGACATTTCGCAAATCTTTATAGAACAATTCATTCACAAGCTCCTCAACAATGAATTCGTTTCTGTCATTCACCAGCTTCAGTTGCCTGACTTCTCTCATGCGATCATCCTTCAGAAGTACTTCAGCTTGCTTGCGACTTCTTAATTCCAATGTATCTACCGTATACTTTTGATCTTGGACATCCAATGTCACCTAGCTAATAATCCCCCAGAAATCCTTATATCTGATCGTATGGCTTTTCTTCTTTTCAAGCGAAGAATCAATATCTTTTTGAACATGTTCCACAAATCTTTCGAATCTTATACTTGGACGCACAAATAGGTAGAATTCAGCATCGTCTGCCTGCTGTTATATGCGGAACGATTGTAAATATCTGTTCCAGAT
>OMYM01000565.1 GCA_900315225.1 uncultured Erysipelotrichaceae bacterium | reverse complement strand
TGCTGGACGAATGTGTTGCAACACAGAATCTTAGGCTTAAAGGGCGTAACAGGTAGTTTTAGTGCAACATTCGAGGAAAATTAGGTAATTATAAATGAGGTATACTATGAGATATATTGAAAATGATCGAAAGGATTGGTCTAGGCGAATTCTACCTAGAGCAACAATCAATCACCTTGATCGGCAAGCGATTGGATTTGCAAGGGAGAAATACAAGGAAAAGATGAATCAGCCGCATATTTCTGAAGAAGTGGATGGTATGACGGATGAAGAGTTTTTGACTATGCTTCATTTGATGTCTGAAGGCAAGGTGACAAATGCTGCCATGCTTTTGCTTGGCAATCCTAAATACAAGGGTTTGTTTGAATACAATCCTAGTATTACATGGCGGCTTTTTGGTTTCCACGGTAACTTGAGGGATTACGAGGTATTCAATATCCCGTTTGTCAACGTTACAGAAAAGATTATCGCTAAGATCCGTATTTTAACCTACAGGTATATGCCAGATCCAATGTCAGTATATCCTATAGAAATCCAGCAGTATGATACAAGGATTCTTCGCGAGCTTGTGAATAATGCCATGATGCATTCTGATTATGAGCTTGTTGGAGCGATTGATGTCAACGAGGAAGAAGAATGTATCAGGATCATCAATCATGGAAGGTTTCTGCCGGAATCTGTGGAAACTCTTCTTGAAAAGGATTCTGTGCCTACATTTTGCCGTAACCAGCTCTTGGCTGAAGTAATGGAACAATTCAATATGATTGATCCTGCAAGCAGAAGCATAAAACAGGTGTATCGGATTCTTCAGGAGAGATCTTTCCCAATGCCGGAGTATGATCTAAGTTCATACAATCAAGTCTCTGTCACTGTTTACGCAAAGATGTTGAATGAACAATATACATACATGTTGTTCAAGCATCCTGAATTTGATTTGAAGACAGTCTATTTACTTGATCAAGTTGCAAAAGGAAATGTCAGGAATCTTTCTGAAGATAATATCGAGTATTTGAGAAAACAAAAGCTGATTCATGTATGCGAAGATAGATGGGTTGTTTCATCAGGACTTGACCAATCAATGGATGTAAGACAAGATCGAGTTAAGGATGAGCCATCCTGCGATCAGTATTATTATGACTTGATTGCAGGTTATCTGAATCTAAATGAGAAAAGCTGGACAAAGGACATTGGCTCCTTGTTCAAAGGCATCCTTTCCGATTGTCAATCAAGGAAACAGAGGGATAAGAAAATTGCTGATATGGTGGTAGACATGAGAAATAAAGGAGTCATTTATTCTGATTACGAGATGAAGCAGATTGCTACTGCAATTCGTGAAGCATATAATATCCGTTGACGCTATATTTAGAACTTACATAAACATTCGAAGGAAAGCATGGGGTTGTGTTAAAATAAGAAACCCATAAGTTGGGATGATTCGAGTTAATGAACACGATTATGACTTGTGGTGACACTGGAGAAAGATAAGAAGTAATGAAAGACATTTGATTTATATGTGAAAAGATTATAATTACTTGAATTAAGTGAAATGGAGGCTCTTATGGTATACAGTGCAGATCGTCCGATAAATAATAGTGAGCAAGATTTGCTTGGAAGATCATCTTTTTCAAAGCAACTTGCCAAAGGCATTTTAGAATATCATGGTAGTGATGGGTTAGTAATCGGATTATTCGGAAAATGGGGAACAGGAAAGACATCAATATTAAACATGGCGATTGATGAATTAGAAAGAATGGGATCAAATCGGGATAATAAACCGTTAGTTACGAGATTTTCGCCCTGGAATTATTCGGATAAGAATGACCTAATTGGGATATTTTTCCGAAATTTAATGAAAACCATTAATCTTAAAGGAAATGATGAATTTAAGAATAAAGTTGGGGAAGCACTAAGGGATTATTCAGGTGTATTAGATTTGCTAGAGCTGATTCCAGGTACTGGCTCAACATTTGCAACAATAGCAAAAAATACAGCGCAAGCTCAGGGGAAAAAACTCATGAAAGGAGACGATTTAGATGAGACAAGAAGAAAACTTGCAGATGCATTGCGCGCAGTGGGAAAAAAGATAATCGTTACTATTGATGATATTGACAGGTTAACTAATTCTCAGATAAGGGATATCTTTCAACTTGTAAAACAAGTAGGTGATTTTCCAAATATAATATACATTTTAGCAATGGACAGAGATGTTGTTAGGGGGGCTTTGGCAGAGGTTCATAATTTTGATGGGAATGAATACTTGGAAAAGATATAGTAAACGAATTAAATAATGGCGCTATGGAATCGCGTGTGCTATAATAGTGATGGAGGTGATATCATGAAAGTCCATCGCTTTA
>OMYM01000480.1 GCA_900315225.1 uncultured Erysipelotrichaceae bacterium | reverse complement strand
TATTCGGTTGTTGATGACAGTGGGATATTCAAGAATTGTTCTCTCGTTTCTTTTCGTATCCATGCCAGTCGCCTGTTTCCTGATAACCACGCAATACCTCAAGGCAATGCACCATTGCTCCAGGGAGGATGTATCTCTTTAGACCAGGTGTATGCTCGATTTGCGGGATGTATTGAGCGGCGACCTTCTTCTGGAGTTCTTTGATGAGTTCGTCCATGTCCACAGCGAGCTTGCTGTAGAGAACGACTTTTTTTGGAGCAATGGTGGCGATGAAAGCGAGTATTCCTTTTGTGACCAGTTCCAAAGTTCCTTCTGGTGTTGCTGTCTTTTTATCGTAGTCGATGACGGTATCTTTGATCAAGCTAAAGATTTCTCCTGCACCATGCATGATGCCCGTACGAAGCTTTCCGTCAATGATAATCCCTGCTCCAGCACCATGCCCAGTTGGCTGGAAGTAGAACACCATGTCATCTGCATCCTCGTTCAAGGCATAGTAGCCAAGTGCCATGGCATTGACATCGTTCGCAAGGATTGTTGGTGTGTTGTTGTATTTTTCTCGTATTGTCTTGGCTAGGAATTCCCCTTTTAAGCCGAGTTCTTCGTGATATACTCTTCCTCCGTAGGTGACTCCAGGTACTGCGATAGCAATTGCATCTATTTTCTCCTCAAGGGAGAAGACGTAGTCAATGATGTCGGTGATATCTTGCAGGGAAAAGCTGGGCTTGAGGACTTCACCATCCAAGGAGCGTTTCCCATGGTCGTAAACACGGTATCCGATGCGGAAAGAACCGAATTGATTGATCATTCCGATGGAGAGAATGCGATAAGGATTTTCAAAAGGCTTTCGAGGGTCGGCTTTCTTGCTTGCCTGTTCCTTTTCGTCAATTTCGATGATGATCTTCTTGATCATGTCGATCATCTCGCCTGTATTGTATTGACCAAATACAGCCGCAGGGATCTTCATGACAACCGCATCACGGAAGATTTGCTTCGTTTTGTTGTATTGATGGTGGATCTGTGGGGCTAAGAGTATAATATCATACGAAAACCCTTCCTCGTAGATCCTATCGAATGAAACTGCCGCAAATTCATAGTCCAAGCGGAGTGTATCCGCTGCCCTGGACAATTCAGACGCGAAGAAGCTTGTCGTTAGCCCACTTGTGCAGCTTAAGAGAACCTTGACTCTTTTCTTATTCTTCAAAGAGATGAGCGTTTGCCTCATCTCGGCGAACAGATCTTTCGCATGGTCTTCATCCTCTATTCGGAAATGAAGGTAGAACACATTTGCTCCATCCTTGAGAGAGGTGATAATGAGTTCTACGATATCCTGCTCATAGAACACAACCTTTCCTTCGGCACAATCTGTCAATAATGTGAAGTTCCCTTTTTCATCTTCGTTGATCTGATACGTTCCTACCCCGCTTCCTCGGATTAGGTTTCTAAACTGTTCGGCTGTATAAGACATGTCTTGTCCTCGCTTTCCAGTACATATTATACTCCAAGGCATTTACTGTCGCAACTATAGATACATCTTCCAAACTGATATGTCGGAGTGTATAATAGAGAAGGGAAAGGGGGATTGTCCATGATCTATGTTGGAACAGTTTCAGGCAACGGGAGCGTCAAAGGAAATGGGAAGGGGATATATACCTTGTCCCAAAGCGATACCTGCCTGCAAGTCGTTGATTGTCTGGAGGCAGATAATGCTAGCGTTATCAAGGCATCTGCTGATAGGAAAGTGATTTATGCTGCGAATGAATCCAAGAACTTTGGAGGGATTAATGGGGCGGGCGGAGGGATAACCGCCTGTCGCATCATGGATGATGGAAGACTTGAGAAAATCAACGATTCTATCGCTTATGGCTCTCGCACTGCATATGTAGAGCCAACATCTGACAATCGGTATCTGCTTGTCGCGAATCATGGTTCTCATACAACGGTAACATGTAGCTATGAGCGAAACAGAAACGGGGAATGGCGGTTGAAAAGAGGCTTTGACGAGTCTAACGTTGCATTGTTTTCTTTGCGTGAGGATGGCGGAATTGGCGGTCTCTTGGATCTTGTGGCGTTTGAAATCAAGGGATATTGGTGCCATGGGGGAGGACAGTCCACCAGCCATATTCATTGTGTCAGAACGAGAGATGATCTAGTCTTTGCCTGCAATCGTGGAGCGGATGAAATCGAGGTTTTGAAGATTGACCGCCATGCAAACGAATTGGTTTTTATATACAGTTTCTTTGTGAGAAGTGGATATGCACCAAGATATCTTGAGTTTCACCCGCATGATTCGATCATATATGTCGCAAACGAGAACTACCCATCGGTTTCAGTGTATCGCTATGATGCTGGAGGAAAGTTGACAGAACTTCAGATGCTAGGAACAATGCCCGAAGAATACTACATTGATCGGCCATTGCCAAAGTTTGACAAGCGTCATGCAGATCCAGGAGAGAAGAACACAAGTGGTTTCGCTGACCGTGGAGCAGCCATGCCATCTGATATTCATATATCGCAAGATGGACGTTTCCTGTATGTCTCGAATCGCGGTCCAAAGGGGAATATCGCTGTGTTTAGGGTGAATCAAGATCACACGTTGAGCCTTCGTGGACATATATTCATCGATAGCAAAGATCCACGAGGCTTCGCTCTTAATGGAGATCTGTTATATGTCGGTCTACTTGACAGAAATACCATGCAGGTGTTCTTGCTGGATAAGGAAAGTGGTCTTGTTTCCAAGCATCTCTATGATTTTGGCTTGCCTGCCCCTTCTTCCTTTGTCATTTGATTTAAACATGTGTGTAGAAAGGAAATACATTATGAAAGAAAAGAAAATCATGTCCATGCCAATGACATGTTTCATTGCTGTGGTATCCGTATGCCTTTTTGGCATTGTGGTGGGATCGCTCTTCGATTATCCCATCAGTGTTACATTGGCTAACAAGACCGATTTTGGCGCATTCTTTGCGACATATGGTTCGTATTTCTCCTATTGCCTGTATCCTGCTGCAGGGACTTGTCTATTTGTGGGGCTGAAGAAGAAAGGGGAGAAGTATCACATGCTAGCCTGGACATTGATGGCGATCAGCTACTTCATGGCGGTGTATTACTCCAACAATTACAACGGCAAGGCTGTTCGTGAATTGTTCCATTATACGCCAGGTGAATCATCCGCAATGCTATCGGTAGCGTGCTGGTTATTTTGGGTTGTCTTGTATCTGTGGGTTCCATTTTTCATGCAGAGGGCATTGGATGACAAGAATCCAGATCAACTGATTGCTGTTGGAGCTGCGATACTTGTGGCAGGGATTGTTGCGGATAACGTGAACCTCTGGCTAAAGCAAGTAGCATCCCGTCCACGATACAAATACCTGATTACTTTGGATGATCCCAAGAGCGAATTCCGCAATTGGTGGCAAATGGTCCCCAACCTTGCCGGTAGCAATGATAGTTTCAAAAGCTGGCCAAGTGGCAATATGACAATTGCTTCAATGTTGTTCTCGTTGCCCATGCTCTCGGATATGACAAAGAACAGAAGCGAAGCCAAGAATATGTGCTATTTCCTGATTGCCTGTGCGTTTGTTACACTCTATGGATTCAACCGCATCCATATGACAAACCACTTTCTTTCGGATGTATGCTTTGGAACGCTTATCACGTATTTGATATATTCCACCATAAGCACGGCATTCCTACGTGCTGCAGAGGATTCGATAAAGCATGATGAATGACACAAAGAAATACCAGATCCTGGATGGGACGATGTTGAAGATGATCGCCTTGGTGAGCATGCTGGTGGATCATGTTGGAGACATGTTCTTTCCAGAGGTCATGTGGATGAGAATGATTGGCAGACTTGCCATGCCGCTATTCTCATTTTGCATTGCGGAAGGCTATGCCCATACAAGAAACCCAAAGAAATATCTGATGCGAATGGGGATATTCGCCTTGGTAAGCGAAATACCCTTCGATCTTGCGTTTGGTGGAAAGATTGGACTTGATCACCAGAATATCATGTTTACGTTTCTGCTTTCCATCATAGCAATCATGCTCTTTGACAAGATTCTGGGGGAAAAGAATCCACAGACAGATAAATACTCTATCTACAGAGCGGTCATCGCAATACTCTCCGTGGCATTGATATCCATTTTGTCATTGATCACAAAAGCGG
>OMYM01000481.1 GCA_900315225.1 uncultured Erysipelotrichaceae bacterium | reverse complement strand
CGGCACTGCCAAACCGCTTTTCTTCATGACTAAGTTCTTTTTGTTTTTTTTCGCTTTTCAAACTGGAACTTAACTTTTCACTTTTGCATTTTGTTTCCGCTAAGGCAGAGGACTTTCAGATGTGTTAAGCTAGCGATCTCATCAGGAATTTTAACAAGCATATTGTTGCTTAAATTAAGTCCTTCCAGATTAGACAAAGCGCAAATCGATACAGGAACTTCGGACATGTTGTTTCCTCTGAGATCAAGGCTTTTTAGGTTTATTAGTTTTCCTGTTTCTATGGGAATTGTGTCGACCCTGTTATAACCCAGGTTAAGGATTTGTAAGCTAGTCAGATTTCCAATCTCTTCTGGAATTGTTGAAATACTGCAAAGACTCAGATCAAGGATGAGCAAGTCAGTCATATATTGGAAGGATTCAGGGATTGTGATGTTGCTATAGCCGCTAAAGTCCCATTTTTCTTCTGCGACTAGCCTCTTGATTTCTTCTTCCGTCAGTTCATCTTTGTTCAACAGTTCCCATGCCTGTACGCTTGTTAGTTTCTCCATATCTCCACCTCCGTCTACCATTGTACCACAATTTTGATGGATAATACCAAAATCATTCTGTTGCTTCTCCCATCTTTTGTAGTACAATGGTATACGTGTAATGGAGGAGTATTATGCGTATATTGATACTGAATGGAAGCCCTAGAAGAAATGGGAATACTTCACAGATGATCAAGGCATTCTGTGAGGGACTGGATAAATCTAATCACTCTTACGATGTCATAGATGTTGCTAGGATGAATATCCATGGTTGTCTTGCATGTGAGTATTGCCATGGTAAAGGGAATGGACAGTGTGTCCAGAAGGATGACATGTTAAAGGTTTATGCCTTGTTGGATGAAGTGGATATGCTTGTTATAGCTTCACCGATCTACTATCATGGAATCTCGGGACAGATGAAGTGTTGCATAGATAGATTCTATGCCAAGCTATATCCTAATAAGCCAGAAAGATTGACAAAGGTCGCAATGTTTCTAAGTTCTGGTGATCCTGATATGTACACTGGAGCAATGTTCTCTTATCAAGGGGATTTCTTGGATTATCTAAAGCTGGAAGATATGGGTGTATTTACTGTGCAAGGATATGATCCTGGTGTTCCACAAGAAAAGCTAGAAGAAATAAGAATGTTTGGTGAAACTCTGTAGTATATGGTCATACGAGAAATGAAGGAAGAAGAGATACCTCTTCTCAAAGACTTCCTCTATGAAGCAATCTTTCTTCCAGAGGGCGTAGAGCCCCCTGGAAGAGGGATTGTGGAGAAGCCTGAGCTATTGGTCTATTACGAAGGATTTGGCTCAGGAGAGGCGGATTATTGCCTTGTGGCAGAGGATGAAAACATGGTCGTAGGTGCTGTCTGGACACGGATCATGAACGACTATGGCCATGTGGATGATGACACGCCATCCCTTGCCATATCCCTGTACAAAGAATATCGAGGAAGAGGCATCGGTACACAGATGATGAAACAAATACTAAAACTGCTAAGAGAAAAAGGGTACAAGAAAGTCTCATTGTCTGTGCAGAAAGCCAACTATGCTGTACGTATGTATGAAAAGCTTGGCTTTCAAACAGTCAATGAGAATGATGAAGAATACATCATGGAGTATTACCTATGCTAGATCATATAGGATTTGATTTATGGTCAGAAGAATACGATAAGACGGTAGATGTTTCTGATGCTAAGAACACATATCCCTTTGCTGGATACAAAGAGATACTTGGAAACATCTACCACACAGTCATGGAAAAACAAAACCCAATCGTACTGGATATTGGCATTGGAACAGGAACACTTTCATCTAAGTTATACGAGAACGGATGCACGATCTACGGACAAGACTTCTCGCCAAAGATGATAACGCTTGCTAAGGGGAAGATGCCCAATGCTCATCTATTCCAGGCAGACTTCTCCCAGGGACTGTCAGAACCCTTGTTAAAGCAATCATACGACTACATAATAGCGACATATTCCTTGCATCATCTTGATGATGCAAGGAAAGTAAGCTTCCTACAATCCTTGCTTAAACTACTAAACAACGATGGCATGATCATGATCGGTGATGTCATGTTCGAAACCCGTGAAGACATGGAACACTGCAAACAACAATCAAAAGACACATGGGACAATGAAGAGATATACTTTGTGATAGAAGAACTCAAAGAAACATTTCCAAGCTTATGTTTTCATAAAGTCTCACACTGTTCTGGCATCATAACCTTGGTCAATTGAAGCAAGCTATACTTGGAAGATTGCGCAAGACATGATACAATCACATATGTCAAGGTTGGAGATTAATGATGCGGTTTACGATAGACGAGGCAGGACACAAGGTTGCGGTTGCCCCAAGCATAATATTTACGAACAAACAGAGGATCGACTGGAAGGATGTCAAATCCTACCTACAAAGGTACGTAGGCATGGTTGTTGAAGTGGAAGAGACAAAAGACTTGATTCACATTGGCAATGTCTTCCCCAGTGAATATGGCGGCTCCACATACACCAGATCCCTGAAGGGAGGACGCGCAAAGGCGAAAGCCAACGCCGTCCAGGTGATCGTGGAAATGCTAAAGATCGCAAGCGAAAGAACATACAGCGTGAACATGAAGCAAAAGCATGCGAACGACGCGGCATACGGATGGTACTACTACAATACGAGGTTCGCCCTTCCCGTGTATGACAACAAGGAAAAGACAGAGAACCTCAATGTATACACCGCTTGCCTTGTCGTGAACCACGCCGCCAATGGCAAGCGGTACCTATATGATGTGTTGGACATAAAAAAAGAAGCATGTAACCCACTCAAGACCGATCGGACAAGTGATATCTAAACCGCTTCTGCGTCTTTATATTATCATTGCGCATTCTTCCTGTCAATCATATTTTCATCTTTTTCCTATATGAATATT
>OMYM01000482.1 GCA_900315225.1 uncultured Erysipelotrichaceae bacterium | reverse complement strand
GTGTATCGAAATAGTCGATCTTGAATCAAAATCACCCTTAGGCAAGATCTGCACAAATAGTCCAACAAAGTGGTTGTCTTATACACCTGATGGGAATCGTCTCATTTCCCTTGATGCCAATTCCACATTATCTGTATGGGATGCCGTAACGTTTAATTTGCATGAGCAGATCCATGTCACTTCCAGTTTTTCCCATTTCATCGCAACGGATATGAATTCGCTTGTCTTTCTTCTTGACGATAGATCTTTCAAGATTTGGATTCTTGATCCTCAAGCAGATTACTATCCTACTTACTATTCATATCGAAAAATCACTGGGTTGACTACATATGATCATTACATCGTGATCTGTACAGATGATAATGACATTAAGTTGTATGACATGTTATCTTTGAAAGAACAAGTTGATGACATTGAACCATTGCGTGTTTTCCATGGACATCTTCATCCAGTTTATTCACTGGTAATTTCCAAAGACCAACAGATCCTTGTTAGTACAGATTCTTCTTTCTCCACTCGATTCTGGAGTCTTGCTTCAGGTGAATGTCTAAGTACAATAAACCATGCATCTTCTACTTACACTGCCATATCACCTGATAACAAACTGTTTATCGCTTGTTCTGGTCAACAAATTCATTTGTGGGACATTGAATCCGAGAAAATGCTTAAGACTCTTTATGGAGAAGATTGGGAAGTAGTCCACTGTTCATTCATCAATGATTCACAGGTTATCTCAGTCAGTGAACGAGGTTCCATTCGGCTTTGGAAACAAGAACCAGTCAGACTGTTGCTGAATTGTCATCGTCTCAGCGAGACATCTCCCACAGCAAGCAATTCACCTGAAACAGTCGCTATGCTTGCTGGTAAAATGGTTAATGACATGAGTATTTCTCTTCCTGTCCTGAGCTATCAATCTGCTCATAGAGCTTGGCTTTCACCCACCATTAACAATGAACTATTAACAAGAACATTCGAACGTATAGATGGTTATGGGAATGCCCTAAACGGAATATGTGATGTTCAATCATTGGTTGGGTGGTGTCTTATGATGGAAGTGACGGCTTTTCAAAGAGGCACCACAATCAAGGCATATGAAGAAGTTAAGCAAGTAGTCGCAGATTTCATGGGATATATGGACAATGGAAAACGCTATGCGGTTTCCATTGACAGGAACACGTATTCCATCATGTATTCGAAAAACAATATTATTTTGCCAGTATTTAAGCTCAGTAACGGATATCAAGCTTTGATCTGGATGGTATTCGATATTGCTTATCGCATGACTCTCTTGAATCCAAATACGTCTGTAAGAATCAACGAAACACCAGGCATTGTTCTTATTGATGAACTGGACGCTCATCTTCATCCAAAATGGCAATGGAAAGTCATTGATGCCTTGCTAAAGACATTTCCTAATGTTCAGTTCATTGCCACAACACATTCCCCATTCCTCTTTGCTTCAACGAAGAATGTATGGATCATTGACATTGATGAGCAAAGTCCCGTCTATGCTTATTCAAGATATGGCTTTGATGTCAGCAGTTCTACAAATCTCTTTCAAAACAACTCTTCATTACCCGAAGAGCTAAAAGTACTTGTTCAGGTTTTCTATGACGCTATGGACAAAGAAGACTATTCTACAGCAAAGGTTATCTTAGAACGTTTGGAAAAGCAGTCTTCTGAGGATTCTCCATTGCTAGTGAAGCTGAATACAATGTATATGATAGAATCTAGCATCAATTACGAAGATGAATGACCAATACTGTGTTCTAAGAAAAGAAAAAACGGTACATTCTGCTCATATGCCCCAAAAAGAAGATATACTAAAATTGATAAAGATAATTGTCATTTTCCAGTTGATGGAGTACAATGGTTATGGATGGCAATTCGTCCATCCCATGAAAGTAGAGGTATAAAATGGCTAATTTTTCCAGTAACGCCTATTTCAAACAACTGGTTTCCTTCATGCAGGAGAAAGATAACGCTTATGCATGCATTGCGATCAACAACGATGCTGAAACTAAAGTATTTATACGACACTGTAAGAAACATGCGAATGAAAAGAACATAGTTGCGTTGGATTGTCTCAAGAAAGATCCGATGGATCTTCTAGAAGCTATACCAGAAAGTGCAAACGATGTCATTATCCTTTATCACATGGAGACTTCCGTTCAGGATGATGTACTTGAGCAGTTAATCCATCGTTTGGCTGATTTCAAGATGCAACGCAAAGGGCTTGTTTTCTTCGTCTTCGCTAAATGGTTCCTTGAGGTTCTCTATCGTAAAGCACCTGATTTCTGTCATAACGCTGGTTCTCAGGCGGATTTCACAAACCAAGGTGATGAAGCGGTCGATACAAACTCCTATATGCATACGTATTACATTCCGCTATCGCAGAAAGAAACGATCCTTGCCATTGTCAATGATGCAAGCCAAGCAACAAGCTTGCGCTTGAAAAGATCTTTCGACCTCATCACCCTTTTGCGACAAAATCTCATCAGGGATGAAGAGGTCGAAGAAACGATTGTTCATCTTGCGGAAAGTAAAGTAAATGATGACTATTATGCAGCTCAGGTTCTTCTGCTTTACTTTGCATTAGCAGAGTTTTATTCTACCCTTGGGATAATGGATCTTTCTCGTCATTATCAGTATCTTGCTATTTCTTTTTCATCCCCAGAATCAATCGAGCCACTGGAACAAATATTCTTTAACAATCTCAAGGCTGCTGCACATCTCAATGATTCTCACTATGATAAAGCATTGGAGATAGCTAATGACAACTTGTCTTTTGCTTGTAGCCATGATTGTCAAATGACATTGGACGCTGCCGCTACCTATTTTGACATGGCCAAGGCATATCAGGAGAAAGGTCAATACACCAAGGCAATGGAATCCATCCAGAAAGCTCTTGAGATTCAACTACCTATCCTTGGCGAACAGCATCTTTTCATTGCGTCCACATACAGTTGTATCGGTGATATACTGGTTGATCTAGGGGAGTTCAAGAAAGCGATAGAACAGTATCGTAAAGCCCAGGTAATGATGGAAAAAACGCTTGGTCGCAGACATCCTAATACCGCTATCATCTATGGCTCTATTGCTCTGGCAATGCATTACGACAACCAGCAAAAGCCAGCCTTGCGGATTGCTCAGAAAGCATTGCAAATCAACGATGAGACCCTCGCTTCAAACCACGAATCCACCTTGGTATTATACAATACCCTTGGTTTGATCAATCTCGCGTTAAAAGATTACCAAGCAGCTTTGGATTACTTCCAGAAAGATCTTGAGGGCACAAGGAAAACGCATGGAGAAAACAACACAGAAACAGCTACCACATACCACAACATTGGTCTTGCATATTGCTACATGAAGGATTTCGAACAATCGCTAAAATACTATGAGAAAGCATTAGCGATCCGTGAGAAGACCCTTGGTCCTTCTCATCCCGACACAGCCCTCACCTACTGCAACATCGCTATCGTATACAATCTCCAAGAAGACTATAAAACAGCAGCGATCTATCACAACATAGCCCTTTCCATCCAGGAGAAAAGTCTAGGTAAAGATCATCCTGATACCAAAGACAGTGAGAAGTGGCTAATAGGAGATGTTGATTGGTATTTGCATCACAAAAATCCGTTCAAAAACCTAGATCCTGCCATTCGTGCAAAATACATAGAACTGAAAAAAGAGCTAAAGAAAAAAAACTCTTACAAATCAATGGGCGATATTTTCTCTGAGCTAGAAAATCTCGATCCCATCGATTCATCCGAATCATAACAGAAAGGTTAGGGCAGGTGAATAAGCATAAGCTTATTCACCTGCCCTAACCTTTCTACTCTCTCGTTTGCTTCACATAGTAATGACGTTTGATCCATTGTGACAATCCATCAAGACCTGGATATGTTGTACGTTCATTGATATTCATCTGGTCAAGCATGTCACGAATACGCCAAATCAAACTCTTGTCTATGACATAACGAATAGTGTTGACAGTGTTGTCATTAAGATATTCTTCTATCGAATATGACCCATCAGCTTTTTCTATCCCTCGTGGTATAATCGCAAAGTTGGCATACTGGTTGATAATGCGTTGATCAATGGAAGGAGGCTCCATTAGCACCACAGCATGATCCTGCATATCCAGGTCATATTCGGTTAATGATCCAGTGCATCTCTGTAGCATTTCCACCGTAAACATATGCGCTCTCTCATTATGCAAAGACCTTTTGTATTTATCCGGTAGCTTTGCGTTCAGTTCATCAGCGTCTATCTTCCACAGAACAGCATTACGAATACCTAGCTTCTCCGGTTCAACGCTAGTAGCGAAATGTAGTCCAATCAAGGGAGAATACGTCCAGTCAAGCATTCTTGTCGGCAAGCCATGATGCTGACCGATGATCATTTGTCTCCATACAGAATCCTTCAGTTCAGGATCTTCATAAGAAGCATACTTTGCAAAGTTTCTAAGTATAACAGTCTCCAGATCATTTTTCTTCTCTCGACAATTACGATAAAGACTTGTCGTTAGTTTCCATTTCTCATTGTTCAGTCCTTTGTACAAACTACTGGATCGATGTCTATCCAGTGAAATATCAAGCGTTTGATCAAACAATATTGGTCCAAGTTGATCTATCTTCGTTATCAGTTTTTCAGTAATCATAGTAAACCTCCTCTGGATGCAACGATTGTATCACATTACCCCGAAATATTCGAGAACCCACAGAAATACAGTACATATTCCCATGAAGGGTTGAAGGAACATCATTCCGCATATCACAGCGGTCATACGATGGAGAATTCTACCTATTTGTGCGTCCAAGTATACGAAATAGTATGTGTCAAATGCTATCGATACGAATTTTCTAGCTATGAGGCATAGAAGATGTGAGATCGACCGCAAAAATAGG
>OMYM01000491.1 GCA_900315225.1 uncultured Erysipelotrichaceae bacterium | reverse complement strand
CTGTCATCGCCATTGCCCCAAGCGCCATTGATGACTTCTTGTGCAATGACATCTACTGGCTTTAATGCAGGCTTAACTGGAGCTGCGGGAGCCGCTGGCTGAACAGGCGCTGCTGGCTTGACTGGAGCAGTTGGAGCTGCAGCAGGCTTAGCGGCAGTTGCGGTTGTTGTAGCTGCAGGCTTAGCAGCCGTTGCTGTAGCAGCTGGCTTGGCTGCTGTAGCTGTAGCTGCCGGCTTGGCTGCCGTTGCTGTAGCTGCCGGCTTAGCGGCTGTAGCTGTAGCAGCCGGCTTGGCTGCCGTTGCCGTAGCAGCTGGCTTGACTGCTGTCGCCGTAGCAGCCGGCTTGGCTGCGGTTGCCGTAGCAGCTGGCTTGGCTGCTGTCGCCGTAGCAGCTGGCTTAGCTGCTGTAGCTGCAGGTTTGGCTGCTGTTGTAGCTGCGTTAGCAGCTGGCTTAGCTGCTGTAGCTGCTGGTTTGCTGGCGGCGTTAGCTGCTGCCTTTGCTTTTTCCAGTGCTTCTTCCTCAGCTGTTTTCTTTCTGTTGAATAATGCCATGAATGATAACCTCCTGTTACACTTATATTTTAGCATAATATTTTGGAGATGAAAGCATGCAAACACAATTTTGAGGAATTGCGGAAAGTTCTTGAGCGGGATAAAATACAGACACAAGAAACAAAGGAGAAATCAATATGGGATTTTATGATTACAGCGTGAAAGACCGCAAGGGCAACGATGTTGCAATGAAAGGTTTTGCGGGCAAAGTTGTCCTTGTTGTGAACACTGCGACAGGCTGCGGCTTTACGCCGCACTATGAGCCATTGGAAAAGATGTACGAAGACTATCACGACAATGGCCTTGAGATTCTGGATATCCCATGCAATCAGTTTGGGGGACAGACGCCAGGAAGCGATGAAGAAGTACATGAATTCTGCACGCTTCACTACAACACAAAGTTTGACCAGATGAAGAAGAGCGATGTGAATGGCGCTAGCGCGCTGCCATTGTATGCGTTCCTCAAGGAGCAGAAAGGTTTTGAGGGATTCGGCGAAGGACAGATGGCGCAGTTTATGAATGCGCATCTTGCAAAGATCGATCCTGATTTCATGAACAATTCAGATATCAAGTGGAACTTCACCAAGTTTGTTATTGACCGCGAAGGAAATGTCGTTGCAAGGTTCGAGCCTACTGCCGACATGGCGGATGTCGAGGCTTGCGTCAAGTCTTTGTTGTAGATCGTCGATATTCAGGCCTACATGACGGAAGGAATCAACTGGGTGGCATTCCATCCGCGCCAATCCGCGTTCATGGCGCAATTTGCGCTTGCTATACTTAGACGCACAAATAGGTAGAATTCTGCATCGTCTGCCTGCTGTTATATGCGGAACGATTGTAAGTATCTGTTCCAGATATTTGATCGTTCCAGTATATTTTCGTTGAGTTTATTCCAGTTACGAATGAAGCGCAGCATCTTGCGTCAGGTCGTGGCTTCTTCCACATCAACAGCCATGGTGGAGCTGGACCTTGTCCATTTTCTCCATACTCTGACATCAAAGATAATTCCCTCAAGGAAGCGCTACAGTCGCAATTGTTCAAGGCATTCCAGGACGGCGAACACTTGTTGGACGACTATAACGGGGGATGCGTGTTGTTTGAAAAGAGAGAAGTTGTTGAAGCTTTGATGAAATGAATGAAAACCAACTCAAAGGAGTTGTTTTTTTGCTGTGTTGGTAAAAAAGAAAAGAATGCCTCTTCCGACATATCATACTGCTAGATACTTCATCGTTGGTGTGTTTGCCATTGCGTTTTTTTTGATACACAACCATAAGAAAGACGGCTGGCAACAGCCGTCTTTCCTTAATTCCTTATGCCTGTGATGGTGTCAAAGAAGTATGTCTTATTATTGATTACATGGGTTCCTTTGTACATTTGACCAGTGATGGGGTCGTAGTAGTATATGCCATCATCGTTAGCATACCAGCCTTTGATCATCTGTCCATAGCGGTCATATCTGACCCACTTGCCATCAGGATCATTGTCGCCTTGATAAACATATGGCATCCAGACTTCCTTGTTCTTCGCAACTGCGCCTTCTGCATTGGCATCCAGCCAATACCATGCTTTAGAGTTAGGGTCATAGATTTCACGACCTCTTTCGAAATGACCATGATCATTGTCGAAGATATTCTTTGGATCGCCGACAATGCCTTGTCTGATTCCATCTTCATACCAATACAAAGCTTCATCTGCATTTAAGAAGGCGAATGGTGTTCCGTCGTTTAGCTGGAATCCAGTGTATGCCGGTGTTTGTGTTGGCTTTGTGTCTGTGGGAGTTGGCTCTACGTCTAATGTCGTGAAGGTTGTTGTCATCGGAGCAAAGTTGGAAGAGTTCACCTTAACGGTGTAGATGATCTCATTTTCAAATGTAAGGTCTGTGTTGCCTGTGACAATGCCATCATGGATTGCGGCGTTTTGTGCCACATAGCGTGTGTCTCTTCTGCCAGCCGAGTAGTAGATGTCAATGGTAACATCTTGAAGATCTTCGGGGATGCCAGAGATCTTGGCGTTTTTTTCATCAATATAGAATGCCTTGATTTCTCCTGCATGGAATGGCTTTGCGTACAGTGGCTCAACAAACTTGTATGTCTCAATGCCCGTCTTTGTGATATACGTGAGGGAAACGATTGTTTTTCCTTCTAGGCTTGTATAATGCGCTGGGTCGAGGACATTGCCATGGGGTTCATTCAGTTTGTGACCTGCCGACACGGCGAATTCATACATGTTGCGTGGATTCCAGGTGTTTTGTCCTTGGCGCAAGGCATATTGGAAACCATCTTCGGTTGTCATGTACACGCCATAGACATCGCTTGGCGTCTTGCCCATGTCGGTGTTTGCCAAGTCGATTTCATAGTCGCCCCAAGCTGTTCCGATTGAGATGGCTGCCTCGATGTTTTCCGTTACGTTTTCCTCGCCCATGAGGTTGGATAGCGAAAGGTTCCCTTCCGTGTCATACGTTCCTTCGAAATACACGTTAGAATCGGACAAGACACCAACGATGGCGTAGGGTGCCGAGTTATCGCCAGCGTTGATATTCGCGAAAACTTCCTTGTCCATCTTGACGGGTGCGATGATGCCTTGCAAGATTGCCTCGGTTTCAGTGACGGTGCCGTAGACATTACCTTCTCCGATATAGTTGGAAGCTTTTTTGATTGTAGCGGATGTCACGGCATCAACGTCTACGTCGTTGTTGAGATCCTTGTAGAACACATCGAAGGGAATATTGACCAAGGCAAAGACATCTCCTTCCAACAACGATGCGGTTGCGGTCATTGGCGCATAATTGTCGCTTTCCACCATTGCCGTGAAGACAGTCTCAGACTTGAATATTTCACCTGTCTCATTGTTTGGCGAATAGATGCCAGTGTCATTGGCAGGTGTTGTGGAAACCACTGTGCGTGTATCCCTACGTCCAGCGGAATAGGTGATCGTTACCATGGGGTTTTCTAGATCATTAGGAATGCCGATGACCTTGGCTTTATCCTGACCAAGGATTGCCATGGAAATAGATCCTTTGTGGAAAGGCTTAAGGTAGAGCGGGTTGGCAAAGCTATATTTAACGATACCATCGGTTGTCAAGAAAGTGATCGATGAAACGGTCTTTCCTTCTGTATCCGCGTAATGTGCGTGATGAAGCTGGTTGCCATGAGGTTCTGCTACCTTGTGTCCTGTTGACCAGGCAAATTCACACATATTATGTGGATTCCAAGTGTTTTCACCTTGGCGCAAGCCATAGCTTGTTCCATCGGTCATTGTGACATATACGCCATAGACATTTTCAGGCGCAATTCCCTTTTCCTTGTCCGCAAGAGAGATTTGATAGTCACCCCATGGGGAGGACATGGATAAGCTTGCCTCGATGGTTTCTTCGGATGTTTCTCCCTTAGCAGGCGAGAACACATATGCTCCTTCGTTGTAATCAACATCCATGTAGACAAGGGGAGTTTCGATCATATCGCTGAGATAGTAGTCGCCATTTTCCGCATCTACGGCTGCTTTGGCAACCTTGTAGTCATCCTCGGTCATTTTGACAGGGAAGACGATGCCATTGAGGTTTGTGGCTGATTCCGTTGTTTCGCCATACACATTCCCTCCATCAAGATAGGCGGATGCCTTGGTGATGGTGGCGGAAGATACCGCATCGGCGGGTGTTCCATCATTGAGCGTGCCATAGAATGCGCCAAACGGGATATTCATCTTGGCGTAGACATACGATGTTTCTTCTGCATACACGGGCATTGTTCCCATAAACAACATGTCGGCAAGCAGGACAGATAAGTTTCGTTTCATTTGTTTGTCATTTCTAATTATGTTAGTTTTATATAACTTTTGTGGCAAGAAATTCGGGATTCCTCCCGCAATCAAGTTAAATATAACTAACCTATACCACTATACATGAGTGATTGTGCTTTTGCAAGCGCAATCATTGTTTTTTTGAAAACGCAAAAAAACGTTGTGGCATAATCATGGACCGCGCGGTCACTGAAAAAAGACGCGCAACGGGTTTCTCGCTGCATCACTGAATGCGATAGAGTCAAAACAAACCAATACTTTAAGTCTTCTCCGTCCCTTCCCAGAGTTTGCAAGAAGAAAAACATGAAAATGGGATTGTAATCAAATTGTTTCGGGTGTTTTTGACGTAAAGTCCAAGTTTCCTGACCAAAAGGCGATATAACCCGTGTCCAAGCAAGGGGTATATCGCCTTCTTCATGTGATATCCATGTTGATCGTTTGGTATAATCACCTTCTCGTTTTCCTGCTTAATAGCCAATGTCTTTATGCACGATGTTCTTGTTTCCATCCATCGGGTTATAGTTACACGAATCGATCAAACACATATCGTCTTGATCGTACACGACAATGTTAAAACCCTTCCAATCCACGCAATAATCATTATTGCCCGCAACATCAGATATCATTATCCTACTTGATCCAGGATCACGGCTTGTTGAACTCACCAGGTCATATCGAACTTTTCCATTCGACAATAAACCTATGTGGCCGCAATCTTCGCCTCCAATTTGTTCATATACCACACTGCCTTGGTCAATGACAGCAACATATTCTTGGCCAATCCTCGGTTCCCCATGCTGGAACAAACCCAGTTTCTTCATCTGTGCCGCCGTCTTTTGCGACATCCCTTCCATGCCGTCCGCCTTGATTGAGAAAAAGACTGTATACAACGGATTGTCAAGATATTCCAGGTAATGGTCAATGTTGTTTTCTGCGCTGATGTTTTGCATGGAGACGATCTTGTCCATGAATGGACGCGTCTTTTCCCATTGTTTATCAGGCTGTCCGGAAAGGTTGAATTCTTCCGTCAGTATTTTGCCCAAGTAATCGGTGCATTTGATTGCTCCACGTACATTGCAATGTCCCGTCCCAGCGATGTCATTGGCATAGTCAAAGCCTAGCTGCTGATAGTTTTGCGATAGGTTGAAATCGTAAAAGGGTATGCCTTTCTCTTCCGCAAATGAATGGGTGCTTTTCCAAAACCCAGATGTCCATTCGTTGGTAGGACATTTAAACAGGATAAGTTGGATGTTATTCTCCTTGCATAAGTCCACGAACTTGACCAAGTATTGCAAAACGATATCATGCATGACACGCGGGGATGCGCTCTCATCCATTTCAATTGGCTCAAAGCTATCGTTGCTGATGCGCATAACAGGGTAATACCCCTTAGATTCCGTGCGATTCCGATAGAACCAATAGGAATAGCTACTCATCTTCAAGCTTTTCCAATTTCCATGGAATCGTATGTTTGTAAGATAAAAGTTAATGGGATCGCTGTAATCCACGTCCTTGCATACGGCGTGGATCGCTTCTACTTTGTTCATTGACCAGCGCATATAGCCAAGGGCTGTCCAATTGGCAATTTCATTGTGTTCGAGGCTATGGTCAAAGAAAGTGTTGAGTACTTCTAAAGCCACAACTTTCGGGGACTGGTACTTTAGCGTTTCCTTAAGCATGTAGTATGAGTCCAGCATCGTCTGCATGGGGGTTCCCATGTTATAGCTCCGTATGCCATATTCGTCATATAAACGTTGGGGGATGATATTGTAAAACGCGTGCGAAGTACCAAAAATCAATAGATCGGTGGAATTTTTCTCAAGGTCATAGAACCCGCTATAGGTAGAAACGCAGCTCCATAGCTTCAATTCGGCTCCTTTGATGAGTAACACGTTGTTGATATGACTGAGCAATAATCCAGTGAGGGTGACAAACACGATCACCTTGCACCAGAACTTCTTTATCGATTTCATTAAAAACCTCCATATATGAAGGCAGATGCTTCGAATTCATAACCATACACGCCAAAAATCCATATGGCAACAATGACTGCCAGATAGATATTCCAACGGATCCAGATATGCTGGCTGAGTATCCATTCGCCAATGTCGATCTTTTCCGCAATACGAAAGACCTTGATCGCCACGGTCAGGGACATGGCCAGGACGATTATATCGGGCCAATCCAATCCCAGTTGTAGCAAGGATCCATCGCTCCACACCCATGGATTCCATACCGTAAAAATGGATACGATCATTTGAATGCCGGCCAATGTCGTTTCCGCCCGGAACATGATGAACGCAATGACAACGAAAAAACAAGTGAATATCCTTCGGACAAACAGCCTAGCAAATGACATATTCTTCATGTCCAGAATGTCATATGCCATGCGTTGCAAGGAACGCGTCCTTGCGCCGACAATCTGGTATATCGCATGCATGAGTCCCCAAACGATAAAATGAAATGCATTCTGTGAGTTGCAATGCCACAATCCACTGAGCAAGAAAGTGATTAAGATATTGATGTCTTTCCTGAATTTCCCTTTCCTGTTTCCACCCAAGGGAATGTAGACATAATCCCTCAGCCATGAGCTTAAGGACATATGCCATCTTCGCCAAAAATCCGAGATGGATGTCGCAAGATAGGGATGATTGAAGTTTTTCGGCAAGCGTATGCCAAACAACCCTGCTGAACCACACGATATCATATAGCAAGACAGAAAGTCCAAGTACAACTGAACCGTGAACAATATGCCGCCAAGCAAGGCATAGCTTCCCAATAGGTATTTTGGGTATTGATCAAAGATGGAAGAAACGATGATAGCCAGCCTGTCTGCGATCATCATTTTCAAAAACAATCCGCCTCCCACGGATTGCAGCCCTTTGACAAACTTGCTTTCATCAAAGAGATGGCCGGTTGTCACTTCCTCGTACAATTGGCGATAGCGGGAAATCGGTCCTTGGATTATGATTGGGAAGAAAGAGATGTACAACAAATATTTCAGCACATTGCGCTGGGCATCGATCTTGCCTCTGTATATATCCACAAGATACGCCACCATTTGCAAAGAATAGAAGGAAACCCCAAGGGGAATGACCAAAGAATTGAACACGGTGCCAAGCCTCAATACGGCGGCTGTCTTGCTTAGAAGCAAGGGAGCCGCCGATGCCAGGCAGAATAGCCAAAGCCAAGCTTTGTTTCTGTGTCTCCTTCTCCTTTTCATTTCAAGGGAAATTCCACCAATGTAGCTGATAATCCCCGTCCCCAGAAACACTGCAATGACTAAAATATCTTTTGTCGCAAGAATATAAAACAATCCGCTCCCCACCAATAAGACGATCCAACGTTGCTTGGGTGGAATAACATAATACAGTATTACAACAACAAACAATAAAGCATAATATCCCAACGAAGCATAGCTCATCCAGATGCCCTCCTATTCGCATCGCTATAATTCACGGTCAACATTATAGCACATAGACAATAAATAATCAGTAATTTCGTGTGGGCATGAATTATACTGGTATATTTGTGCGTCCAAGTATAGTAACGGCTGTTGGAGTGGTTAAAACGTGCTTTTGATCTTGGCTGCCACAATAAGCACTACTCCTGCGATGAGGACGCCTATGCCGACTTTTTCAATGGTGGCGATGATTTGCTCAGCCCGTTTGCTTTCGGCGTCGGATACAGAGAATTCGCCATTGCTGGTGTATTTCTTGTAGGAGAACTTGTCCTTGGCAATGACAAGCAAGGAAACGGATTCAGGCTTCATCGTGAACTTTGCCTCGGTGTCCGATATCGTGATAGTGGAACTGTCGTTTTCCCCCATGTCGATGACCTTTGCGGTATTTTCATCGATGCCATAGAGATGGACATAGCCAAACGCTTTGTTGAGGTGAATGTTTGCGAGAATTTCTTCGCTCATGGACTTGTTGGTTACGACAAGCGTGATGACATCGTCGTTGCCGTCTTCCACGGCAGCATAGGCGGTGGAAAGGTCGATGTCGCTGCTTTCACAACTGACAAGCGTATTGCCAAAGCCAGAGCCATTGCCATCAAAGTTGGCGTACAGGTCAATGGCAGCCAATTGGTAGTCTGCCTCACGCGCAAATAAAGTCGCAAAGTATACATCGTTTTGGGCAAAGACACCAAGTGCGTCCGCCTCGGCAATAGCGCCGCTGATATCATCGCTAGCGCCAAAGTCATATTCCGAAATGGCGATTTTCGTTCCTGGATAATAACGGTTGATGGATTCCCTGATGCTTGGCAACAAGGGTAGGTATTGCGCTCCCGCCAGCCAGCTGTTCTCCCGATACGTATCATCCCATAATGTCCTGGTGGCGTTGAGACGTTGCGAAACACATCCCTCATCGTCATAATGATTACAAGAACGTTCTCCACACACGCCCTTTGCTTCGGTGTAGTAATGGATGTCAAGCACATCCAATAGCCGCATGCCTGCCGTTTCTTCGGCTTTTCTCATTTCATCAAGGTAATAGTCGATAAACCAGGAATAGTCTTGCTTGACATCGTTCCAATCTGGGGCATCCCGAAAGCTTGTATATGCACCATAGCCATACAAGGCAGGTCCAAAAACTTCAGCGCCAGGGTCAATTCCCTTGATGGATGTCGCCATGGCAATGCTTTTTTCCACGATCTCTTGACACGTTGTTTGGTCAGGATGAAGCATTGGATGAACCTTGCTCCATTGGCTTGGCTCGTTGTCCAGGGAATATCCGCGAATTCCGCCATTTTGCGAGTCACCTAGCTTGTTGACAAGGTAATAGACAAACTCATCCATGTAGACTGTATTGTCTTTTAGATTGGGCTTTAGGCTGTATGCAGATCCTTTAACAAATTCCACCTTGTTCCATCTTTTGGAAGGAGGCGTTTCCGTCTCATCGACTTCACCCTTTTTGTCTGCTGCGACATAACCCGCTAGGCCAAGTGTCATGAGAGGATAGGCGTTATTTTTCTTGCATACATCCGCCATGTACAAGGCAACGCTGCCGTAGTCGTTCCACATCAGAAGAGGGGAGAAATGCTGGAAATAGGAATCGGAGACATGGTTTAGATCCACTCCTGCATTTGAGGCATTGTTCTCCCAGTTATAGGCGGTATAGCGGTTTCCCCCGGCACGCACTGCCTGGAAGGAAGCGTTGCTTTTCATTAGGTTCGCATTGACACCAAAGATATAAGGCGATATGGCTTTTCTGTCTTTTGTGGCATCGATCGTAATATCCACGGTTCTTGTGGCGGCTCCCTTGACAGGCAACAGGCAGGAAAGAACCATGATGAATGAAGCGGTGATCAACGCTATTTTCTTGATATTCATGCTTTATCTCCGTTTTCCAATATGATATATCATTCTACTATTTCCCTTGTCTTGCGACAAGGGGCTTTGCTTGGCTGAAAGTCTTGTGGTGTTTTTTCCTTGTTGTGATAGTATATTTCCGAAAAAGGATTCCATGGTTCAAAAAATGCCGCAATCTTTCCAAATACGACTGTAGGCTTTGGAACGATCCACCCTTTTGTTCGCCAAGCATAGAAAAGGAGACATCGAATATGAAAATACTTGTAAGCCATCAATTGAATATCATGCTCTTTCTGAGTGGCATTTGCTTTGTGATCGCTGTGTTGACAGTGTTCACAAAGTCAATGCCAAGAAAGAGAAGAAACATCCTTGCCCGTTTGCTTGCGGCAGCGACGTTTCTGTTGGTGTTTGACCGCTATGCGTATATGTATCGCGGGGATGTCAGCGAGAGGGGATATTGGATGGTTCGCCTCAGCAACTTTCTTGTGTTCTTCTTGGTTCTCTATATTGTCCATAGCATCACTCATTATATCGACAACGTCTTGCGGCAAGATGGAAAGCTGGAGGAGACCCCCAATCGTTTGGTTTTATGCGATATTTTATATGTTGTTGGGGTTGCCTTGCTTGTCATTTCCCAATTTACCGACCTCTACTACACATTTGATGCTCAGAACGTATACCACCGCACCAGCGGCTACGTTGTTTGCTATGCGATGCCCTTTCTGATCATCCTGCTCCAGTTGTCCGTGATCCTTCAACATCGCCATACAATCCGCCCATTGATTGTTGTCTCGCTTGTCGTAAACACCATCGTTCCAATGATAATCTCCATCATCCAGCTGTTTGCCTATGGCCTATCGCTCGTCAACATCACTATTGCCTTGATGGGAGTGGTACTCTACATCTTTGTGCTGATAGACTTTAACGAAGACCTTGCCAAGGCAAGGACAAGGGAGATTGAATTCTACAAGGAACGGCAGCGGAAGGAACACAGTATGTTTGTCCAGACGGCAGAGGCGTTGGTCAACGCCATTGAAGCCAAAGACAAATACACCAACGGACACTCGATCCGGGTCGCCCTATATTCAGAGCTAATCGCGATCAAGGCGGGAAAACCTGAAGAAGAGTGCGAGAAAGTTTTCTTTGCTGGTCTTCTTCACGATGTTGGCAAGATTGGCATTGCGGACACCATTATTAATAAGGAAGGAAAGCTTACAAAACAAGAATTCGAGGAGGTCAAGAGACATCCTGTTATCGGTTATCAGATCCTTTCCAGCATCAAGGAGCCGCCCTATCTTTCCACGGGAGCTCGATATCACCATGAACGATACGATGGGAAAGGATATCCAGATGGCTTGAAAGGGGAAGAAATTCCTGAAATCGCCCGCATCATTTCGGTTGCGGATGCCTATGATGCCATGACATCCAACCGCAGCTATCGTAGCGTCATGCCACAGGATGTGGTACGCAAAGAGATTGAGAAAGGCATCGGAACACAATTTGATCCTGTGTTTGCGAAGATCATGCTTGAGCTGATCGATGAAGACATCAAGCATACGATCAAAAACATGAAGGACTGGCATACAGTCGCATCAGAAGAATTGATTAATCTTTCGCTAGAAACGGGCGAGCATTCTCGTTCAAGTTAGGCAAGATTTATATTGGAAAGCGCAATGCTGTTCCTGCGCGCATGGAAAAGGTTGCCGTCCCAAGGGATGGCAACCCATTTGTTAATACATGAGGCCATAGATAAATGGCGATATTAATAACAGCCAGCCAATAACGATCATTGCCAGGTGTTTCTTTTCCAGGGCAATGGCGACGAATTCGCGGATCAAGGCGCTAGGCCAGTAGTACAAGGCAGTGCGAGAACCGATTCCAGTGCATTTAAGACCGATCTTTCTGGCGTAGGAAAGGCAACGATAGACGTGGTAGTTGCTTGATACTAGCGCTGTGTAGTGTCTTCCTTCAAAAGATTCAATGATTCTCTTGGAGTTGATCAGGTTGACCATGGTGTCGGGGGATTGGTCTTCTTCGATGATATGGTCTTCAGGGATGCCGTGCTTCATCAGATATAGCGCCATGGCATGGGCTTCGCTGACGGTTTCATCGGGTCCTTGTCCGCCGGAAGTGATCATCATCGGGGGAGTCTTGTCCTTTTTGTATATCGCAATTGCCTTGTCTAGGCGACCTGAGAGAAGCTTGGTGACTTTATCGCCATTGAGCAAGCCGCAACCATGGATGATAACGAAGTCGAAGTCTCGTCTTTTCGGGATGGACTCAATGAACAGGGAGTAGAACATGAAGCAGACAAACAGTACGGAGATGTAGATCACCGAGATGCTGAACATCATGAAATAAGGTGTTGTTTCATTGAAGGCGCGCATGCCAAAAAACGATGTGAAGGTGGCGATCTCCCCAAGCATGATGACGATGCCAAAGAGAAGGGACAATGCGTTGGGGAGGCTGATGCCTTCCTTTTTCATTGTGTTGATGCCATTGGCGATGAGGACAAATGGGACGCACAACAGGATGAAGAAAAGCGCGCCTGCCATGAGTGCAATGACGTAGATGGCGTTGTCCCCGGCAAGGGTCGCAATGAAAAACAGGGTTGCGAATATCGCAACGAGCAGGAAGACGCTGTTTCTAAAGCGCCGGTAGTCGATGATCATGGAGATGATCAAGATGCCCCAGGCGATGAGCGGGATCCCAAGGAATGGGAGATAGATATCAAAATGTATGTTCATGTCATATAGTATAGCGCAAATAAATGGTCTTGAAGCATTCTTTCGTGTTTGTAGCGGAATGCATGGTAATATAAATCAATGAAATGAAGGAGGAATGCATATGCGGAAAGCTTTGCGATACCTAAGGCCGTTTTGGCTTTCGGTGATTGCGGTTGTTGCGCTGGTATTTGGGCAGGTGCAGTTTGAGCTTGCCTTGCCGGATTATATGTCGCGGATTGTGACGTATGGAATCCAGTATGGCGGCGTTACCAGTCCCTTGCCAGAGGCTTTGAGTGAAACGACATATGACAGAATGCTGTACTTCATCGAGGATGAGGGAGTGCTGCATGATGGCTTTGAGAGGATAGAGGCGGGGGATGCCTCGCTAGCGAGGCAATACCCCATTGCTAAGGATGAAGCAATCTACATCTTGAAGGAAGATTCGCAAGAATTGCGGGAAGGCTTTGAAAAACCGTTTTTGATTGTCTCAATGTTGGCGCAATCGGGGGAAGATGTGTTTGCCATGCTGGAAATGAATCCAGAGGGTGCCAAGGCTTTGGCGCAATCGGCTGAAGAGGCCATGGCGGAGTATACCGAGGCGAACCTTGAGGCGGCCGAGATCTTCATGGCAAGGGCGGAGTATGCCAGGCTTGGCGTTGACATGGAGAAACTACAGAGCGGGTATATCCTGCATGAAGGGTTGCTGATGCTTGCATTGGCCTTGGCGGGGTCGTTGTGCGCGGCGGGCAGCGCGTTCTTGGCGGCACGCACGGCGACTGGCGCATGTCGAAACATGCGCAGGGATGTGTTTGCGAAGGTGGAGTCTTTCTCAAGCGAAGAATTTTCTCGGTTTTCTACCGCTTCCTTGATTACAAGGACAACCAATGACATCCAGCAAGTGCAGCAGATTGTCACAATGATGCTAAGGATTATGCTGTTTGCGCCGTTCATGGGGCTGACGGCATTGGTCAAGGTCATGCGCTATAGGCAATTGGCTGGCATACTTGGCTGGGCGGTGGCGTTTATGATCGCAATGATGATCGTGACATTTATCTTTACCATGCCGAAATTCAGGATTGCCCAAAAAATGGTCGACAGATTGAATCTAGTGACCAGGGAACAATTATCTGGCATGATGGTGATTCGTGCGTTCAACAATGAAGAAAAGGAAGAAGAGCGCTTTGATGAAGTGAACAAGGACATGCGCAAGCTGAATACCTTCTTGACCAGGGTGTTGGCCATCATGAGTCCTTTGATGACGTTCATGATGAGCTTTGTCTCGGTTACGATCATTTGGATTGGCGCAAGGCAAATAGACCTTGGCACCATGCAGGTGGGGGACATGATGGCGTTCTTGCAGTATTCCACGCATGTTCTGATGTCGTTTATGATCGTTGCCATGATCTTTATCATGGTGCCTCGTTCTTCAGTTTCGGCCAACCGTGTGTTTGAGATACTCGATACAAATGTCGCGATACAGGACCCGACTTCGCCAAGGCATTTGCCCCAAGGCAACCAGGAGATTGTCTTTGACCATGTGTTTTTCCGCTATCCCAAGGCAGAAAGCAATGTCCTGGAGGATATTGCCTTTGTCGCAAAGCCAGGAGAGACCGTGGCGTTTATTGGCTCCACGGGTTCTGGTAAGTCAACGTTGATCAATCTGTTGCCCCGCTTTTTCGATGTGACGGAAGGCAAGATTACGTATGGCGGCGTGGATATCAGGGATGTGGCGCAAAGTGAACTCAGGGATCGGATCGGCTATGTGCCGCAAAAGGGTGTTCTTTTTTCCGGCACGGTTGAGAGCAACCTGCGTTATGCGGATGAAAACGCAACGCCGGAAGCACTGGAAAGAGCGCTTTCGGTTGCGCAGGCAAGTGATTTCGTCAAGGAGATGCCAGAGGGAATTGCATCGTCGATCGCGCAAGGCGGCACAAATGTGTCAGGTGGACAGAAACAGAGGCTTTCCATTGCCAGGGCATTGACCAAGAATGCTGATGTGTTTATCTTCGACGATACGTTCTCGGCGCTTGACTACGCGACAGATCGTCGATTGCGCCAGGCGCTTGGCAAGTTGACGAAAGAGACAAAGGCGACGGTGTTGATCGTTGCCCAGAGAATCTCAACGATCATGCACGCGGACAAGATCGTTGTCTTGGACAATGGCAAAATCGCAGGCATGGGAAGGCATGAGGAATTGATGAAAGACTGCAAGGTGTATCAGGAGATCGCCTATTCGCAGCTTAGCAAGGAGGAACTTGGCGCATGAGTGAAAGAAATAGGCGCGGTCCTGGGCACGGAAGGATGATGCCAGGGGAAAAAGCCAAGAACTTCAAGGGAACGATTGCCAAGCTGTTCAAGTATTTAAGGCCATATTACCTTTCGCTAGCGGTGATAATCTTGTTTTCCATTGGCTCGACGGTGTTCACGATCATTGCGCCAAGGATCCTGGGGCAAGCCACTACTGCCCTTGCGCAAGGGCTCATCGCCAAATACACGCAAGCGGGTGGGATCGACTTTGCGCTGATTCGTTCCATTTTGACCAAGCTATTGGCGCTGTATGTAATATCAGGTCTATTTACCTATGTCCAAGGATGGCTGATGGCCGGTGTAACGCAGAATGTCACCTATCGCTTGCGCAAGGAGATCGCGGAGAAGATCAATCGGTTGCCGTTGAAATACTTTGACAAGCAGACGCATGGCGAAGTGCTTAGCCGTGTCACCAATGATGTGGACACGGTGTCGCAATCGTTGAACCAATCGATCCAGCAGGTGTTTACATCGGCTGTAACGATCATTGGCATTCTCTACATGATGCTTTCGATCTCATGGCAATTGACATTGATGGCGTTGATCGTGGTACCCCTTTCGGGAATGGCGGCGGCGTTTGTCGTCTCTCATTCACAGAGGTATTTCAAGGCGCAACAGGATACATTGGGCAATGTCAACGGACATATCGAGGAGATGTATGGCGGACACATTGTCATGAAGGCTTTCAATGGCGAAGAGAAATCGGTCGCTGAGTTTAATCGTCTTAACGAAAAGCTTTATGACGCTGCATGGAAGGCGCAGTTTATGAGCGGCATCATGATGCCGATCACAAGCTTTATCGGCAATGTCGGCTATGTGGGATGTTGTGTGCTGGGCGGATACCTAGCAATCCATGAAGGTCTTTTGGTGGGCGATATCCAGGCGTTTATCACGTATGTGAGAAACTTTAATCAGCCGATCACCCAGACGGCGCAAATCATGAACGTCTTGCAATCTACCGCCGCTGCGGCAGAGAGAGTCTTTGAGTTCCTTGAGGAGGAAGAAGAGATCCCCGATGCAGCAAACCCTGTCTCGATCAGGGATGAGGAGGGGAATCTTAGGCTCAAGGGCAACGTTACGTTTGAAGACGTGGTGTTTGGCTATGATCCAGAGAAGATCATCATCCATGATTTCAATGCGTACATTGCCAGGGGATCCCAGGTTGCGATCGTTGGACCAACCGGTGCGGGAAAGACGACCATTGTCAAGCTGCTGATGCGTTTTTATGAACTCAACAGCGGGCGCATCTATATAGATGGAAAAGACATTACGACCTTGACACGGCATGATTTGAGGGATTGCTTTGGCATGGTGCTGCAAGATGCGTGGCTTTCTTCCGGGACAATCATGGAAAATATCCGCTATGGCAGGATGGACGCTACCGATGAAGAAGTCATCCAGGCGGCAGACAATGCCTACGTTGACCATTTCATCCGCACTTTGGAGGATGGCTACCAAACCGTCATTAACGAAGAGTCCACGAATATTTCGCAAGGACAGAAACAGTTGTTAACGATTGCGAGGGCGTTTTTGTCCGATCCGAAGATACTGATCTTGGATGAAGCGACTTCTAGCGTCGATACGCGTACAGAAATTCTCATACAGAAGGGCATGGAAAACCTGATGAAGGGAAGGACGTCGTTTGTCATAGCGCATCGTCTTTCGACGATACGCAACGCCGATATGATCTTGGTGATGGATCATGGTGACATCGTTGAGATTGGCAACCATGAGGAGTTGCTCGCCAAGAATGGATTCTACGCCAAGCTGTATAACTCACAATTTGAGCAAGCGTGAAAACCCCTGGAAAGGGGTTTTTCACGCTGTTTCTCTTGCTAGGCGATTGGCTTGCCCTTTGGGCAGGGAGACAAGTCTTGGTTGAAACCACTGTTGTAGCAAATAAAATCCTTCTATGGCAGATTGCTAGGCATCGGGAGAATTTCCAACCAATTCAAAATATACGGTTGGAAATGAAACTATCTATAGAATGAAAGATAATATGACATATAAAAGTTATATTGTCAAAAATGCTGTATCGTTGAATATGCAACAAACTTGGCAAAAAGTACTGATTTTGTTGTGGTATTTATCATAAAACCAAAAACATCTCGGAAAAAAATCATTTTTCTTTTCACAAAGGGATAGACAAAATCATAGAATCTTATATAATAGTAATCGAGCTAAGTCAATGAGCTCTAAGCAAAGATGCATAGGGAACTGCCATTCATTCCCTGGCTCGGTGATGCTACGTTGGTCATTCGTAGTTGTTACTGTATATACCTCTCAATATGACTTGTGACAGACTTTTGGCAACGGGCCGCTCTTGTAGCGGCCTGTTGCTATTGGTACAATAGACTGGAACAGATATTTACAATCGTTTCGCATATAACAGCAGGCAGACATTGTGCATCTGAGTATAAAGGAGCATGGGCATGGGAAGGTTTTATCTGGACAAGGAAAAAGATATCGTTGTGGACACGTTCCTGACGGGGGATGACATGAGATATGTGCTGCATACGCCATACCATCATAGCGGCAATCTAATCACGAATCTGGCAAAGCTATGCGGGCTACAATTGTCCTTTGATGAAAATGGGCTCAAGGTCATTGAGGGAACGATTCCTTGCTATATCAACGGGGAAAATCGGAAGGTATGGATCTTTCGCCTGGGAAATGTAAAGGTTGCCAATATTCACGAAGACATGACGGTGGACATGAAGGCGATGATGCCCTCGATTTCCAAGACCTTGATGTCGCAGACAAAGGACTATCGGCTAGATCTCTCCCGCACCATTACCAAGAAATACATCTTGGCAAAGTGTAAGTTCACGACCGACTTGCATACGCATATGAACGCGAACCTGAAGGGAGATGTTCTCATGGCGATGGGAATCGTGCATCAGATCAGGTATCCTTATTACTATATAAAGAAACTGGGACTGTCGTTGTCCCAGGGACAACGCGTGATGCTTGAGGCGCAAAGGAAGAAAGTGACGCTTGCCATGTCTAATGGCGCGCTATCCGGGAAACATCTGGATAGAAAGATCGATGACAACACGTTCATCAATTTCGCTGATTTGATACTTGGCAACTTGGAGCAGGCAGAGTTCAACATTCCTAGGATAAGAGCATCGCTGGCGGTGATGAAGGATGGACAGGCGGTGTTCACCAACCTAGAGAAAGTGTATCTGTACAGGTATGTCTTTACCAAGGGGGCCAAGAGTGAATACAGTTATCCGCTTGATGATGTTGGGTTGATTCCTGATCGCGATATCGTGGCGTATTGCCAAAAAATGATTTTGGATGAC
The DNA here is from genome assembly GCA_900315225.1 of uncultured Erysipelotrichaceae bacterium. GTDB lineage: Bacteria > Bacillota_I > Bacilli_A > Erysipelotrichales > Erysipelotrichaceae > Bulleidia. The sequence continues at coordinate 4,289 of OMYM01000491.1, read as the reverse complement.
CAAGATGATCGATATAAGCGTTTCTCCCTGTTCCAGGATAAATTATTGTGGATTGCGCGCGGCTATCAGTCGCAAGGCGTGAAATATGTCGAAATATCCGATACGACTCTGGTCAAGCCAAAGGAATCGGTGCAGATGTTAAAGCAAGTGCATGAAGCCATGGATGCGATCTATGAAGAGACCCATGTGCGTATTCGTTTTTTGGCTGCCATGCGGCGAATTCCTCTTACGATCATGCGTGATATGGTGCGCGTCGGGGATTATCTGGGGGAGAACCTGCAGGTGCTGCAGGCGGTGTCCATCGATCCATATGTGGCGGGAAGCGATTTTGTCGGGGAGGAGATCAACGACATACGGGAATTGGAGAATGTCATACGCGAGGTTGTGCGTATAGCGGAAAGCGATGAGTCATTTGTCATACGCATCCACGCTGGCGAGAATGATTCCCTCAAGGATAATGTCCTTCACAGCATAGAATGTGTCAGGCGTGGTCTGCGCCAAGGGCAAAAGATGCCGATGGTTCGCATTGGGCATGGGCTATATACGCCAAACCTTTCCTCAAAGAAAGGACAGCGCATGATGGCGATGATCCAGGAGGATGGGGTTGTGCTGGAATTCCAGATATCTTCGAATGTTCGATTGAATAATCTATCCGATGTGCGGGTTCATCCCTTGAAACAATATCTTTCCGCAGGTGTGAAGTGCGTGCAGGGGACGGATGGCGGTGCCTTGTATGGGACGGATTCCATGGATGAACAAATATCGCTCATGAATATGCTGGGGTTGAGCGAAGGGGATATGATGGCGATGTGCCGCAATGAACAAGAGATCATTGCTAAGAGCGAAGAGGCATTTAAGCGCAAGAAAGAGGCGTTTGAATGCTTGGCTGCGCAAGTGGGGATTGAAGCATTTCTGGAAAGCCGCATTGCGTCCGCCCAAAGGCCAATCAATCTTTATCGCGTGGAAAGGCAAGAGGCGGCTGTTGCGTTTGCTGCGATGATCGAAGAGCTGCCCATGGAGAAAAAACCAGTGGTCATTGCGGGAGGATCGTTCAATAATGATGCGCATAAGACGCGCATGAGTGCCGAGGGAAAGAAAATCATCGATGGCTTGTTGGAACAAGGGGATCCAGAAAAAATATTCTTTGTCATTGGTCATTCGATGAGCGGATACGAGAAATATCTTTGCGAGCGCAACAAGAGGTTTGAGGTTTTTGCTTTTGCGCCATGTGAAGTCAGCCAGGCGCAAAGAGATGCCATCGTGGGGAAAAACGTCAAGGTGCGGGTGTCCATCGAATCTTCGCCCATGGGGTTATACAAGAGTTTCGCGTACGAGATATTCAAGCGTCGGGCATCTGTTTTGGTTGGCTTGGATGGCAATTCCGCCATGGCGAACTTGATCCAGGAAGCAAACAATGGTCGCGCGGACTGTAGGATTTTCCTGAATGAGAGGGTGCGCAGCCTAAAGAAGAAAGCGATGACTTTGGAAGGGTATGTAACGTGTTTCAGCGATGCATCGATCATCGGGGAAATACTGGAATATTGTGGAAAGGAATAGAAGATGATTGGGTTTGAAAACGCTAGGATCGAAGGGTTGGCCGTGCATATGGTTGGCGAAGATCCCTTGCTTGCGGAACACTTGGCTTCTTGGGACGAGCAGGCGGTGGAGGAAAGGTTGAAGGAGTTTTTCTTTTCTTCCTTCAACTTTGAGCAAAGATATGTGTTTGTGGATGACACGGATGTCAATCTCAACGCAGTATATTCGTGTGCGTGCGAGATATTCATTGATCCTTCCAGCTTGCTGGAAAGATCAAAGGATATCGCGCGGCACTTGATGGATGTCTTTGCTAAGCAGGGGGAATTGTATGTTGCGTATTTCAAGGGAATCGAAATAGACGGCGATGTGACAAACGGGATTGGCGTGTTTAAGTCGGAGAACAAGCAGGTGTTCCTGGATGTATCGAGTGATGCGATACGTGAAAGAAACGGGATATCTCCGAAAAAGATGGAAAAAGGCTGTTTGATGTTGGATATTGGGCGCAAGCAACCAGTGCAGGTATTTGTCATTGATAGCGCCAAGGGTGAAAAGGCATATTGGCGCAATGAATTCCTGCATGTCGAGGAAATGAAGGATTCCTATAGCGACACGAACACCGTTTTGGAGACGGTGCGCCAATATGCCAAGCAGGACATGAGCATGCCTAAGACGGAAAAGATCGACTTCCTGAACCAATCGATCCAGTATTTCGAGAACAATGAAAGCTATGACTTTGAATCATTTGTCAGCGAGGCAACGGATGATCCAGAGGTGCGTACATCTTTTCGCGAATACGTTAAGGAAAAGGAGCTGGGGGATCGCATGACGGGACAGTTTGGCATTTCCCAAGAGGCGGTGAACAACGTTAAGAAGAAAATGCGCTCCAGCATACGTCTGGACTCGGACATAGAGATCAAGATCTCTGCCAATGCGGCGGATGTCAGCGATCTGATTGTGCAGGGCTACGATGAAAGAAAACAAATGCGCTATTACATCATCTACTACAACAACGAAAAATAACACGCGGGAAACCGCGTGTTTGTGCTATAATGTCTGGCGTTGAGATAAAAAATGTCGAATCCTGATGCCTCTCATCGGGAGGAAGAATGGGAAAAAGAAACCTAAAGAAAAAGCCTGAAAGTCGCCAGGCGGCTTTGTTGCGCAAGAAGATGAGAGAACTGCGCGAAAGCTTTTTGCGTATTTCAGGCAAAACGTTCAAGATCCGTCCGCTGGACGACCAAGATGGCACTAGGGTGGATCGCAGCATGGATGTCACGGTGGAGTTCTTCGACTTCATCATGGAACGCTATGGAAGCAGGTATCCAAGGGACTTGAAGGGCGTTGGACCCATGGAAGACTGGGCGATGTTGAATGTCATGCCTGCGGTGTCGTTGGATGAATTGGCTTCTCACGCGATGTTGCTGGAGGGAGCCACGCTCTTTGTCCTGGATGCCATCGAAGATGCTGGGCGCTTGGATGATTTGCGCTCAATGGAGGATGACTTCGATTGGGATGGCAATTGGCAAGCGTTCACGTTCAAGGACAGCGTGCATACACAGATGGATCTTACGTATGTCTTTAATGTCTTGCGCCAAAGAAACGAAGACTGCGCGGGGTTTGACCCGAAGGATAGGGAAGAGGGAACGGTGCGTTGGCTCAGGGACACGGTGACGTTGTACAATCGTCAGTTCCAGGATGTTCCTTCACGCAATCGATTCGAAAGCCTGATGTCCTTGTTGCCGCAGGAGGTCATTGATGGTGCGCTGGAAAGTCTGGAGGACAGGCTTCTTGCGATGTATGACATCTTCATGGAAGACCGCATCAAAGACTACAAGAAACTGGAGCAGATGGAATGGACGCGCCAATACCACAAACATCGGTTGGCGCAAGAGAGGAGGAGGTATTTCGTCCAAGCGTTGGATTTTATCGAAGATGAGGAATTGGTGGAAATACTGAGGGAACTGGGGGAAAAATCGGATTTTTCCGACCCTAGGGACGATGATGGACATCGTCGTTCGGATGTGATGAAGGACATATTCGCCAAGGCGGCGCAGTTTGGTCCAATGTTCACCTATAGCGATGAAGCCCTTGCGGACTTGACGAGCGAGGAAATACGGTGCAAGATACGCGAGTATGACATTGGGAATCTGTTTGGTCATTGCTTTAGCATCTTGTATATGTGCGACAGGAATCTCTCGTTTGCCTGGATGCAGTATCCTCTAAGCATGTTTGTCCATGCCGTGTCATGGCAATTGCCGTGGAACTACATCCCGGAAGTGGGTGAATCGGAAGGGGGAATGAAGCTGGAGGCGGATTTCTTCAAGCCAACGCATGTTGTCAAGGCACATGGGGATAGGTTGTATTCTTCTGCCCAAATCCTCTACACTTTGGGTGAAGTGATTGCGCCAAGAGACCAAGGGGAGTATGGATACTACTCCTTGTTTATCGACCGTTTCCCCGTTTCCAAGGAGGTGAAGAAGTGGGTTTATCTTGCTGGAGCAACATTATTCAGGTCGCATTGCTTGATCAAGCAGGTCGAAGACGATTTGTATGACGAAGAGGACGATGCGGAGGAAAAGGAAAAAATCCAGGCGCTTTGCCAAGAAAACGAGCGTCTAGGGAAGCTGCTCAAGGAGTGTCAGGAACAGCTTCGTGAAATGCAGTATGCGCAAAAGAGAATGGAAAGAAAGCACGCGGATGAACTTGCTGGCATGCGATATGAACATGATGAGCTGGCAAGGCTCAGGGAGTTG
>OMYM01000483.1 GCA_900315225.1 uncultured Erysipelotrichaceae bacterium | reverse complement strand
TATCTGGATGATCGTTGTTCTAAGATTGACGAGATTATCGCAGAGGCTACAGCCAGCATCGAAGAGTATAAGGAACTGAAACAGGCTATGATATTTGAGGCGGTGACGAAAGGGCTGGAGAAGAATGTTCCAATGAAGGATAGCGGCGTAGAATGGATCGGTCAAATTCCAAACAATTGGGCATTAGTCCGCATTCCTCGTATTCTTGATTATAAAGATCACTATCCGCTTGGAGATGGTGATCATGGCATGATTAAAACCGATGACTATCAGAGTAACGGAATTCCGTACATTCGGGTGCAAAACTTGGGCTGGGGCACTGACTTACTCTTAGATAATGTTGTCTATATCTCTGAAAAGAATAACGAAAAAATAAAGAGTAGCCAACTCAAGCCTAATGATGTTCTGTTCTGCAAAACTGGAGGAACGATTGGGAAAACGGGAATTGTACCCGAAACATTGCCAGTGTCAAATACCACATCTCATGTTGGCAAAATTACCGTAGATCCTGCTTATAATCCAAGATATGTATTTTATGTTTTGAGTTCAAATGTGGGGTACAGACAATTTTGGGAGATTGCTTGTCAGAAAACAACAAGACCCGAACTATCTATTGCTGAAACAAGGCAGATCAGATTAACTTGGCCCTCTTCTCGTAAAGAACAGGACGCTATAGTTAAATATTTGGATGCGATTGTCCCTGAATACGATTCCCTCATTTCTGAAAAGCAGTCTCTCATCGAAGACCTACAAGCATATAAGAAATCCCTCATCTATGAGGTAGTAACAGGAAAGAGAAGGGTTGTGTAATCCCTATGATAGAAAACGAAAAGATATTTGAAGCAAACATCGAAAAATACCTGATTTCTGAAGGTGGCTTCATAAAAGCCACTGATGCTGGCTATGATCCAACAATGGCTTTGGATATTCATACCCTGGTAGAGTTTGTGAAAGCAACACAGCCTATCATGTGGCAACGCTTTGAAAAACAGTGCAATTCAGACCCGTATAAGAAGTTCTACAAATGCTTTGAAGATGCCGTGCAGTCAGATGGTATTCTTTCTGTTCTGCGTCATGGATTCAAGCATAGAGGCATGGATTTTCGTGTTTGCTACTTTAAGCCAGAGTCTACACTGAATGATGTGGCTGTGAGGCATTATAACCAGAATATATGCCAATGCATACGGCAGTGGCATTATTCAGCACAGAATCATAATTCTGTCGATATGATGCTATCGGTCAATGGGATTCCTGTCATAGCGATAGAACTGAAAAACCAGTTAACAGGTCAAAGCGTGGATAACGCAAAGCTACAGTGGCAATATGATAGAGACTATCGTGAACCAGCCTTCCGCTTCAATCATCGTGTTCTAGCTTTCTTTGCCGTGGATTTGTATGTAGCGTGGATGACAACAGAACTGAAAGGATCCGATACCTATTTCCTACCTTTCAATCAAGGATCTAATGGTCCTGGGAATGATGGTGGTGCTGGTAATCCACAGGATGAAGGTGATGACTATGTGACATCCTACATCTGGAAAGATGTCCTGAACAAAGACAGCATGATGGATATCATCCAGAAGTTCATTAGCCTGGAAGTCAGGAAAGAAAAGAAGAAAGATGCCAATGGCACAGAGAAAACCTTCACAAAGAACCGACTCATCTTTCCTCGTTATCATCAGTTGGATGTAGTGCGAAAATTGATTGCGGATGTCCGTGAAAATGGCTCTGGCAGGAATTATTTGATCCAGCATTCCGCTGGATCGGGAAAGTCTAATTCGATTGCCTGGACAGCGTATAGACTTGCCTCACTTCACGATCCTGCAAATGAACCGATCTTTACCTCAATCGTCATCGTCACCGACAGACGCAACCTGGATGCCCAATTACAAGAGACAATCATTGGATTTGATCATACGCTAGGCACAGTAGAAACCATCGATGAAAAGAAGGCATCCATAGATTTGTGCGCTGCTCTTGTGAATGGAAAGAGGATTATTGTTACGACTCTTCAGAAGTTTACCGAGGTTGAAAAGATTCTTTTTGATACACTGGATAAGAATGCGAGTAACTACCAGCGCAAGAAGAATCTTAGAGAGCAGTATGATGTTACCGGCAAGAGGTTTGCTATCATTGTTGATGAAGCGCATTCTTCTCAGAATGGCCAATCAGCCATGAATTTGAAAGTTGCCTTGGCAGATACTTCCGATGCATTGAAGGAATATGCTGAATTGGAAGGAAAGTCAGAAGAAGACTTTGATGAAAATGAAGATCGTCAGCTAAGAGAATTGATTTCCCATGGCAAGCATGAGAATCTATCGTTCTTTGCCTATACGGCTACGCCAAAGGGACAAACCTTGGAAAACTTCGGAACTGAATACGAGGATGGTTCTTTCCATCCATTCCACATCTATTCGATGCGACAAGCAATCGAAGAAGGTTTCATCCTGGATGTTCTTCAGAATTACATGACGTATAGGACGTGCTACCAGATTGCGAAAAACATTCCTGATAACCCAGATGTTCCCCAATCAAAGGCAACCAAGACGATCAAGAAGTACGAGGAACTTCATCCGTATAACATCCAGCAGAAGTCTGCTATTATCGTAGAGACTTTCCGAGACATCACAAAGCACAAGATCAAAGGCAAGGGAAAGATGATGGTTGTGACATCATCAAGGCTTGCTGCTGTGCGATATTACCATGAAATCAAGCGATACCTTGAAACCAATGGATATCATGACATTGAAATCCTAGCTGCCTTCTCAGGGTCTATCAAAGACCCTGAGAACCCCGCAAAGGAGGAATGGACAGAAAGCAATATCAACACGGATCGCAAAGGAAACAATGTCAATGAATCACAGACCAAGCAAGTCTTCCATGATGAAGGAAATATCCTGATTGTGGCAGAGAAATATCAGACTGGCTTCGATGAACCGCTTTTACACACGATGATTGTCGACAAGAAACTCCGTGGTGTAAAAGCAGTTCAAACACTATCCAGGCTAAACAGAACACATCCTGATAAGAGTGATACATTGATTATCGACTTCGTGAACACCAAGGATGATATCTTGAAAGCATTCCAGCCATTCTACCAAGAAACATATCTTGCCGAAGAAATCAATACCGATTTGATCTACAAGACACAGAAGATGCTACGTGAATTCATGATCTACGATGACATCGACATAAAGACAGTTACTTCAATATACTTCGATGAAGATAAACGAAAAGCAAACAAGACACAAGCTGCCATTACAAATGCCTTGCTATCGGTACAGAAGAAATACAACGACCTAAATCAGGAACAACGGTATCAATTCCGCAAGACATGCCGTACCTTTGTAAAGTGGTATGGATACATTTCACAGATTACGAGAATGTTCGACAAAGACCTACATAATGAATATATTTTCTGCTCGTATCTAGCAAAGATTCTACCACCAGACCCGACGATTCCGTTTGACTTGGGAAACAAGGTCAAGCTGGAATACTACAGCCTTGAAAAGACATTCGAAGGATCCATCATGATGGAGAAAGCATCTGGCGAGTATGACTCCGCAAAGATGAAGAAACCTGTAAAGATGACGGAAACCCTAAGCCCCTTGGAAGAAGTGATCAAAAAAATCAATGAGCAGTTTGTTGGAGATTTCTCCGAAGGCGACAAAGTTGTGATTGTGGCTCTTCACGAAAAATTGAAGAACAACAAGAAATTGCAAAAATCCGCCCAGACAGACGGTCAACAGATTTTCGAGAAGAACATCTTCCCGCAACTATTTGATGACGCTGCACAAGAAGCGTATATGGAGAGTACCGAGACATACACCAAGCTATTTGAAGATGCCGGTAAATATCGGGCAATCATGTCGGCACTTGCCCATGCAATGTTCGATGAGTTGCGCTCCGCAAGTGCATGAATGAAGAAGATAATGAGATAAGGTATCGAGGCAAACTTGTAAATCAACCAGTCTTTCGATTCACCCTCAGCTCCTCGCTTCGATCCCCAATCCTGGTGAAAACCAAGAATAGACAATCCAGCAGGCTGCCTTGCATTGTCGGCAGTCTGCTGGATTTTTTTGTGAATTGCAATGGAATTGAATTCTTTATGTCGTATCTCCCTTCTACAAATTGCTTTGTTCATGATAAATCTTACGCCCAAAATTCTTGAATGACCAATGCATTCTGCGGAAATATACTAGGACAGATATTTACAATTTACTGAACAGTTGCCACCTTTCCAACATTTTATTATACTTGGACGCACAAATAGGTAGAATTCTGCATCGTCTGCCTGCTGTTATATGCGGAACGATTGTAAATATCTGTTCCAGATAT
>OMYM01000569.1 GCA_900315225.1 uncultured Erysipelotrichaceae bacterium | reverse complement strand
TCTGGAACAGATATTTACAATCGTTCCGCATATAACAGCAGGCAGAGGATGCAGAATTCTACATATTTGTGCGTCCAAGTATAATAAAACTTCTCCTTGGTAACCATCTTTTTTCAGAATACCTGTATAATCTTTCTCGTGTATCTGGGCAAGTACCGCTTTGGCGGAACTGTTATGTTTCAACCCCACCACAATAACAGGATCTGTGTACCCTGCCAATGGCTTAAACATAACAACATATCCCTTTCCACTGGATAGTTCCTCAAAAGTTGAATATCCCACGTTGGGTGAATTGTTGTAAGCTGTGAGAACGACATAGCGAAGCGTTTGTTTATCGTTGTAATGAATGGAAAGTCTTTCTCCGTGAATTTCTTCAAACAGACTCGCGACCAACTCGCAATCCATCGCATATGTAGCATGCAACACATTCTCACATCGATTCACTCGAGTAACAAACGCCTTATCAAGAGACTTTGCGAAAGCATTCAGCGTCTGTAGCCGAACCTCTTGGTTCGGCATTCTTGCTGTAAGACTAGAAGGGTCGAAAGAGAGGTAACCCAAGTGAACCAATACAGTAAGAACCTTGTCTTTTATGTCCACTTGATCAAGCCTATTTTCAAACATACGAGTATTTACCGCTACGGCATTACCATCAAGTACTTCGTTCATGGCTTCCTTCAGACCGTCCAAGTTCAATAAATGTAATCGGTAAGGGACTCCATTGCGGATGTGGCAGTCCAGTAGCTTTTGTATACGCCATTCTTTGCGGCTTGAATGATCGATGATGGACAATACACTTCACCAATACCAGGGAAACTGTAACCATCGTACCATTCCTTCAACGCCTTCTCATCAGCACCATATCTCTCACAAACAACACGAATGTCCTCCCTCGTAAACCCGACATATTTCGCCAAAGGTCCTGGATCAAGCATCGTGTATTCACGGAAATCGGAAAGCGCCGACTGAGTGTTGTACTTGATAATAGGCAAGATTCCCGTCATATAGGCACCATCAAGGTAGTCTGCCGTATCCTTTGACCGAAAGATAGAGCGAAGACAAGCAATGTAATCCTCTATCATATTCGGCTCATTTACCCCTTCCCTAAGCACCATATCCCATTCATCGATAATCACAATGAATTTGTGATTATCATTCTCATCATTAGCTATAGCACGCATGGCATTGTGCAAAGACATGCCTTGCTTGATTTCCACATGTGAATACTCTCTAGCAAGCTCAGCCACATGCGTATCCTCGAAATACTGAACCATTGTCTGATCTTTCAATTTTCCACTGCTCCATTCATACATGAACGGGTAAAGATCAAAATAGATGACAGGATGTTTATTCAGATGTTCCAAAAAAGAAGGATCCTTCGCAATTTCTCGATTTATGAAAAGCTTCTCAGACTTACATCCCTTGGAGTAATAGGCTGAAAGCATATTAGATGCAGTAGTCTTCCCAAAACGCCTAGGACGTGTAAAACATAAAAGCTATCATGCCAGTCTTGTCTATGTAGTCACCAGATTTCAAGTTCTTCCTAAACCCATTGTTTCTAGGATTAACATATGTCCCCATGGTCATTCTCCTTTCTATGAAAATCTATTCTACAACATATCTTACACCCTATCCAAGGTTCTTCATCTTGAAAGTATCCTACAAATTCCCTTTATTGGCGCAGGTGTCCCGTTGCACGAACCCAAATCACAATCATCTCGATGTGCGCTTTCCCGAAAAATCAAATGACCAGAAAGCGCACATGGTGCTAAAATCCGCGAAAGTGCGCGCGCACGCACGCGCGAGAATTCTTTCCGCAAAATCAAATGCCCGCGCACCATCTGCGCAAAATCAAAATAAATGTCATTCTTGATAATTTCTTTCATTGCAAAAATATACTTGTTAAAATACTCAAAATAGCCTATGGGTAATAGATATATCGCATTTTAGCCAAGTCATTTTTGTTCAAATAATCCTTATGCTCGATTAGAGTATCACATCATTTGAGATTACTTTTTGCAAAAAACATTTGCATATAACTTGAATGTCTGTTAATATCTCTATGCCGAAAGGCAAAACCCGCATCATCCTAAAGCAGTTCCATTGGGTGGACGGAACTAACCAATCCATATCCTGTTGCCCAATCCTATATCCACCTGAAAAGGATCGCTCGTGCGATCCTTTTCTACGTCTTCAAATATCAGCTAGCGCCACCCGCGACAGATGATTACAGCTTGATCATCAGGCTGAGACGAATGGCATCATGGCTATGGTCAACCCCCAAAGACCATAGTAATTGAGCGAACCACCAGTACTGACAAGAGCCGCACTAATAGATTCCGTTGGCTTGCATTTCCTATTCACATTACCCGCAAAATACCGCTGAGCTTCCTGGATGCTAAGTAGAAACTCTTTATCTTCTGTAATTTCTTCTGCTGCATCTTCTATGGCACTCTCACATTCAATTCCATATTCTGGATTACCTTCATTCTTCAATTGCGATACTTGAATCATTTCCTTTTCTTCTTCCGTAAAAGCTGTATCCAAGAAAACACTGTTCAGCCACTGCCTCAAAGAACATGTCTCCCATGTGACACTCTCACC
>OMYM01000484.1 GCA_900315225.1 uncultured Erysipelotrichaceae bacterium | reverse complement strand
GTTTGTAGCAAATCTTTCTAGGCGATGCCATAGGCATCGCCTTTGCATTAAATTAAGGGGGTTAGGAATGAGTGTTTTCAAGGACAGGCGCATGCCGATGGGCAAGGCATCGATGGATTTTATCATGCGCCATGTGAAACAAATAACAAGGACGTGGCCACAGGAATTCATGGACGCGAATGAAATGGTCGCTTTCATTGCAAGCAAGATGCGCAAGGGAAGAAGGACTGGATTGGAACTATTGAGGATGATAGATGACCCAGGCATGGTGTCAATGGTCCATGAGAAGGCCGCAAGATATCTTTCGGCGTATGACAATGTCATTTTGACGCAAGGGCAGCGAGACGTGATCATTGTGTCGCTGTGTCTGACCGTGCTTGAAAAATACGATGGCGGACTATGGGAACATGTGGCTGCGCAATATCCAGGTTTTTTTGATGTGTTTGGCAGACGTGCTGGGGAGGAGATTATCAAGTCGCTTGCGCAGGAATATGCCTTGGATGGGGAATCGACCAGGGAGTTCTTGATGCGTCAGGCGATTGTTCCTGTTTCCCATCTTGCGGAGTATCTTGCCATGGCGCAAAAGATATACGTCAATGAGCTTGGCATGGCGCTAGGCGGGAATCTCGAGGGGATCTGTCGCAGCTTTGGCAAGGACAGGGACGAGGCGCTGTTCTTGGCGAATGCCATCAGGTATGTGGACGGCAAGGCACATGGCAGGAATGTGTATCATTGCGGCGAAGAGACGTTTGATCGATTGGATGTAGGCTATGTGGAACCTTCGCAAGACCAGGATGCCTGGAAGGCGTTTCTTTGGCAAGAGAACGGGGAAATGCATATGCATATCCCATACGTCTGGCTCGGCGGGAACATTGACATGGCGTGTGTAACGGTAGAGATCTCTGGCAAGGATGCGGGAAAGCCTGCGTACACTGCGTTTGCGAATGGGTATCGGTTGGCGCAAAGGGATTGCCTTTTGGCACAAGGGGAAATCCCTGGGTATCGTGTCAAGTGCGGGGGAAAAGTTGTCTTTGACTACAGCAAATATTACAGTCATGGAAATGTTGCGCTGGATGAAAATGGACGGCAGGTGGATCCCGCGAAATTCGAGGGAAAGGCGTTCATCAATGGCGTGGCAAAAGAGATATCCCGTTTTGATATTGTCGAAGGAACACATGGCGACATCGTTTTTGCGCCAATGGATGTTCCAGAGTTTACGGGCGAGGCATATGGCGATACATTTGTATGGGCGCAAGGAGAAAGGCATCCATTGTACCGCATTGTCAAGTCGATGCGCTTTTGCCATGCGTCTTTCGCTTCCCTGGCAATGGAAATAGATGGCGAGACATATAGTCTTGACGGTTATATCGTTGCCAAAGGCAAAAGCGCTGTTGTCTATGACATTGAATTACCTATGCTAAGGGAAGGAATGTCCACGGTGCGCGTATATGAAGCCGAAGGGCACAGGCTTGTGTTTGAGAGACGGTTGTTTATCGATGGCTCGTATGCGTTTGTTTCAATCGTCGAGGATGATCACATTGCCATGCATGTAAAGGGGATTTTCACGAAAGACAGACATGTGAAGTCATCCATGAAGGAAATCCATCCGTGCGCTGTCTTCTTCGAACTAGATGGGATTGAGGACAGTTTGGTCTTGATTGGGCATAGCGACATTCCTTGTTTCCGCGTCAATCATGGAAGATGGCATTTGTTCTCTGATGCGCTTGGCGATGCGCATGGAAGGCTGTATTTCACTGGCTTTGCCTGCGACCAGGCTTTTTGCGGGCAGGAGCAGTTGACCATGCGGGAAGGCTATGTCCGTTTACAAGGAGCTGATGACATTGTGTTTATGCGAAACGGCGAGCACGCAATGACATTGCGAAGAAAAAAACAATAGAATGCATGCGAAAAGGAAAGGCAGGCGATGAATGCGAAAGAATATAGATGCTATCTACTGGATGGTCAGGCTGTTGCAGGGGTTCATGATCGCTGGGTTTGCGAATCTGTCGTTTGATCTGTCCATGGGACCGTGTGTCCTTTTCAACGATAATGTCGTCCAAGACACAAGCCATTACCTATTGGGGTTTTGCATAGTGTTGCTAGGGGCGATGCCATGCGCCATCGCCTTTGGCGATAGCCGCGCCATGGTTGTGTTTGCGGCGATATGCTCATTGGTTTCTTTATACAATTTCTGCGGTCTTGCATATGCTGGGACGGTCGTGGTGATGCGGGATTTCTGGAATGGAGCGACATTGCGCCATATCATTGACAAATACAGTCTTTCTTTGCCCATCAGTGGCATCGTGATTGCCTTGCTTTGCGTGGCCATGGTTATTTGTTCAAGGCTGGTAGATCGCATGTTGAAAGAGCGCAAAAGACCAAGGCGAAGGCAAAGAATGATGTTTTGCGCGGTAGACGTGGCTGTGCTGTCTTTTGTCTTGGCGCTATCTTCGGGCATCGGTTCCAACGAGGACATATGGAGCTGGGAAGAGTACTACTACACGCATGGGATGGTCATGGGCATGATTGGCAACATTGCCCATGGCAATGCCAAGGCAATCATGCCGGAAGGATATGGTCAAGAGGAGATAGCGCTATGTGCTCCCATCGAGGCAAAGGTCGAGGAGTATCCCGATATTGTCTTTATTCTCGATGAGACATACTATGACCTCGGTCATTTGGCTAACATAGAGACCGATGCCGACTACATGAAAAACTATCGTCGATTGAGCTGTTTCAAGGGTTTTGCGGCAGTTCCCGTCGTTGGCGGAGGGACAAACACGAGTGAATATGAGCTTTTGACAGAAAACTCACTGTCCTTGCTAAGGACATATTCTCCCTATAACAATATCCCTTTATCCAATGCCTGGTCCATTGTCCGATATCTAAAGAACCTAGGATATGCCACGATGGGTGCGCATCCCGAGATGTCCGCCAACTATCACAGGGGAATGGCATGGCAAGAACTTGGCTTTGACGATGCCTGGTTTGCCCAGGATTTTGTGGATCTGGCATACGATGCCCAACGACCACGGGCAACGGATCATTCGGTGTTTGAAAGCTTCAAGAGGTTTTATGAGGAAATGCCGGAGGACAAGCCTAGGTTTGCGTTTTTGATCACCATACAGAACCATGGCCCATACGACAATCCTGGGGAGGACCGCGTGCATGCCATAGGGGAAGGAAGATCGTCGCAAGTCAATGAATACCTGACATCTGTGCAGCTGACTGATTCGTTTATTCCTGAGGTGACCGCGTATTTCAACCAATCGAAACGCAATGTGGTTGTTTGTTTGGTTGGCGACCATGCGCCTGCCTTTGTTAACATGTATCACGAGAAAGGGGACAGTTATCTCAAAGAGAGGCAGGTTCCCTACCTGATTTGGTCGAATGCGTCCGATACGTTATCACTGGACTTGAAGAGCGATATCGATTTATGCGCTTTGGGGGCATATGCATTGCATGCTGGAGGATTGCCATTGTCTTCCTACCAATCCAGCTTGATTGCGTTGTCCCAATATGCACAATGCTTTACCAATGTGTCAATCCCTAAGGGAAAGACATTCGGCGATGTCCTTGGCTATATCGATGAAAATGGCGATGTCCATGATGCAAATGAAGAAACCAAGGCAGGAAACCTGCTGCGGAACTATCTGTACGCGGAATACAGTCTTCTAAAGGGCAAGCCAAGCCAGGCGTGGGTGATCAAAAAAGACCGGTAGACGGTCTTTTTTGTACTCTTTATACTTGGACGAACAAATAAGTAGAATCCTGCATCGTCAGCCTGCTGTTATATGCGGAACGATTGTAAATATCTGTTCCAGATATTTGATCGTTCCAGTATAGCTTCATAAAAAGCCAGAGGATATCCTCTGGCTAGATTATTCATTTTTGCAAGACGCCGGTGATTGGGTCGAAGTAGCAGTTTCTTCCCGCGATGGTGACATTTCCCTTTGCCATCAAGCCTGTTATTGTGTCGTAGTAGTAGACGTTGCCTTTTTGGTCTGGATAGAGTTCGGCTAAAGTGTCTTTGATTTCTACCCATCCCTTTAACATCTTTCCGTCATTGTCATACCTGACCCATTTTCCGTCTTTGTTTTTCATTGCGTTATATACAAGCGTCCGCATCCCTTCATCAGAAAATTGCGCAACACTCCATTTGACTTCATCATTGCAGTTGTCTTCTTCTTGGTAGATATAGGGCATCCAGACTTCCTTGCCGAAGGCTGCGGCACCATTAAAGGCAGCATCCAGCCAATACCAGCCATCGCTTGCGGGATCGAAGATTTCCCTGCCGCGAATATATCCGTCTTTTGCGTCCTTGACGTTCTTTTGGTCGTTCATGTCGCCTTGGCGCACATTTCCTTCATACCAGTATTTCTTGCCGTCAATATCCGCGAAGCCAAATTCCGGGTGGGCAGGTTCCTCTGTTACCGTGACGGTGCAGCTTGCCATGTTAGTGCCGGTATAGGCGAAGATTTCGGCGGTGCCAGGGGACTTTGCCTTGACCGTGCCATTAGACACCGAAGCAACTTTTGCATCGGTGGAAACCCATGAGATAGCGCCTTGCCAGCTTGGGACAAGGGTGGCGCTATCGCCAACCCTGAGTTCTAGCGTCTCATGGTTGAGCGTATACGCTGGTTGAGAATCATCGGGTTTGTTCTCCAAAGGATAGTCGGTGCTTGAGATCGGGTAGAGGCTTTTGAATTCCTCGGTCTTGTAGTTGTTTGCCAAGGAGTGCTCCACAAGGCTTTTTGATCCCTTGAGCAGATAGTTACGGGCTTGCTTGCCTGCATCAAGATATGCATCGATGTAGTAGTATGCGTCCATTACCTTGACGATGTTCCAGGTTTCAGGAGTTTTATTATACTCTCCTTCGACGACGCGGCAATCGATGCCGTTTTCCAGCATCATCCTGTAGAACAGCGAAGCAAAGCCTTCCGAAGTCGCCTTGCTTGCGATGAATGCGCCATAGGCGGAATCGTTTAGCCGGTCATCCGATTCCTGGGCTTGCTTGGCGTGCTTCACAAGGTAGTCATAGAGTGCTTCAATCTTTTGGACATCGCTTTTGTCTTCAAGCTCAAGTTCCTTGTAGACTTGTTGCAGCGCCTTTGCCAAGGCATCTTCCTGCGCGGCATCCGTGAGATACTCCATTTTGAAAGAGACGGTATAGTGGTAGATGGCATTATCCCCTTCGCCTTCGATCTTCCTTTTTGCCAGACCTCCGCTCTTGGCAATGTGATGGTAAAGATAATCGCCTTCATTGGGATTGCCAGTGTGAATGCGCGCGTGGTTATAGATGGCGTTGAACAATTCAAGAGCCAAGTATTTTTTCTTTGAATCGAGGGTGATGTCGAACGAAGTCATTCGCTTGACAAAATTTGCGCGCATTTCATCGCCTGCGGCGCGGATGGCGGGATCGTCCTCTTCCAGGTATACATCCGCCTCATACACGTATGAGATTTCCTCTTGATCTTCATCAGCATCAATGGGCAAGGGAACGGAAAAAGCCATCGCAAGCACAAGTATAAAACTTGCTGCTTTCTTAAACATAATTCACCTCCTGATACATTGCTTGAATTATACCAGAAATCTCAGGAATCCGGAACAGATTTCTACAAGGCTTCCGCATATGGCCGTAGGCAGACGATGCCGAATTCCACTTAATTGTGCATCTAAGCATATAACGCAAAAAAGAAAACCGCAGACTATTCTGCGGTTAAGAGTGTGGGGTCTCTTCCAGCTTTCCAGTCCAGTTGGTGATGGAGCCGATGCTGGTGACGTTGCTGTATCCAAGGTAGCCCAGGATTCGACAAGCGCGCATGCAGCGCTTGTTTTCCTGGCTGTAGACGTAGATGCGTACATTTTCGTCAGGCAACTTTATGTTTGCCATTTCGATCAAGTCGTCGTTTGGAATATTGATTGCGCCTGGAATGTGTCCTTTGTCATACTCGTCAATGGAGCGGACATCCAGCAAGACGATGTTTTCGCTTGTTTGAAGAAGCTCTTCGACTAGACTCATGGAAATACTCGTTGTCTGCGTCTGCAGGACCAATGTATCCTCCAAATAATCATCATTGCCATCGCTATCATTCTCGTATTTGAGGGAGGTGTCAAAGCCAAGTTCTTCAAGACTTTTCTGAGTGCGCCTCCTTTTCTTTGTCTTTCTTTTTTTCTTGCGTGAAAATGGGTTGAACATTTGGAACATCTTGTTGCGCCTCCCGAATACTACCGTTTTATTGTAGTTCAAAAAAGAATAAAAAACAATATTTTTAAATCATGTGATTAGAGAGCCGCTGATTTTCTCAGGAAGATGAATCCAAGGATAAACAGGATTGCCAGGGTTCCGACGGCGATATTGACGCTATGCGTGATGGACACGGCGAAGCCGACAAGCGTTGTTCCCATGAATGCTGCTCCCTTGCCGCAGATGTCGTAGAGGCCAAAATATTCGCCGGATGTCTCTGCCGGGATGATCTGGGCATAGTAGGAGCGGGAAAGCGCCTGGATGGCGCCTTGGAACATGCCGACGATAAACGCCATGATGCCAAACTGCCAAAGGGTGTGCATGAACAAGGCATAGATCGCCACAAAGATGTAGCCGCCAATGCATACGGAGATCAAGAAGGAGTTCTCGTATTTCTCGGTGAGCTTGGAAAACAGCGTTGCAAAGGCGAAGGCTACGACTTGCGTCAACAACAAAACCACCAGCAGGCCGACTTGCCCAAGTCCTAGCGCGGTGCCAATCGCGACCGCTTCGTCGATGATGGTCGAGACGCCATCGATGTAGAAGAAGAACCCGATCAAAAAGAACAATACTTTCTTTTCGTTCTTATAGATATCTTTCAGGGTCGCCCCAAGCCGTATAAATGCTGCTTGGATTTTCCCGCCCGAGTTTTCCACATAGTTGTTTTGCTTGTATGTGCGCAACAGGGGGATCGTGACCCAGAACCACCACACGGCAACGAGAAGGAAATCAAGCAAGATCGCCAACTTGAGCGGAATGATATCCTTTGTTCCCAAAAGATACAAGACCAAGGCGGCCAAAAATGGGATGCAAGAGCCAATGTAGCCCCAGGCAAATCCCTGGGAGGAAACAAGATCCATTCTTTCTGGCGTTGTTATGTCCGTTAACATGCTGTCGTAAATGACGATGGAAGATTGGTAGCAGACCTTGGCAATGACATATGTCGCAAGGTACAGGAGCCAGTTTGGCACGATGCCAAGCAATGCGCAGCCAATGATGCCTCCCGCCAAGACAAACTGGAACATGGGCTTCTTGAAATTCTTATTGTCCGCCATGGTTCCCAGGATTGGTCCTAGAATGGCTACGAGGACGGTCGCAATGGATGTAGCATAGCTCCAATACGCCAGATATTGAGAGGAAGACAAGGAGCTATCCGTTGCCAAAGAGTTGAACCAAAGGGGAATGATGGTGGAAGTCATCATTGTAAACGCTGAGTTGCCTACATCGTAAAAGATCCAGGCGCGTTCGTTTTCGTTGAATTTTTTGAACATATTTTTCTCCTTAATGAAAAAAATTATAGACCATCATACCCTTGTTGACAAAACCATCGTGAAGGCGTTCGCTTGATAAAATAGGAAAAAGTGATACGCTAGACGATATCGTTGAGAAGGAGGGAGCACAGGATGGAAATGCCGTTGGTATGGGCGCATCGTGGAGCAAGCGCACAGTTTCCCGAAAACACGCTCAAGGCTTTCGAGGAGGCTGTTCTGGCCGGGGCGGATGGCATTGAGCTGGATATCCAGATGAGCAGCGATGGCGAGATTGTCGTCATCCATGACGAGACTTTGGAAAGGACAAGCGATGGCACTGGATGGGTGAAAGACCATACGCTCCAAGAGCTGAAGCGCATGGATTTTTCAAAGACGCACCCTGAGTGTGGCATCTCGCGCATTCCCGCAATGAAGGAAGTCCTCGCGCTTTTGAAGGACACAGACGTTACCGTAAACATTGAGCTAAAGACGGGAATTGTCGACTATGACGGGATTGAGGAAAAGATTATTGCCATGGTTCATTCCCATGGCATGGAGGACAGGGTTGTCTATTCTTCCTTCAATCATGCGACGATCATGAACATCAAGCGCATCGATCCAAAGGCGCGTGTCGCGTTTCTGTACGCGGATGGTCCCCTTGGCATTGTCGATTATGCGCTATGCCATGGCGTGACAAGGTTGCATCCGGCCGTATACAACCTGCGCCTTGAGGATCTTCCCAAAAGGGCAAGG
The DNA here is from genome assembly GCA_900315225.1 of uncultured Erysipelotrichaceae bacterium. GTDB lineage: Bacteria > Bacillota_I > Bacilli_A > Erysipelotrichales > Erysipelotrichaceae > Bulleidia. Next base: position 2,128 of record OMYM01000484.1, on the reverse strand, counting down.
GAGAACGGAATCGAGCTGAATGTCTGGACGGTGGATGGCGAGGAGTTGCTGGACTTGTGCCAAAAGGCAGGCGTGCATGCGGTGATCACCAACACGCCAAGGGAAGCGGTGCAGTATTATGGCGTGCAAAGATATCGTGGCTTTGTCGAGCAAAGCCTTGCGCCATGGCTTGCTAAAAGCATAAGGCAGGAGAGGATTGAAAGCGCGGATGGGACGATCCTGCAGGCATATTATGCGCTGTGTTCGCAAGAGAAGGGCGCCATTCTCATTGCGCATGGCGTGTGTGAGTTTTTCGGAAAATACCACGAGATCGCCTATCGTTTCCACCAGCATGGCTATTCGGTGTTTTTCGTGGAGATGCGCGGGCATGGCAAGAGCGAGCGGGTGGATGGATTGGAAGAAGGAAAGGTGTATGTTGATTCCTTTGACGAGTATGTGCAAGATCTGGACGCATTGGTTGATTTTGCCCGCAAGGTTTCCTCTTCTGATCGGCTGATGGCGTTTGGCCATTCCATGGGCAGTTGCGTTGCGGCGCTCTACATGGAAAGAAACCCCGATGTATTTGCTTGTGGCGTATTTTCTTCCCCGATGTTCCAGATGAACCTGGGAAAGGTTCCCCAGGCGGCGGTGGGAGCCATGGCGGTGTATTTGGATCTGGCGGACAATGGCGTTGAATACGCCCCTGGCCAACATGGCTTCACGGGCGAATATGCGTTTGCGCAAAGCAATTGCTTGGACAAGGCGCGGTATGACTACCAGTTTGACCAAAGGCTTGCGGATCCCGATTACCAGACATGGGGCGTGACCTGGGCATGGACCAGGGCGGCGCACGTTGCCTGCCAGGAAGCAATCAAGAACGCGGGACAGCTGGCGTGTCCTGTGCTTGTGTGCGAAGCGGGACAAGATGCCTTGGTCAAAAACGAAGGAATCGAAAACTTCGACGCAAGATCCCCGTATGTTTCGGTTGCCCGCTTCGAGGATTCTAGGCATGAGATTTTCAACGCTTGCGACAAGACAAGAGAGGCATATTACGATGCCGTGCTGCGGTATTTCGATGCCTTTGCGCGCTAGGAAAGGAGAAGCATGGCAAGAATTTGCGATGTGGCGGGATATGCTTGCGAGGCATACCGTGCCACGCATGGACAGGATATCGATGAAATGAAGCTGCAGAAGCTTCTCTACTTTGCCCAGCGGGAAAGCTACGCCCTGCTTGGCAAGGAATTGTTTGAAGAAGACATGGAGGGATGGGTCCATGGTCCTGTATCCCCGCAAGTGCGCAAGAGATTCCACGATGGAACGCTACAGGGAAAGAACCTGGACATTGCCTCGCGCAGGATTGTGAACAATGTGGTGATGGAGTATGGCAACCTGAGTTCGCTGTCGTTGCGGGAAATGTCCCATCGAGAGGAATCTTGGCGCAATTCCCGCAAGGGAATGGCGGCGGACGCACCTGGCAATAACGCCATCGCCAAGGAAGACATCCGCAAGGATGCGATGAAAGTTCGTCCCTTCGACTACGCCTATGGGATGTACTACGATGAATTCGACGACTATGATGGAGGTGGCGATTGTTCGATCCAGTAGGAAACATATACGCTTGCTTGACGGAATATTACGATAGGGAAAAGCAAGCCATCGGCATCAAGAGCCGCCCGGTGCTGATCCTCAAGGAACCCGAGGTCTCTGGCGACAAGCAGTATGTCGCCCTTCCCGTTTCAACCATGTTGCAAGAGAGATACCGCCACGCGCGCTATGATGTACGTCTTGAACCAGGGAATTATCCGTTGTTGAAGGTCAAGCGCTCGTGCTTTGTCCGCTGCCACAAGCAGATGACGGTATATCGAGGCGAAATTGACTTCACAAACTGGATGGGGGATGTCAAAAAGAACTATCCAAGGCTTTGGAGAGACATTCTTTCGCGGTTGATTCTTTTTGAAAAAACAATCGTTGGCGAAGACATCTCGTGTCTTTTTTGAAAAAAATCGAAAAACCCCTTGCAAAGAGAAGAAAAAAATGCTAAGATAGAAAAGCGCTAAGGGGAGAAATCCTTGATGTGCACTTGGCAGCATGAGGAAATACTCAAGAGGCCGAAGAGGTGCCCCTGCTAAGGGCATAGGTCGGGAAACCG
>OMYM01000487.1 GCA_900315225.1 uncultured Erysipelotrichaceae bacterium | reverse complement strand
TTTTCCAGTTCCTTGGCCAATGCGCGGTTCGTCGTCGTGAATACGCCTTGCGCCTGCAGCCGGCCGTTTTCGCATGGCAGTGCATGGGAGGCGACAACGATGGCGCCGCAGCCATTGGAGCGATGGATGCACAGCACGGGCTGTTCCCATTCCGGAAGATTGTCCTCGCTTTCAAAAGACCAGCGCCTTGAACGCTCCAGCGTAATGCCCGCCTTGTTCAGTTCATAGCTGACAGCATTTTCCGAAACTTGGAGTGCCGAAGCTATCTCCGCCACCGTTGGTTTCTTCTTGCCAGACTTTCCTTCGCCCATGTCTTCAGGATTGTCAACCGCACGCTTGCGCAGGTAATCCTGAATCCTCTCATGCAAGTCTTCCGTGGTCGGATCTTTTCTGGGACGGCCACCCTTGTGGGGAACCTGCAGGGAATCAATTCCTCCAGTTCTGTATGCTTTCTTCCATTTTCCAACTAACGCTTCGTTCGTGCCGAGTTCTTCCGCGATTACTTTGTTCTGCTTGTTTTCGGAGCTGGCCAAAACGATCCTGGCTCGAAGTTCAATTCCAGTGTCGCCACAATTGAGCAGACGTTCCAGTGTTTCCCGTTCATCATCGGACAGATTGAGAGGTGGTGCTTTCCTACCTTTATTGCTAGTCATGTTTGAGGTGCCTCCTAATCAAAATACTACTGGATTATAAGACACATTATGTCAAATTACAATAGTTAAAATATGTTACTAGATAGTGATGTGATTTGTGCAATTAGGATGTTATTCACTCCCATTTATCTCTTTGGAATGTAAACCGTATGTGACTATATAAGAGCTGATTGTACCACTGGATATTGCAAAAATACGCATTAAATAATTCTTCAAAGCAATAGGAAAGACAGGCTACGCCTGTCTATCCTATTGCATCATTATACCCCAAGCAATTATCGCAACACCATCTTGATCAAGTCCGCGATGCATCGGCAAGTATGTTTTGCATGTGCCTTGACACTATCTTCTGCCAAATCCATACAAAAGCCATTGCGACCATATGTGATCATCGGGATGTCGTTGTCCGCATCGCCAATGGTGTATACGTCTTCTTCCTTCACTCCCGTCAACTGTACAACGCGTAGAAGCCCGTCCGCCTTGGAGATGCCCTTGGGAACAACATCGACCACGTACTTGTTGGCATATGCTTCCACGGAGTCCGGGAAGTGTTCATTGATCCTTCTTGCCAAATCCGTAGCATATTCCTTCTCAGCCATGGATATGACAATCTGGGCATACTTGTCCATGTTCATGAGTTCTTCCCTGCTCATGTCCGGCTCCAGGGAAGGATATCGCTTCTCTGTCAGTTCCTTGTCCACAATGATGCGATGCCTCCTAAACCCATCATTTGCGACATAGGAGACAACACTGCCAATCTCTTCCGCAATGTACATGATATCCAGGCTCATGATCCTCTCCAGGTATGTCGCATATAGTTCATTCTGCTTGTTGTCAAAGACCATGCCTCCGTTATTCGTAACATAATAGTCTACGGGAATCTGGTATTTCTTTGTCTCCTCCAGAATGGATTCCATAGACCTCCCCGTATCAATCACAAAGAGATTCCCTGCCTTCCTCCATTGATGCAAAGCATCAATGTCTTCCCTTGTCACGGCATCAAGGTATTTCAACGTTCCATCATAGTCAGCTGCCAAGAGTTTCATAACTTCTCCTTTTTCTGAGATTATAGCATGTATACATGATTTGGGCAACATGTAAAATCAAATGATTTTTTGTTGAACTTTCATTTATCATAGAGCATACTATGCAAGGGGTAAGAAGATGAAAATATCGATCCTCGGTGATTCAATCAGTACATTCGAAGGATATAATCCAGAAGGCTATGCTGTGTATTACGATTCTTCAACTCAAGCAAGGAATAATCTTCATTCCGTTTCCGACACATGGTGGTATCAGGTAATCAAAGAATTGAATGGCGAGCTATGCGTGAATAATTCATATTCTGGGAGCAGGGTTTCAGGCAAAGCGTTTCCTTCAGCCACCAGCAAAGAAAGGCTACATTGCCTACATGCATCAAGTCAGCCTGATGTGATCCTAATTTATTTGGGTTTCAATGATTTTGGCTATGGTGTAAAGATAAGAAACAGGTTTAAGTTGAACGATCTGTCCTGTTTTCAAGATGCCTATAACATCATGTTAAAGACAATTAAAAACAGATATCAAGCAAGAATCATATGTGGGACATTGATGCGCACCAGGATGGCAGGGAATGATTATTGGATCTTTCCCGAGTATTATCACGGCATCGCTTTCGAGGAATACAACGAAACCATTCGCAGAGTCGCAAGGAGAAATCGATGTGATTTAGCAGACTTGGGAAACCAACGATATGAAACACTAGATGGGACTCACCCCACGGTAAATGGACATCGAGAAATTGCAAATGCTTGGTTGAAATGCCTGAGATAGATTATTGGTTTTTAACTAGCACCCTAAGCAAACAATCAAAAAAACGGCCCTTCGGGTGCGCATTTCAATCACAAGATTGAAAGAGGCGTGAAGGGAACTGTTGTATATATTTTATTCCTCCATTGGCAATCTGTCAAGTCATTTTCTGTTTTTTCTGCGTTTCAAAGTCAATTGACGCACATCAAACTCAATGATGGGAATAAATCTTGGCAAACCAGATACTTTTACACCATCAAAGAGTGAAGAATACTCCAAAACACGTTGAGCTAATGAATTTGGAAGTGTTCTTTTATTTAAAAGAACAAACATACATCCCATTAAATAAATGTGATTAGCCAGCCATCAACATTGCTTGTTTAAGAATGCTTTCATATTTTGATCGTTCTGTGTTATACATATTCACA
>OMYM01000488.1 GCA_900315225.1 uncultured Erysipelotrichaceae bacterium | reverse complement strand
GGCAAAATCCCCCTCGCCGAACAGCTACTATTCGTTTTCGATTGATTCCGCATCGCCAATGAGGCACTTCTGCCCCCTGAACGCAAGGCCAAGCTTGCGTATGACCGGGTATCCCTCGGACACAAGCTCCGTGTAGTATTTGTTGTCCTCGATTTGCCCTAGCGCATCCTTCACGCCTTTCTTGAGCGGTGCATCGCTTTCAAGCACGGCCTTCTTCGTGGCGTCGATGTTCTTTACCTCAATGACAAAGGCCTGCATCGACTTTTCCCTGGGCTTGAGCTGGATGTCGTAGATGCCATACCCGGCGATCCGGTTGCAGGTGAGGATGTAGTCGTCCTGAAGCCTGACAAGCAGTCCCACGATGAAGCCCTGCCAGAACGATTCAGGCGACGAGTTGTCGGTGCAGAAGTAGGAGAACGAGTTGAGCGAAACCTCGTTGAGGAAAATGTTCATGCCCTCGATGTTGTAGCTGAGCAGCGCCTCGATGAACCTGTCGTAGCTTTTGCCCTTTGTCCCGGTCGTGAACCATGCGTTCACCATGTCCTTGAACATGATGCGCGTTTCCCTGTTGGTGATCGAAAGGGTGTAGATCGGCTTGTCCAGATCAGCATCGTTTTCGCCGGGCCACATCACTTCCTCGGCCTTGAGGTATCCACTGCCTAGGAGCAGCGACCATATGGCACCCGGTTGCTCGTAAAGGGTGCCGTAAACCACGTTCTCGTTGATGACGCATCTGATTGCATCCCCCTTCATCAGCTGGAGGAAGTCGTCCCTTGTGCCATCTGCGCCATACCGAATCAGCTGGCTGACGAGGGCGTTGGACGAGGTGTCCGCCCAGTATGTCTTGAACTTCTTCTCGTTAAGCAACGAGGCGATGGAATAGGGGTTGTAGATTTCCCTCAGGTTCCCGAACACGAAGCCATCGTACCAGTTCTTTACCTGCCGCTTCTTTTCGGACAGACCGTACTCGTCAAGGGAATCAAACACCTCCTGCTCAGTGAAGCCGAAGCAGTCGGCGTACCGGTCGCTCGTCACCGAATAGGTGTTGAAGTTGTTCACATCGGAGAACAATGACTCCTTGGAGACACGGGTGATGCCCGTGACCAGCGCCTTTTCAAAGTGCTTCGTTGTCTTGAAGCTTTTGTTGAAAAAGGCGCGCATCGTCTTGACCAGTCTTGGCCAGTAGCCTGAAGTGTATGCCTCCTGCAAGGGGGTGTCATACTCATCGAGAATGATGATTGGCTTGTTGTCCGAGACACGGGAAATGAGCTTGCAAAGGAACTGGATGGAATCGGTCATCATGGCGGTCGTGAACTGCTTTTCGTCCTCGAAGTCGCGGATGCGGACGAACTTTCTTTTTTCCGCCTCGGAAATGCCGTTGCTCCCGAGAATCTCGGGGAACTCGCCGTAAAGGTCGCTGATCTCTTCCTTGATCGCGCGAACCATGTCATTGTACCCCTTGATTGAGCGACCGTTTACATCCTCGCTGTCCTTGCAGTCGGAGAAGGAGAGGAAAACGACGGGGTATGTCCCCTGGAGTTCCATCATCTTCCTCCGCTTCCTGATGTACAGACCCTTGAAGAGGTCTTTCCTTCCCGCATACCGGTTTGAAAAGAAGCAGTTCACCGTGGACATCATCAGCGTCTTCCCGAATCTCCTTGGACGCGTGACCAGGGTTACATCCTTGTCATCATTCCACCACTCTTCGATGAATTTGGTTTTATCCACATAAAAATTTTTGTTTTTCATCATCAAGGCGAAATCCTGCCTGCCCGTTGATACGACCCTTGCCATGTTTTTCCTCCTTTCTTGGACAAACATAGTATATACCAGCCATGGCGAATATGCAAGCCATGTCCATTGCTAGACAAGAGGCATGATGCCATAACCTCTAGAAAAGAACCAGTTCTTCAATTTTATGACTCAAAAATATGAAATTATAAATGAGCTTGTATTCATTTTCGAATTGTCCAATCGATGATTGGACAATTCACCACCCCACAGTCATCTGATGAATCAGATCTTTTTACAGTCCACTTACATCATGAAATTAAAAAGCCTATAGCGTTATTTCGTTTTACAGTTCAGATTATACAAATTCATCCGATTGTTTCTTCTTTATTATCGAATTGTCCAATCGGCGATTGAACAATTTTTAGCTTTAAGCGCTTAATCAATTCCTTTGCAAACATAGGAGCGATTTGGTCACATGCATATTCTGAAGAATCTATAGCTTGTATGTCTGCGACATCCAGATATTTGCCCTTAAGTTGATCCCTCGTAATTCCGTGAAAAATCGGGAGTCTTCTGCACGGATCGTGAGTCGCAATTCAAGTATGCCTTAAAATCAAAGGTTCTGGAGGGATCCGCTGTGTTTTGGTGGCTTGCACCGTATGGATGCCTCGGCTAGGCGGCACGGGTTTATTCCACGGTTCGATTGACAACGGGGTCCTGTACCCCTTGACCCTGGGGATGCAAAGGCGTTGGCAATAATAATGCCCCTTGGCAACACCTTTGCCAACAGTGTGCAGGAGGTGCCCCCATTGTCAATCGACTTTCGCGGCATAAAGCCCGTGTCTGTTTCATTTGGCACCCACGAAGAGTACAGAAGAATCAAATAATACGGCGAGGTTTAGGAATTTGAATGGCTCTTGAGCACGGCCTCCATTGCTGGCGAAAGTTTGATTTGCACTGCAGCCCTCATGTCACGCCACCGCTTCCCCCATAGGCTGATGCTTGACGTTTCTCGACTGCGGCGGCAATCTCTTGTAGGAACTCGTTGTCAGCTTTGGATTGCTCTCTCAGGGAGCTGATTTCTTTCCTAAGGCTTTCTACTTCTTCGGTAAGCGACTGGGTCCTGCGCCGTGCGTCCTCGAAAAGCATTTCCATGGCTCTTGTGCTAATCTGGCGGTTTCTTTTTCCCAGCTCGGTCTTGGGCATGATGTCGCCCGTTTCTGGATGGACACGCCCAAGATAGATTCTCTTTGTCTTGGTCTTCTTGGTCACGGGATCCCTGTAGGACTGGGATTCGTAGGCGTATTTGTTTCCAGATTTTTTATCGAAATGGTAAACGATAGAACTCATGCGCCGCCTCCTTTGTATACGTATTAATTATACCGCATATGGACATGGGATGCAGGCACAAATTTTCATTTATTGTCCTTGTTGACTTGTCATTGGTTTCGCATAGCGCTAGAGATTGCCGTATGGTTGATTTTATAATCACACGTATTTCGAAAACGGGATACTAGAAGCATGCAACTGTAAACAAGCAACACAGAATTCCACATACTTCCTGCACGACGGGCGGCGTTGCCCCTATGAAAACGGTAAGCCAAGCATTTCTTTCATGCCTCTCTCAAGTATAATACTCACTGAATACGATACATACTTACAGTATGCGAAATAATTCTGCATAAAGATTATGATGCATGCGGATATATTCTCTCTTAAATGCCGAAAAAGCCGATTCACAAGAAAGCATGCTTTTGACAATTCGAAGCGAAAGTTTATCATTATGATTTTGGCTGTATTGATCCAAATACTTCAAAAATGCATTCATTTCCTGGATTAATTCATCTCTACGCATACTGCTGGCTATTTCCCTGATTCCCGTATTTGAGCTGTTAAAAACTTCATTGATCAAATCTACAGTTGCGTCAATCGATGCATTGCCTGGGTTTCTTGCAACAGCAATTACCTCGTTTTTTACGACTGCATGATGAATATACTCCTCTGGATCAATTCTACAGCAATCAAGGATCAAATCGCCGTATTTTTTATTGTTTTTGATTCCATTGCAATGGCCGCAGGAATAGAACAAATTATTCCAATCAAACATGCGTTCTTTGTACAATCCACCTTTATGGGGGTACAGATGTTCAACTTCTGGGTCTTGAACAGGCTTTATTTCACAGATATAACATTTTGCATGGAAATCCTTTTGCAAGCGTGCAATTACCTCAGGGTGTCGGTAATTTCCATTTGTTTTCCGAGATTCAATTGATAATGCTTCAGGGGCTGGGAAACTACGCTCTACCTTGATCATTTTAAATCCTCTCTGTTTTGAAGTTCGAGTTTTAACTGCCTGTATTCCAGTGAAAGATCGAGTGCAAGATAATCAGGTATTTCTTCGAGATAGATCTGCAGTCTTCCAATTTCTGCAAAGTCTTCATCCGTAAGAGTTTCTTTGGTCACAAGCTCCTTGTATCTTTCGAATTTCTGAGATAGGGAATGAGATAAAGTGGAAACATCAAAGTAGCTTTTGATTATGCCTTCATATGGTACATTAGCCAATCCGTTTTCTACAAGCGTTTGATTTTCAAGGTCATAGATTACCACGTTTTCCATGCTGTTAAGAACAAATGCGGAATGCGTAGCGACAATAAACTGTACGTTGGGAAATATCCTGCATAGAAAAGGCATGATTTTCTTTTGAAGCTCATAATGCAGATGGGTTTCGGGTTCGTCAATCAGAACAATGCCTGGCAGGTCAAAAGCAAACTTGCCATTTGCATTTGCTTCCATGCGCATGATCATACTGATTGTAATATCGAGAATCGCTGAATAACCTGCTGACATTGTATTGAAGTCAAATGGGTCGCGATTGCCAGACAACAACGAAAAGCTAAATGTCTTGACATCGAATTTTAAAGAAAGTGATTCATCTTCAAATACCTCTCTTAGAAGCCTTTCGAAAGAATCGAACCATTCTTTGATTTGAACTGCATTTGCAGTATCGTTTTCTGTCTGGTACAGGGATTGAGATACTTTTTTATCAACCAAATACCTGATAAAATCCTTTCTTGGCTCTTCGGATATCTTGTAATGATCCTGCAAAGGAACTTTTTCGATGTGTTTTACGGGAAGAGTTTCAAATTTACGGTTGTCCTGAAAGAAGGCAATCACCAATGAACCGTTCTGGAATGAATCAAACACTTGATAGTACGGAACGTTGAACACCAATTCAATGCCATGTCTTGCTTTTTCAACACTAGTGCGAAGAGATTCCATAACTTGATTTGTATCTCTCATTCTTTTTTCATCATTGACAATAGATAAATCTTTCGACTGGTGATTAAGTACTTGAAGCGCCTGAATATTCTTTGAGAAGTTATCATTGCTACAAACCTCTTCTAGATGACTGGAAATTGCTTTTAAAACACTCGTTTTTCCACTTCCGTTTTTTCCCGTTAACACCAAGTGCCTTGGTAACCCATTGGCAGAATCGAGTGCCAAGTTGATGTCGTGAAGGTGATGTACATTCTTGATTTCTAGGCAACGCAATGTAATTCTAGGTTCTTTTAACTCATCCATCGTGAAATACTCCTTTTTCATGAAACTGCGATAAGCAACATGATGATAGTCATTCATAGGTTGCTCATATCCTATATTAAATATTGAGAAATAAAATCTTTGGTTACTATATTATCACCTGATAACTTAATACATTTTTTCGAAGAAAACAGGTGCCGGATCCATGAAGGCATGACAAAAACATGTGCTTAATTTATTAAAAACTTAAAGCTCAAATTAGTCTTCGCTCATTACCTTTGCCTGCTCG
>OMYM01000496.1 GCA_900315225.1 uncultured Erysipelotrichaceae bacterium | reverse complement strand
TCGCTCACTATTCCCCCCTTATCATATGTTTCCTTATCTTGTAGCACAACAGATTTGACTTCTTTAATTAATTTCTCCTCATATCCTTGTGCTTTATTCAAAAATGTAGACAAGTCCTTATTCACCTTGACTTCTTCAAAACAAACCTTTTGGGAATCAAGCATTTCCATGATTCTACAATTCTCTGTTCTCAAATTATCACGAGACTCTATCCAATTTACCAATTCTGACATAACAAATATTTATAATTAGTACTCAGTATTCATATAAGGAGAATCCGCAAATCTGTCTTGAATTATCTTGAAGATAAACTCCGATTCTATTTCTCCTAAACTTTTTTCGTATGAGGTCATTCTATTGATATTCGAAGCTTCATACATCTTTTCCAGTTGCCGACGTTTGGTGTAGATCAAACCACTGTTAAGAATGTATCTTTCGTCTGCCAAATTAAACCTACACGTATCATTATGCAAATCATCATTCAACACATACATGTTGCCTATCAAGTCTTTATAGGCTAACCCCTCGCTATTAATATCCCTTGCTATACGATAATACTTGATGGCCATTTCGGCAGAATAGTTTGTGTAAATGTGATGTATCGTGGTGTCATCCATATCATGCCGAATACCAATAAACAACTTTGAATAAAGATATCCGAATTCATCTCTGCTGTGTATCCCCTCCCGTTTCATGCACCTTACGCAATCACTTAATAGTTTGTCTACTTCGTTAATAGCCGTATCCGTATTTCTTGAAGACATCGTAACGACTTCTCTCTTCATATCTCCATTTCCCTCTTCATCATACCGATAATAAATATACAAATCATACAACAATTCATAGTATTTTGACCATTCCCATAGCATGTCGTAGATTTCTGCCACAAAACTACTTGAAAAAGTGGTGATATGACTGTGAGGGGTAAGCACTTTCAGGATATTTGATAAACAAACCATGGAGTCATAAACTAAAAAATTCAGCAACTTCAGTTTCGAATCTACGGTATTGTCGATTCCGAAAATCTTGTTATCCAAACCCTTATCCTCGCCCTGTTCCCAATAGTTAATTAAATTCGAATAAAACAACTTATGATGCTCTGACTTCTCCTTGTCCTTATTAGAGTTTTCTTGCAAATAGTTTTCTCTTTCAGCGCCCAACGCATCAACACCCAATAATTCCACCCAAACCAAAAGATTCAGATAGGATTTCATATAGTATGCTTCGATTTCTCCTTTAAATGTTTTTTCATGGCGCAACGACGGGGCAACTCGATGATAAACCATGGCTAAATAATCTTGATATTCTTCTTTATTCCAAGGAGAAACGGGATCTTCTTTCTCAAGATACTGAAAGCACATCAATTTACATTTTATGGCAGAATTAAACACAGTCTGTAGAGAAGGGAAAATCGACAACTTGGCAAGATCCACATCATCAGAGTGCTCCAAATGGAAGAGCCACTTGTATTCGTGAATTTCGGCCATATCAAAATTGTCATATTGGCGTCCTGCAACCACAGCAGCTCGCTTAAACAGATTTTCAATTATAGGAAAATAATTATCTTCTTTTGTCTTTATGAATTTAACAACGTTCAAACGATATGGGGTTGGTTGATCAAAACATATAACTGTCAGGTAGTCTTCCAATACCTTGACTATTCGTTCTACGCACTGTACTGCTTCCTTGTACATGGTGGCGATCTCATAATACCTGAACGCTGCCCAATAATAGAGCAACACTTTGTCGAGTTTTCGAAGATGGGTTGTGTCTTTCTCTTTTGAGTTTTCTATGGCTATCCTATACTTGAAGCCATTCAATAAATCTTCACGTTTATGTTCCTCGATATCTTCTTTTGAGAGTGATTTCAATAAGGATATTACTTCAATGGAAATTTCAGAATCAAAGTTGCTCACTAACTTTTCTCTCCTCACATCTGTACTTGAACACGAAAGCAAAATGTTCGCAGATTGTTCGGCTGTTGATGCCAACAACGAAATTTGAGATGGGCGTAAGTGCTTAATATACTTATGTGAAGTGTATTTCAGAAGAGAAACCGCCTTGCTGTCTCTCTCGAAATCGGAATCATGCGTCAAATCGCCTCTGAACATGTTTTTCATCAAGATGACAAGACTCCTGTTCACATATTTGCACGCATTGCATGGGAACTTGTATCCTGCATTGTCCAATGCTGTGATCCGGCAAGAACAATCTTTGATTTTTTCCCATTTCGACTGAATGTTAAAAACGTTTTTCTCCGCAAGATATTTCAAATAATCAAAAACATGAGCATTTTCTATATTTCTTTCCCCAACAAAAGAAAACAATTCTTCGAATGTGACACTGTGTTTTTTATACACACTTTCTTCTATGTCGCCCATCTTTGTGTCGTTGAAAAACTTCCTTACATCTTTTTTAACAGCAATGGCATCATTTTTTCCAGCACCGCAACTGGTGAAACAAAAATCATCCAATAAGCCCAAGACATTGATGTCAAACCGATATAATGCGGCTGCCAAATTCTCAGAATGATAACTGATGACAAAATTGTTTTTATAATACAAAATCTCGGCCATTTTGCTGAAAAAACCAGCTGCAATCATGAACTTTTCAATCGAATTAGTATCGCTGAAAAGCGTCATGAACTCCGCTTCTGCCTCCTCAATACTTGATTGAGTGATACCACTCATCTGCATTTTTTCGGTGACGAATAACTTGGCAATAATGGGTTGATAGATATATTTGATATCCTCAAAAGTGGTAAGTCTTTCAAAGAGTTCGCTCTTTTCGGGAGTGTATAGCCCCGAGAAATCAGAAATTGTCCTTTCCGCATCTAAACTATATTGTGGATTCATCACTCCCCACTCCTGCTTTAAGTCTTCCCATAATCCAGACTTGAATTGACGTCTAAGTGAAGAATCTTCATTCAAATCAAATTCATTCTTGAATGTTGCTTTATCCACAAGAACTGTTTGCTTCAATCTCCAGTCCCCGGACAGATGCATGGTATAATCTAAGCCTAGCTCACCTTCTTCTATCCAATGAAGATGTATTAAGTTGTTGATAATCTCACAATACATCATGTACGCATTTTCGGGAGTCTTTCGATATTCGTATGCCATTCCAATTTTAAGGCTGCATCTTAGATGAGCCAACATGTCAGCAGCGAAATACTCGTCTTGTGGAATATATTGTAATGCGCTCCTGTATTCGTGAATGGCTCGATAATAATCCTCCTCGAAGAAAAAGATATCCCCTTGGTTTTCGTGAAGACGTTCGAGCACATCCTTGTAGATGAACGCATCGGGTTTACTGCCTGCTAATTTAAGGTAATGACTCAACAAACGCGTATTATATCGCTTGACTGCCTCGGATTCGTTTAATGTGAAATTGAAAATAGCGGATGCCTCTTCGGAAATTTTCGACAGTGTTGATATTTCCTCCGAAATCTGTTTGTGGAACTTGTATTGGAAAATTCCTAAAGAGATATTTGCAATATGTACTTGAAGCAAAAATTCCACAATGGAAGACATGGAATCTCGGAGTTCAGGATTCTTGTTTGATGTGAGCAATTCCGGCATCTGTTCCAAGTTGCGCCATGAAAAACCTTTTCCATGGTACTTGTATATCTGATCCAACATAAACGAAGACGACACCAAAAGTTTGTCACCATAATTGCTCACCTCGTTTGTGATGGCATGCATCACTGGCGATGCCAAATAATAGACGAAATTGATTAACTTCTGCGAATTGGGGTCGAAACAGAGAACACATTGCTTTCTCACATCTTGTTCCGACGGAACGCCAATTACAATTTCATCGTGCCACTCAAATTGTTTGATAGCATCATAGTTTGTTTTGATATATTTTTCGAAATAAGTGGCGATCTTCTTTGGAGAACCGTTGCTGATGTGGGAGAGAAACACCGAGAAATAACGCAAAAACTCAACTGCATACATGATTTCTTTCTCTCTTTCACGCAGTTCCGCTTCTGTACTTGTATTATCACTTTGCACATGTTTCTCCATCAAGTACTCATAATACCAACGCAACGATGGCTGTTCGTCTTTAAGTATATCATTGTGCTCCGAATTTTCACAAATCTTTTCTACAATATAATCTTCTGGAATAAGCATGGTTGCCAAATACAGTTCTGCCATAGAACTGACATCCGTCTCACCACGTTCGGGAGAGAGAAAACTACACACATTTAATACACCATTGAAAATGCTGTTGATGGCAAATTCCCGATCTGAAAGATCCGCCATCGAAGCATCAAACAGCTCATGCCCCGAAATAAAGACGCATTTTGCCTTCACAGTAGATATGAACAGTTTCATGTTAGCCAACAACCTAAGCACATTCTGTTTACGTTCCTCGTATGCCATGGCATCGGTAAAACCATCCACAGTGGTGTCGAAATCCGGGGTTCCCTCTTTTTCTCGTTCTTCTCCTGCAGAACCTTTACTTGCCGCATTGGTGATTTTATCCAATTCGTCAAAAACAATCACAAATT
>OMYM01000500.1 GCA_900315225.1 uncultured Erysipelotrichaceae bacterium | reverse complement strand
GTCGTATTTCTTGTCGTCTATCTGGTTCAATGCCCTCAAGCATGTCTCCTCAAGGCTTTCCTCTTCCTTCGGGTTGAAGATCTTGAATTCGATGATGATGCCGTTGTCCTTGAACTTGTCCAGTGGCTCCATTATGATGTCGTAGCGCCCCTTCCCGCTTTCACGGTTGGACGTGATCGAATACCTGCCACGCGTGGAGGCGACAAGCCCCAGCACAAAGCTGTGGTAGAAGTTCTCAACGTCCTTGCTGTTTTCCTGGGTGGCCGTGTCGGCGTTTCCCATGAGTTCCAGCGAGAGAACGGAAAGGCTTTCCTGCATCCTTTCCTCATCGCACTTGGTCACCGCGTCAATGAACCCATTGTAGGCGGAATCATCGCCGTTGTCCGAGAACCATCCCAGCACAAGGTCGTCCATCATCTCCATCACCTCGTGGTTCACGATGGCCAAGGAATACCTGTTTTCCTCCATGTCGGTTGCTTTCAGGTACCCGCATGCAAGCAGGAGCGCCCACAGGGTCTCCCTGCTGGAGCGAAGCGTCTTGAAGGTGATCGCCTCCTTTATCCTGCTGGAAATGGCTCCCCCCGTCATCAGTGTGAGAAACTCGTCCTTCAGGTCCTTTGACCCATTCTTGACGACAAGGGAAACGATGTTGTTGGACGCCGTGTTGGACCAGTACATGCCGGTCTTCCTGTTTCCAATCATATAACAAATGGAATACGGGTTGTACATGCCCGTCCTGTCGCCGAACTTGTAGCCGTCGTACCATCGCTTCACATCGTTCCTTTTGCCAAGCAGGTCGTACTCGAACAATGCATCGTCCACCTCTTCCTGCGTAAAGCCGAATACATCCTCGTAGAACGGATCCTTGACGGAGCAGATGGCAGGGTTGTTGAAAGGCGAGTTGAGGCTTTCCTTGGGAATCATGTTAATGCCCATGATCAAGGCTCTTCCTAGATACTCGTTTACCTTGAACGTACTTTTGTAGAACTGGCTGAAGAACTCGGCAGCCTTGTCCCAGTAGCCTTTTAGATATGCGTTTTCAAGCGGGGCATCATATTCATCAAGGATGATAATTGTTTTTTTCCATCGTATTTGGCATTTAGAATGGACGAAAGCCTCTTGAGGCTCCCTTTGATTGTGTTTTCTGAAAGGGGGATGATTTCATCGTTGTCATCGTATTTTTCCTTCAAGATTCGTTGGATGTACTCAAGGTCGCGCGGCTCAATTTTGTCCAGACCAAGGTATTTTGACACTTTTGAAAACACATCCCTGATCACTGCACTCAGACTTTTTATCATTTCCCCATACGTTGGATCTGTAACGTCAGCCAGTGACAGCGATATGACTGGATACTTTCCTTGTTCCTTCATCATCTCGCTATCATCATATATATCAAGATTAGCAAATACCTCAGGATTCCCTTCATACTGCACAGAGAAAAAACGCTCCACCATGCTCATGGTCATTGTTTTTCCAAAGCGCCTTGGGCGGGTGATCAGAGTCACAGATTCCCCTTTTTTCCACCACTCTCTGATGAACATGGTCTTATCGACATAGAAGAAGTTATTTGACACAATGAATTCAAATGACTGGTTGCTTTTGGTCAATTGTCTTGCCATCGCCATGGACCTCCCTACAGCAATGATTATATCATGGATTATTCTTTTTGTCCATTATGCTATGTGTTTTGCGGCACATTTGCATTGAATTCGTTGCCAGGTATTCCCTGGGCAATATCGAAAGAATATACGCTTGGAAAATACGGAGCCATCCCCATGTTTGGTCATGCTTGTCTGATTGAGGGACAGTAAAGCTATGGGTGTTATTTTTGACAATACAAAGAGATACAATATTAGTGCCTCCGATAGATTCTATTAACGCCATATGTTTCATCGTTGCTTGCATTGTATTTTGAAATATAATCACGGTCATCTTCCCATTTCTCAATAGCAACTGCAAATTTTTCTTGACTTTTTCTTTGTTTGATGAAAAAATCTAAATAACCTATGATATCGCTTTTGGTCATAATCTTATTATCGATCAGAAGCTCTAGTATTTTTCGGCGTCGTACGCTTGTTAATTCTGAGGATTGGGATACGGTATAACCATACTGCATCAATTTTGATTCATGCGCAAGAGACCACATGTTTTCGGATGAATCACTTGAGATATATGATTTCTCATCGCATATGCGACAAAGGAGCGTTCCTTGCCGTTTTAGGTGTTGGTAAGTACTTTCCATGATGAAAAACGTTTTGCAATTAGCGCAATATCCTGCTGAGATAGTGGTTTGTACGATGTTACAATTCTTGTTTAGTATGCTTATTCTCGCATTGATATTTTGGAGAGTGTGGTTGTTAAACCTGCATTTAAAGATATTGCGCCGAACAACAAAGTCTTTCATTTGGACAATGTTTTGCTGGGAGTTAATCTGAGAAGGATTTTGAATTGTGGGAGGAGTCTTTTTAGTGTTGTCTATCTTTGGAGAGGGTTGAGGTTTTGCTGTTGGTGGATTTTTCGTTGGTGCTGCTTCTTTTTTTGAATTCGTCTTTGCTTGATTCAATCGTATTTCTCTCAATTCATCGATATTAGACGGATGAAAATATGCTTTGAAATTAATATATGAATCGTGATCGAGATAATAAGTCCTACATTCTCTGCATGATTTTATTACATGCGGTTGAACTTTTATGTATGTAGTCTTAAAAACGGTATCTCCGCAAACCAGGCAAGCATTTGGCGGGGTGGTTCCATATACATAGCATTTTATCTTCGGAAAGGTATTTCGGTAGGTTGTGCAATGTTGCGCATGGCATCGCCCTGTTGCGTTATGTTGATGTAATTAACGCAGTTATAATTAATTTCTTTCAAGTGAGGGTATTTGTCTAGCGATGTGAATAACTTTTTGCAAGTACGACAGGCATACTTTGGAAACAGTAGAGATTCTCCGGTATCAAGGTCTTTTGCTTTTCTTATTTCTACTAGCTTTAGAATAGTATTGTCCGCTGGGCAATGTAAAACTAGATTCTGAATGTTGGGATATCTTGAAATATGTTGCGGGTATTTTGAATTTCCAACGATATTTATTTTTTCTGGGTTTGCTTTATGCCTTTATGCAACAAATATTTGTATTTCCATGCAATCTCTTCACTTTATCGAATTCCATGGCTGTGCCTGATGTAGCGCCTTCTTGGAAGATCTGCCATGGGTCGAGAAACGGATGAATGTTGGCTTTGCGGTTGCGTTGAAAACGCATGCCGTGGTCTTGCTGGAACAATGGAATTTGTAGTATGAATCGATGAAGAGATTACAGAGATGAACTGAAAATGATGTGCGTTTGATGTCTTCCATTATACGATAAAGAATGGTACAATAGACACGGTAGAAGAAGTATATGGACATGGCAAAGAAAGCAAGCTTTGAGATATTGGGAGTCAGTCCCGATGCATCGGAAAAAGAGATCAAAAGGGCGTACTTTAAACTGATTAGAGAACATTCTCCTGAGGGATTCAAGGAAATTAGAATGGCGTATGAAATGATGATGGCTCCCCAGAAGGATGAAGAGAAGCCACCTTTTGATGTGGATGATGAGAAAGCTGTCATTATCAAGGCTAGGATGGAGGAAATTCTTCAGAATAGGAAGTGGAAGGATGCGGTCAAGGAGGCAGAAGCTGCTATTGTCATATGGCCAAATTCTTCGTACTTCAAGTATCTTTTGATCAGGGCATACAGAGGAAACGGAAATACGACAAAGGCGGTAAGGATGGCGGAACAGCTATGCGCGGAAGAGCCAGACAACAAGTTCTTTGCGAGAGAATATACCATGTCTTGCTTTGCCAGGGGATTCTTTGTCAAGGCAAGTGCCGGGTTTAAGAAGGCATATGAGTTGGGTGTCAGGGACTTTGATTTCCTTATGGCTGGGATTGAGTCACAGAATGTCTCGAGAAATAACCCTTTTTCCGTGTTCTTTCATTCATCGCAATACAGAGAAATCTTAGATTTGTTCAGTGATGATGAAGATCACTTAGTCGATATCGTTAGTATCTACGAAGCAGTCTTAAAATCATATAATATAAATTTATTCTTCGGAAGAGATTGTCCAAGTGAAATCAACCAAGACGGAAATAATGCCTTGGATTTCCTGCAGAAACATGACCTTAACAAGATTATGGACGCAGAAGGACAGTATGTTCTCTATGCTGTGGTGAATGCTTTTTCAAGTTTTGCCAATGCTGTGGACAGTAGGCTTTTGTTAAAGCTGGATGAGACGATAGAACGATTCAAGGATGTTGTTGAAGAGAAGTATTACGCTAAAATGAAAGAAGTGACGTTAAGTATTGAAGAAGACAAGGTGGAGAATGATAAGAAAGTAAGCAAATATATTGAACGTCTTTCGTTTGCTCGCATAAAAGAGAATTACGATGATGAAGGGTTAAGAGAATATGCGATTGTTGATAAGAAGCTATGCATATTGAAGACAAGGGATAAGATGTCTTCATCGCTTCAATATGTCAAGGAAACATATCCGTTGTTGTGGAAACACTATGAGGATTTCTTTCATGCGCTTTATGACAATGACAAAGCCAATAAGCTGATGGATGAACTGAGAGCCAAGTATAGGAATATAGCTTCTGATTACACAGGAGGATTGTTCTATCAGGAATTCCCTGATGAGAAAAGGAGGGCTTTGGAATTCTATGGCATAAAGAGGGAATCCAAGTACTCACGTCCGCTTGTGGGCAGGAACCACCCTTGTCCTTGTGGATCTGGGAAGAAGTTCAAGAAATGTTGCATGGGGAAGAGAATCTTCGATTAAAATTGCACATAATGCCAAAAAAAGATTGACATAAAAAATGAATCGTGTATAATACCCGTGGATTTCTTTGATAGAGTCCATTGATACGGACCACTCCTTGGGGAGTTTAGGCCATACGGACAGCCGGGTCCACTGCCGCTGAAGCGTTAGCTTCGTTTATTGAAGAGGCGTAAAGCCTCGCATTCCAAAGTTGGTTACTCTATAACCGTGTGCGTTAGGCGCAAACTTGTGAAATGGGCAATAAAGAGTAGTAAAAGTATTGATGCTATATAGACTCTAGAAGAAGATGGTCTTGCTTTGGCGGGATCAGTGCGCGATTGTTCTTTACACAGGTTTGCATAGGCCTGTGTTTTTTTGAGGTGTTGTATGGGAAAAAAGGTATTGGATCAGGGCAGGGCGCCTGTGTATGAAGCATTGAACAGATTTCGGCAGATGAGGGTTGTTCCCTTCGATGTGCCAGGCCATAAGCATGGCAGGGGGAATCCAGAGCTTGCTGAGTTTCTTGGGGAAAAATGTGTCTCCATTGACGTGAATTCGATGAAACCGTTGGATAATCTATGCCATCCGATTTCGGTGATCAAGGAGGCGCAAATGCTTGCGGCGCAAGCATTTGGCGCAGCCAACGCGTTCTTCATGGTCGGAGGGACGACCAGTTCGGTGCAGACAATGGTGCTGTCCACATGCAAGAGAGGGGATAAGATTATTCTTCCCCGCAATGTACACCAGAGTGTCATTAACGCATTGGTGTTGTGTGGGGCTGTGCCGGTGTATGTGAATCCCGAGGTGGATCATTCGCTGGGCATTGCCTTGGGAATGAAACGTGAACAGGTCGCCAAGGCGATCAAGGAGAATCCAGATGCTGTTGCGGTATTGGTGAACAACCCAACGTATTACGGCATTTGTAGCGACATAAAGGCCATTGTCAAGATGGCGCATGAAGCAGGGATGTATGCCTTGGCGGATGAAGCACATGGCACGCATTTCTACTTTGGACCCGGCATGCCGGTGTCTGCCATGAAGGCAGGAGCAGACATGGCTGCCGTGTCCATGCATAAAAGCGGGGGAAGCTTGACACAATCTTCGCTATTGCTAGCGGGAGAAAGAATGAATCCCGACTACATACGTCAGATTATCAACTTGACCCAGACAACCTCTGGCTCTTATCTTCTGATGTCCTCCTTGGACATATCGAGAAGAAACCTTGCTCTTAGGGGCAAGGAGGTGTTTGCCAAGGTCATTGCCATGGCAGACTATGCCAGGGAAGAAATCAACGCCATAGGCGGCTATTACGCCTATGGCAGAGAGCTAGTCAATGGTGATTCGATATTTGACTTTGATCCCACAAAACTGAGCGTACACACAAGGAATATCGGGCTGGCGGGGATCGAGGTATACGACCTGTTGCGAGATGAATATGATATCCAGATAGAGTTTGGCGATATCGGCAATATCCTGGCATATCTTTCCATTGGCGATAGAATGCAAGAACTAGAGAGGCTAGTCTCCGCCTTGGCGGAGATACGCCGTCTCTACCAGAAAGATCCTACGGGATTATTATCTTCCGAGTACATCGACCCCGAGGTAGTCGCATCGCCCCAGGAAGCATTCTATGCCAACAAGAAGAGCGTTCCCTTGAGGGAAAGCGTAGGACTTGTATGCAGTGAATTCGTCATGTGCTATCCTCCTGGCATTCCCATCCTGGCACCAGGAGAGAAAATCACAGCAGATATCATCGCCTATATCGAATATGCGAAAGAAAAGGGATGTTCCTTGACGGGACCTCGCGATCCTGAAGTGAACAACCTGAATGTCTTGCACTAAGGAGGAGACATGGAATTGTGGTTCAGTGAGTTTCACACCGATGACGTACAACACAGCATCCGGGTGAACAGACATTTATATTCGAAGAAGAGTGACTACCAACAGATCGATATCTTTGATACCCCGGAATTTGGCAGGGTGTTGGCACTCGATGGCAGCGTCATGTTAACGGAGAGGGATGAATTCATCTACGATGAGATGATTACCCATGTGCCCATGGCGGTACATCCCGATATCCGCGAGGTTCTGGTCATTGGCGCAGGAGATGGTGGCGTTGTCAGGGAACTATGCCGCTATGAACAGGTAGAAAGCATTGACTTGGTGGAAATGGATCCCATGGTCCTAGAAGCATGCAGGGCGTATCTGCCAGAGAATGCTTCCCGTTTAGGCGATAGCCGTGTGCATATATACTACGATAACGCATTGCGCTTCATCCGTCGCTCCAAGGCGGTCTATGACTTGATCATTGTGGACTCCACCGATCCCTTTGGTCCCTCGGAAGGATACTTTACCAAGGAATTCTATGGCATCTGCTACAATGCGCTGAAAGACGATGGAATCATGGTAAACCAACAGGGAAGCCCCTTCTTCCAACATGATGCGGAAGCCATG
>OMYM01000501.1 GCA_900315225.1 uncultured Erysipelotrichaceae bacterium | reverse complement strand
GAGGAAAGAATACAAAATGGTTAAGAAAGCCTTAAGAAGCATGAAAGTATATGTAATCCATGTGGTGGAGGATGATTATATTGTGGGGCTTGAAGATAAAAGAATATCCGAAGTAGTTAACGGAATCAGAAAGTATTTATAGGGAGAACAGAATGTTTACGGGGAAAATGACGACAGAATCGACACCTGAACGTGTATATGCAATGTATTCAATTGTCAAGGATCAAAAGTCGATCAGACAACAAGATTTGAAGAGATTGATCGAGCCTGAGAAACTATTCATTAAGACATCATATTTTAATCAAACCTTGACTTGCGCGAAAGAACTCGGGTTGGTCAAGGTCAACGATGATAAGATTGAATTAACAAAAGCAGAACAAACGATTTCAAGCATGGCAGATTTTCGGATTTATGTGATAGAAAAAATGAATGATCTAAGCTCTTCAACGTTTTATCGTGTAACAAATGCTTTGGTCAATTTGGATGAAGATGCATATAAGGCGAAATTGTCAGATGTAGAAACGATTCAGAAGATTAATGGTGTGATCAGTGGAAATGTGGATAATAAAGAGATGAACGCATGGAGACTATGGATTCCTTTTATGCAAATGGGTTATATTCATAACAATATATTTATTCCCAATGCATATGGTTTTATTAAAACACTTTTGCCTGTATTATCCTTGGAAAAAGGGAAAGAATATCCTTTTGAGGAATTCATGAGAGCCTTTAATCAACATGGAGGGGCAATTTTGACGGAAAACTATCGAGAAAGAAATCTCAATATTGCTATGTCACATGGATTGAGGATGCTTGATGAAAATCGTGAAATAGACTTGTTGGAAGATAATGATCGAATTGTCAGCTATACATTATATCCCATGGCATTGCAAAAAAAGAAGAACATTACTGGTTTTGTATACAAAGGAGTTAATTCATGAATCTAGAGATTGCCAGAAATCGCTACAGAGAAGTTTTTAAGGTTGATGTCATTGATAATTCAGAAGAGGATTTTCTTGCGACACATGTTCCATTTACACAACTGTGTATTTCCAAGAAATTTGATCCTACTACCGATGAATTGGCTCGTCCAAAAACGGAGGAAGAGATTTATCAAGAAGTGATTGAACCAACAGATTTCGAACGCTTTGTGCTTGTCAGGGGAAACAGTGGAACAGGAAAATCTCATTTGATTCGTTGGTTCCATGCTTATTTGCAGGCGGAACAACCAGAACATGAGAAGATTATTTTCATTAGCCGTAACAACAACACACTGAAAGGAACATTGAAACAGCTTCTAGACATTCCGGAAGTATCACAAATTTCTAACAGAGAGATGTATATGAAACTTGTGAATGCGGCTAGCGTAAAGAGTGAGGATGAACTAAAAGTTGAGATTTATTATGAATTCATCAAAAAAGTTGAAAATGATGATGAAGGTACAGGGGATAATCTCAGAGAAATCGCCGAAGAAGAACAAGAACAATTCTATCGAAAACCAGAGCGCAGACGTTTGCTTGCGTTTTTGAAAGATGAATCTATCAAAGATCAGTTGATGTCGGAAGATGGTCCAATTAGACGAATATTATCGAAAATCATCAATGATGGTCAAACAGTGGCTGATGAATTGCCGAAATTTGTAGCCGATGACTTTGAGGTTGCTGAAGATGCATTTGACATGATTCAAAAAAATGGTGAAAAAAATGCTCAACGCTTTGCAAGTGCCATTTTAGGCGATCTAGACGGAACTGAAAAAGAAAAGCTTGCGTTATATCTAAATACATTTGTTGAAGATGTCATCCTCCGATGCAGTGGCTTAGAACAAGGAAATCTTGATGACATCATGATGGATATTCGCAAAGAACTTCGCAGGCAGGGGTTTAACTTGACGGTGTTCATTGAAGATATTACATCGTTTACAGGCATCAGCGCAGAACTCGTTGGGGCGCTGATGGTGGGGCATACTGGAAGACATGCAATGGAAGGAATATGTCGGATCAATGCGATTGTTGGTTGTACCGATGGATATTTTAACACTAATTTCCGCGATAACTACAAGGAACGCATCAGTTGCTTTATATCTGTCCCCGATGATCCATTCGCTAATGACATAAACAAACTGTATGAATTCTTTGCCAGATATTTGAATACGATTTCCTTGGATAGAGCAATGATAGAGGATTGGGTTAAAAACTATCGTGCTGATCAAGCATACTACCCAATTGCTAATTCGACTTTTGGCAATGATTGGGGATTCTATGACATGGGAAGCGAAAAGAAAATCTCATTATTCCCATTTACCAAAAATGCGATAGAACATTTGTATTCAATTCAGCCAAATGGAGAAAAAAAGCCGAGATCTATTATCCGTGACATTATCGAGCCATATGTTGACGATGCTTTAAATGATATCAAAGCCTATCCTGCCAAGACAAGAG